>JANOQK010000410.1:0-14319 GCA_031414855.1 Bacteroidia bacterium | reverse complement strand
GGATATCAGCCAACCTTTGGTGGAGGTGGTGCACCAACCACGCAAATTGTAAGCATGAACACCCCCTTGTTTAAAATTAATAGTGGCTTTGGCGCCTACATTGTGAACGATAAATTGGGACCACAAAATAACCTGGAGGCTCAGGCTTCTTATGCCTATCATCTGGGTATTAAGGAAAGCAAATTAAGTTTTGGTATAAGAGCAGGCCTATATTCTCAAACCATAGACTTCAATCAATACAAGGCTACCGATCCTAATGATCCTCTCCTAAATGCAACGGGAAAGGAGTCACAGGTGCGCCCCGATCTTGCCATGGGAATTTTTTATAGAAAGGAAAAATACTATGCCGGTGTAAGTTTCAATCATTTGATCAAATCCACCTTTGACTTCGGCCTGAGTCAAAGAAATGCTTTACAAACCCATATGTATGTTACTGGAGGATATTTTTATGAACTGAATTTTGATGTAAGATTCCAGTTCATGACGCTCGTAAAAACAGATTTTATCAAAACAACCTTTGATGTGGGTGGTTTAGCCTACTTTAAAGATACTATGTGGGGAGGTTTGTCGTTTCGACAATCAGAAGCGGCCATACTTATTTTAGGATATAGCTTGCTGAAGGATAAATCTTTGAAATTGGGTTATGCATTAGACTATGTGATTAAGGATCAGCAGGCAAAACAGCCTACTTCACATGAATTTATGCTAACATATGAGTTGCCAGTAAATCCGGGTAGCGGCAAAAAAGTAGTCAGAACTCCCCGATACAGGCATTAAACCGAAAATAATTTTGGTTATTTGGGTATTTTGTAGAATTTGTAACTACTTTTTTAAAATAGTTGGGTAAAGCATAACTTTCGCCTCTTAAAAAGTTGATTTTTTTAAAGAAACTGAAGCCGAATAAAAATGAATATGAATAAAAAGGTCTCTCCAAAAGTTTTAAGTTACGTGGCTTTATTTGGGTTGGCAGCTATTTCTGCAAGTTGTAGCCTATTAGGTATTGGCGGAAAGAAGGGTGGTGACATGGGCGAATTGATTGGTGTGCCAAATCGTGAAGGCTGGGTTATGACACTCCCTTATGGAATGGTGCCAATTCCTGCCGGGACGTTCCACATGGGGCAAGCTGATGAAGATCCTGCGTCTACTCAAATCAACTTCAACAAGCAAGTGACTATAGGTCCATTCTACATGGATGATTCTGAGATCACAAACAACGAGTACCGCCAGTTCACAAACTTTTTCCTGGTGGATAATGGCACCCTTGAAGGATTCCCGACAGTTAGCGCAGAAGAATTTCGTCAAAAATATTATCCGGATACAACTTCGTGGGTAAGGGATTTTGCCCATCACATGGGTGATCCAATTCAAGATTATTATTATTGGCATCCTGGTTATGATCAGTATCCAGTGGTGGGCATCAATTGGGAAGCAGCCACTTTCTTTGGAAAATGGAGAACCTCCTATTTGAATGACTATAGAAAAACGGTTGGAGAATTTCCAATGCCTGAATTCCGATTGCCTTCAGAGGCAGAGTGGGAATATGCAGCAAGGGGCGGTCGTGATATGGCTAAGTATCCTTGGGGTAATCCTTATATCCGCAATTCGAAAGGATGTATGTTGGCAAATTTTAAGCCTGGTCGAGGAAATTTTTATGATGACGGTTTTGCCTACACCTCACCAGTTTATTCCTATTTCCCTAACGATTATGGTATTTTCGACACATCAGGTAACGTATCCGAATGGTGCTTAGATGATTTTAACCCAGCTTCTGTACCAACTGTTTGGGATTTGAATCCCCAATACATTGATGAGCGAACTAACCCGGAAAGCAAAAAATTTAACGCAAAAATTGCTCCTAGAAAAGTGGTGAGAGGCGGCTCATGGAAAGATGTAGCCTACTATCTTGAAACAGGAACAAGAACATATGAATTTAAAGACTCTTCACGCGCTTATATTGGGTTCCGTTGTGCTATGACGCACCTGGGTAGGTCTTCGGGAAGTGAATTTTAATAATTAAAAACTCTGGTTATATTTAAAAACTAATTGGCAACAACTTAAAACTCTACTACAATGAGCAAGAAAAAAGGCGGATTCATGGATTTACTCTACAAGACCATCATGCCAAAGGTTTACGGTATTGGTGCTGCGGTAGTAATCATAGGTGCTTTGTTTAAAATCCTTCACCTTACTGGTGCTGACCAAATGCTGATGATTGGTCTTTCTGTGGAAGCAGCTATCTTCTTCCTGAGCGCATTTGAGCCGCCTCATCCTGAACCAGACTGGTCAAAAGTATATCCAGAGTTGGCTGAAGACTTTGAAGGCCCAGCTCAACCAACCCGTATCAGCAATCGTCCTGCTGCAGGTGGTGATTCTGCCCTCCTCAAAATTGATGAAATGCTAAAGACCGCAAAGGTTGATCAAAACTTGCTTGATAACCTTGGCAAAGGCCTTAATAACCTTGCAACATCTGCATCTCAGATGAGCAGCCTTTCAAATGCTGCTGTTGCCACTAATGAATACGCCAAAAATGTTTCAACAGCAGCCGCCTCGCTGGTTGAAATGAATAAATCTTACGGAAGTGCAATGAAAGCTGTTGGAGCCATGGCCGATGCTTCAAAAGACACAGGTGAATATCACAAACAAATGCAGGCAGTAACAAAGAACTTGCAAATGTTGAATACTGTATATGAAATGGAATTGAAGGATGCAGATTCACATGTGAAGAACATGAACAAGTTCTACGAAAGCCTAACAGGCGCTATGTCTGGCTTGTCTCAAGTAGGTAACAATACGGCCAAGTTCACAGGCGAGCTTACTAAATTGACAGATAACCTGACTTCGCTGAACAATGTTTACGGTAGCATGCTATCAGCTATGAAAGGCACAGGCAAATAATTTTGAATTTCTAATAACGAACAAACCTAAATAGTATAGACTATGTCAGGCGGCAAAGAAACGGGAAGGCAAAAGATGATTGGTATGATGTACCTGGTGCTCACAGCATTGCTGGCACTTCAGGTAAGTAGTGCCGTCCTCGAAAAATTTGCCATTATAAATGTTACCCTCGATGGACTAAAGGACGAGGGTGATAGAAAGAACGCGCTCGTTTTGGGCACTATAGTTGAAGCTGGCTCAAAGAAGACTAATCCTAAAGTTGTTGCGGCAGTAGCCAATGCTCAAAAAGTGAGAGAAGCCACTACCAAAACATTGAAGGATATTGAAACCCTGAAAACAAGGATGTTCGAAATTTCAGGCACCACTAGTGTTGATGGCGTCTTCATCAATAATCACGGCTCTCAGGTAGCTGCCATGATGATGGATCCCAACTCTCCGGTTGGCAAGGCGTTTGAGAAGACGTTGAATGATTATGTAAAAGAAGTTTCTGATTTATCTGGTGAAAAATTCCCACCACTGGCAAAGGCTCCTAAGGACATTCCCTTCTTCGCAGATGATACGGATCATAATAAGAAGGACTTCCTAACGTTTACATTTGAAAACACACCTCCTATTGCAGCCTTGGCTTCTGTTACCCAATTACAAACAGAGATTCTGGACTACGAAAGCAAAGCGTTGACTGTATTGGCAGCTGCAGCTGATGCGGGAACAGTAAAGTTTTCAACTATTGTTCCAATGGTTAAGCCAAAAGCTTCTATCGTAGCGGCAGGTGATAAATACGAAGCACAATTGTTTGTAGCAGCAGCAGCAGAGGGAGTAACACCCACTATGTTTAGAAATGGCCAACCCCTTACAGTAGCGGTTGATCCTGAAACAAAAATTCAGATGGGTAAAATTGAATTTCTAGCTTCAGCATCAAATTACGATGCCAATGGACAATCTAAGCAAACTTTCAAGACTGAAATTAAAGGGTATGGAGATTCTACCTACTCTAGAACTATCGAATACATCGTTGCTAAGCCAGTTATAAGAGTAACTACAGGTAATGCCCCTACCCTATACCTAAACTGTGGTAATAATGTTAGCATTGAAGTTCCTGCATTAGGAACAAATTATAATCCTACGTTTAGTGGGAAAGGTGCTGAAATTGTTAAGGGTGAAAAAGTAGGGAAGGTTACGATCATACCGAAAGAAAGAAAGGTATTCATTACCGTAATGAACGGTGGAGCAACTCTTGGTACAGAGGCTTTTGACGTAAAGCCAATTCCAAAACCTAGATATGTTGCACGTGACAATAGCGGAAAGGAGATTGACTTAAAGAACGGTGTTAAGGGTGCAAGTTTGACTGGCCTTCGGGTTTCAGCTGATGCGGATGAAAATTTTAAGACTGAAGTGCCAAAAGATGCTAACTATCGCATAAAGTCGATGGAAGTAATCTTAGCGCGCGGAACAGCAAGGGTGGCAACTATAAATGCAACCTCTGAGCTGCCGGATATTAGTGCATGGAGATCGCAATTCAGACCTGGTGATAGAATTGTGGTGGATATCAAAACTGTTACACGAAGGACATTTCAGGGACAAGAGGAAAAAGTAGATGTAGTAGGTGGTGTACTTAACATACCGGTTCAATAAGTTTAACAAGAATATGAGAAAGAGGAATTTTTTGTTTGTGTTGTTGTTTTTAACAGCGGGATTTGCTTTTGCTCAGGAGTCGGATGGTCAGTTTAATCCGAATTCTTTGCTGCGTATTCCCAAATATGAGCAGCTCTATAAAGCTAAAGTATGGAGAACAATCGATCTTCGTGAAAAGCAGAATAAGGGATTCTTTGCCGTAGGCAATGAGTTATCGAAGCTGATTATAAGTGGCGTGAACTCAGGTGAGATTGCTGATATTTATGAGAAAGATTCGCTTACCACCAAGATGGACAAAGCCACTTTTCAGACAAATATGATTTCTCAGGCAGGACAAACTTTTGCTAATTGGGATCCAGCCATTGATAACTATACGGGTGATAATGTCACTTACAATGGTAAGAACTATACGGCTTTAGTAGATAGTAAAGGTCAAAATCCATCGACTTCGCCTAACGAATGGCAATCTACAACGGCCGGTATGGCAGCTCCATTTTTGGCTAATGAAATTTATCAACTAACATTGGTGGAGGATGTCATTTTTGACAAAAGAAGATCAAGGCTCTATTATGATATGATTGCCATGCGGCTAGAAGCATTTGATCAGAACACCTCTACCTACAAACTGATCGGATGGTTTAAATACAAGGATCTTGAGAAGTTATTCCGCAATCACCCGGATGAAGCAATTTGGTTTAACCGCTATAACACCGCAGAGAATAAAAATTATGCTGATGCGTTTTTACTTCGATTGTTTCACGGAACAATTGACAAAGTAGAGAATCCTGATGACAATAGAATATTTGATATCTATCCTAATTCGCACAAAGAAGGAGTTTGGGCTACAGAGTGGGAAGAAATGAAAATGATGGAACGCGAGCACAATCTTTGGGAATATTAATTCCAATTTCGATATACACAGGATGGGGCTTCGGCCCCATTTTTATTGCTGCTCTTTGATGAGTGTCGCCCGTTTGACACCAACAATTTTAATCAAAGCTTCAAGTGGTGCTTCTTTAATTTTTTTCCATGATTTATACTCAGCTAGAAGCTCATCAGCTTTCTTCTTTCCAATCCCTGGAACAGACTCAAGTTCTGATACCATCGTAGACTTGCTTCTTTTTTGCCTATGAAAGGTAATGGCAAATCGATGAGCCTCATCGCGGATACGCTGGATAAGTAGAAGGCCAGGTGATCTTTTGCTAATGTGCAGTGGTAATGGATCCTCGGGATAATAGATTTCCTCTAACTTTTTAGCAATCCCAACAATGGGAACCCGATTATAAATACCAAGTTCCTTTAGGGCTTCGCAAGCGCTGCTTAATTGTCCTTTACCACCATCAACAATAATTAAACTTGGCATTTCTAAATTCTCATCGATAATGCGCTTATACCTTCTACCAACAACTTCTTTCATAGAAGCGAAGTCATCAGGACCTATAACGGTTTTGATATTAAAATGGCGATAGCCTGCTTTGTCAGCCTTTCCATCCACGAATCTAACCATAGAGGCGACTGGCGTTGTCCCCTGGAAGTTAGAGTTGTCAAAACACTCAATTATCTTAGGCAGATGCTGAAGTCTTAGATCTCTTTGTAAGATTGATAGTACCTCGAAGCCCTTTGATTTTTTCTCGGACTTTTCCGTTTCCTTTTTATGCCGGCTATGAAGAGCATTGGTAAGAGATACGGATACTAACTTTCTTTTGTCACCGATCTGAGGGATAACATTCTCCTCTTCTGGGTTTACCAGAACGGGGACATTGCTATAGACTAGCTTATTGGTATTGCCATACATTTGACGCATCTCCTGAGCAGCAAGACTTAAAACATCTTCATCAGTTTCGTTTAGTTTCTTTTTTACCTCAAGATTTTTACTAAAAATAATGGCGCCTTCCTTGATTTGCATGTAGTTTATAAAAGCGTCTTCTTCATTGCTACTAATCGTGATAACATCGATGTCGGTCATTTTTTTGTTTACGACCAATGACTTGGTCTGAAACTTTTCAAGAAGTATGGTCTTGTTTTTATAAAGCTCAGCCTTTTCGAATTCCAGAGCTGTGGCTGAATCTTGCATGTGGTCGGAAAAGTAGTTTTCGACTATGCTTAAATTGCCCCTAAGTATATTTCGAGCCTGGCTGATTTCATCGAGGTAGCTTTCCTCGCTTTGCAAGCCTTCGCATGGCCCTTTGCAGTTTCCAATTTGATATTCAAGACAGACTTTATACTTCTTTTGAGCAATATTTTCGTCACTTAAAAGAAGACTACAGGTTCTTATTGAATACAGCTGACGGATCAGCTCTAACACATTATTCATAGACACAACACTGGTGTAGGGGCCAAAGTATTCTCCTTGATTGGGAATGTATTTGCGCGTGGAAATAATCCTGGGAAAACGTTCCTTAATTATGCAGAGATAAGGGAAGGTTTTATCGTCCTTTAATAGAATATTATACTTGGGCTGATTTTGTTTAATAAAGCTATTCTCAAGAAGCAATGCATCAAATTCAGAAGGAGCTAGTGTATACTCAATTTTTACAATCTCAGATACCAGTTTTTCTGTTTTACGATTGTATTGTGATTGTTTATTAAAATAGCTCCCTACTCTCTTTTTTAAACTCTTGGCTTTGCCAACGTAAATGAGAATTTCTTCTTTGTTGTAAAATCGATAGATGCCTGGTGAATCAGGTAGTGATACAACTTGTTCTTTTAGAACATCGTTCATTCAAATCTATGACTAGTTATTGATGTCCATCGGTTCCTCATCTACAATAAGGGAATCGGATTCTTCTGCTAACTGGCCGCAGTCAAAGGAAAGATCTAACCCGGAGGCAGGGCGCTTGAATTGACCTTTGCCAATGCCTGATAGAGGGTCCGCATAAAGTTTAGTCATAAAAATTGACCAGATAGGTCTGGCCGATTTAGTACCAGCACCAAAATCCCAGGAAGGAAAGTGAATGCTGCGTTCATCTCCACCTACCCAAACCCCAGTTACTAGATTATGCGTAATGCCCATGTACCAGCCATCTGATGCATTATTTGTTGTACCAGTCTTACCACCTATTTCGTTGTCTATTTTTAGATCTCTCGGCAACCCTTGTGATGTTCCACCGCGTTCTTCTACACCACCACGTAGCATGTAGACCATTTTAAATGCTGTCTGTTCATTAAGTGCTTGATGTGTTTTAGGAACAAAATTTTCTATCACATTTCCGTTCTTATCTTCGATGCGCGTAATGAACAAAGGTTTTATGTGGATCCCATTATTGACAAAGGTGCTGTAAGCCCCGACTAATTCAAATACGGAAACATCACTTGTACCTAAACACAGTGATGGCACTGGATCAAGTTTACTTTCAATCCCTACGCGATTGGCAAACTCAACTACGTTTTCCGGTCCAAGTTCTTGCATAATTTGCGCGGTGATTGAATTGACTGACTGTGCCATTGCCTGTCTTAAATTCAATTCCTTTCCAGTACCTTTTGTTCCATCGGCATTATCTGGAGACCAGGCTGTGCCAGAAACCTTGAAGCTTGGTGAAATATCTTTTCTTGTTTCGCATGGTGAGTAGCCTGACTCCATTGCTAATCCGTAAACAAATGGTTTGAAGGTGGAGCCAGGTTGACGCGTCCCTTGCTTTACGTGATCATACTTAAAGTATTCGTGATCTATTCCACCAACCCAAGCCTTTATGTCGCCAGAAATTGGATCCATGGCCATCATACCCGTTTGAAGAAATCGTTTATAGTAGTTCAACGAATCCATTGAACTGAAAATGGTATCACGCTCTCCCCCCCATGAAAATACCCTCATAGGTTTTTTAAGGTTCAACATAATTCGAACCGAGTCATCTCCTTCACCATATTTTTCAACTAAGCTTTTATATGTGTCGGATTGCTTGATACGAAGTTTTAAAAAATTTGGAATTTCAGCATGTGTGTCATCATCCACCCACGGGTTGCGCCCTCTTTTTTTCCATTCCTCAACAAATCTTTTTTGGAGATCTGCCATGTGTTGGGCCACGGCTTCTTCGGCATATTTTTGAATACGGCTATCAATCGTAGTATAAATCTTTAATCCGGAGTTATATAAATCGATGCCCCTCGCTTTGCAATAGTTCAAAAGATAATTGTTGACTACGGTACGGAAGTACGTGGCAAGTCCTTCGTTGTGGTCATTAATTTTGAAGTCCAAATCCAGTGGTAGAGCTGCCATAGAATCATATTGCTCACGGTTTTTTATCTTATAGGCTTTTTTATAAAGTTTATAAAACACTTCATTTCTTTTTCTCAAAGCATTCTCTGGCCTGCTCGCAGGATTAAATAGGGTTGGATTTTGCAACATGCCTACCAGCACAG
The DNA here is from genome assembly GCA_031414855.1 of Bacteroidia bacterium. GTDB lineage: Bacteria > Bacteroidota > Bacteroidia > Cytophagales > Cyclobacteriaceae > ELB16-189. The sequence continues at coordinate 5,436 of JANOQK010000410.1, read as the reverse complement.
CAGACTCCTGAAGATTAAGACTGTCTGGAGTTGTGTTGAAGTATGTCATTGCAGCAACTTTAATTCCTAGGGAATTATGATTAAACGCAGCAGTATTGAGGTACATAGCAATGATTTCTTCCTTTGTAAAATTCTTTTCAAGCTCAACGGAAATGATCCACTCTTTGCTTTTTTGGATTACTCTTCTTGGGTATTTGCCTAGTTTGGCGATAAGACCATCCAGACTTTTATCGGGGTTGCGGGTATAAAGATTTTTAGCTAGTTGCTGTGTGATCGTGCTTCCACCACCACCTCGTGAAGGATTAAGCGTAACCAAGCCCCAAAGGACGCGCAGATAGGCTGGAAAATCCAGCCCGGAATGATCATAAAACCTATGATCTTCTGAAAGTAACAAGGTATTGGTAAGGTCTTCGGATAGTTCGTTATAGGAAACCTGGCTGCGGTTGCTGTTATACCGAAAGTACGCTCCGAGTACAACAGCATCTGCTGAAATCAATTGGGATGACAAATCATTCTCTGGATTCTCTACTTCAATCAGGCTAGGCATCTCACCATAGAGGCCAAATAAGTCTATGCTTACGGTGTAAATGAAAAGAGGAAGACCCAACAAAACACAAAGGAAGATGATCCATGTATACTTAATAACCTTAGCAAACCAGGGCTTTTTGATCTTTAACAGCTCACTGATTTTCTTTTTTATAGTTGCGGTCAAAGAAGGTGAGGTACTCATCCAGTGCTTTCGTTCGGTAAAAAATATCGAAGTTGTTTTTCGTGATTACAAAAGTATCGAATTTATGGGATGCAAGCGTCTTATTGTTGCCTGCTTCTGCTATGAATTTGTCGAAATAATTAACTGCTGTCAGACGGTCGGGGAAATCTGTTACAATGGTTAGGACGTAATCATCGTGAAAGACAAGGTTAGTTGTATTCAGTTTCTTATCGCGAAAGTAGGCCTTGTTAAAAGCCTCTGTCGCCTCGGAAACCTTGTCGTTTATTTTATTCGTGTTTTTATAGACCAACACAAAACGGTGAGGTTCTGAAGGTACATTGGAAAAGCGTATTCCTTTGGCGCGTTCTGCTTTTTCCTGAAACGTTTTGGAAGAAGCGAGCAAGTTATCAGCGTATGATTTTAGCGAGCCCTCTGGGTATTTTTTTGTAAACTCCCCTAGTTCAAACTGATATTTGGTAATGTCTTCTGTTTTGCCAGTGATTAGAATCTTTAAAAGCTCGAGTTGAGGAGTAAATCCAGTTTCACCCAAACTAAGTGCTTGCGTAATCTTTTCCTGAGATTCTCTTAAGTTACCCGACTGGTAAGAAGCATAAGCATGTTTGTAGATAAGCTTTTGCTTTTCTGCAGCCACACTTGTTTCCTTTAGGTAATCGGGGTTAATGAGAACTTTGGTGAATGTTGAATTCGGATACTTCTCTTTGAGCAAGTTGACAAACCGATCGGAGGTGCCATCATTTTTCTCTCGACTAATTAAATAGAGTTTATACAACACCTCGGCACCGTACTCTGTATCAGGAAATCGTTCGAGTAGTTTTTCATATGATACAAATGCATTTTCACGCTCATTTAGTTTTAAAAAATACAGATCGCCAAGTTTAAAGTAAGCTTCTTCGATTTTAGCCAGAGCTACTTTTTTTTGTTCATCTGTCTTTGGTAGTATCTTAAAAATCTTACCTACTTCATCAACGGGTTCTTTTTTTTCATCGGTGTTGTCCACAATAGCGTTGTCTACTTTAGCAATTGCCACGTCATCATCAACTGTTATCGCGGCAGACTTGTTGGACCTCCTCCAATTGTCGGCTAATTCAAGATTACCCCAAATGCGTTGAAATTCTGATTCGCCCAATGCAACCGCTGACGGGTTTCCAAAATACCAGTCGGAAGTTGTGGTAGTTTCAGTTTGAAAAAAGGGATTGTTTTGGTTGTTGTTATTAGAAGGGTCTGCATTTCTTTTCTTTTTCTTTTTCCCAGCTTCAGGTTTCTTCACCCGGAGCGCAAAAGCAGAATCAAGTTTGTTGCGCACTGTGATGGAGTCCAACGTTGACAAATAGAGTAGGCTATCTTGCAGTTGAATGGTTTCCGTGTAGGTAACAAAGTCGCCAAGTACTTCCTGACGCTTCTTAATGTTATCGTAATTTTCAAATTCTTTTGGCAAAGCACCTATTGCGCTATCATAATAGGCTTTCGCCAGACTATATTTTTTCAGTGAATCAAAATTAAGTTCTCCAATACGCAGAAAGGCGTTGCCCTGGATTCGTTTGTTTTTTCCGGCATGTGCAGAGAGCTTATAATTTTCAATAGCTTCAGGGAGGTGCCCTTGCTTTCTTTCAAACTCTCCAAATTCAAAATATATCTTATCGAGAAACTCTTGATTTTTTACATCGGAAAGAAGTTTCGTAAATTGTTTGCGCACAGTGCGCACATCCTTGGAGTCGCCTATTCGCGCCACCTGAGCCATGTTCAGTCGAGCGTAGAAATCAATTTCATATTCTGGATTGGTGCTAAGGCATTTGCGATAGTAATTGTAGGCTTCAGATCCGAAGCCTAATTTTTGATAGACCTGACCCACTATAAAATAGATTCTTCCTTTTCGGTCTGAGTTAACGAGTAAGGTATCTGCCAGCGCAAGATTGCGTACCATGTTATCATAATCGTTGCGCACCTGATAGTGATATGCTTTTTCCAAATAAAAATTCTTACTATTGGTTTTATTCAGCTGTTCTTTTTCCAGGAAGCGAAAGGCTTCTTCGGCTTTGTCATACTCCGCATTTTCGGTGAAGGTGCGCGCCAGATGAATAAGAGCCACATGTCTCACATCTTTGTTGCGACTCTTGGTATTTACGTATTTAAATGTTTGAGTAGCATTTAGAAAATCACAACTGTATAGCCGCGCCAAGCCAACCTGAACATAGTTGTCGTCCACCCATTTGCTATTGGGATGACGTTGAATGGAAATAGAAGCCATCTTTATGATCTCCTCTGTGTCTTTCACATAGCTCTTCGCCAAAACCGTATCTAGTTTTGGAAATAATCTCAAGACCTGATTGTGATCGTCATCCAGACTTTTAAGGATGAGAGTTTCAACCTCACGAGTTTTCTCTAAGGCATAGTAATATCCGTTGAAATGTGCGGTAAGATTATGATAGATGTTGCTTGTTACATTATTCTGTTCCACGGAGCAGCTTACGCCAATCAATAGAGAACAAAGAATAGCAAGCAGGAGAGAATACCTATTCATGAAGGCGAAAGTGAGCACATTTGGAATTCAAAACTAACGTAATTTTTATGCATCCGTATAACGCCCATTTGTTTGATTTCGTGTGATGGTGAGCCAGCTTCATTATCAGGTTGGCTTTGTTAAAAAACAGACATTCAATGTTATAATTGGTGGGAATATCTAATTTTATGAAAAAATTGACGTGAAGCCAAAGAAAACCCTATCCGAAAGGCTAACTATCAAGTATCAGTTGGTGATTCGCAACGAAGAAAACCTGGCGGAGAAATCAACCTTTGGATTTACCTATGCTAAGGTGTTGGTGATTTCAGTTGGCATCTTTATGATCATTTTTGTAGGTAGTCTTTTTCTTTCAAAAACGCTTTTAGCAAAATGGTTTGATCCTAAGCACGCGCAGATGGAAGCCAATAAAAGGCTATATGAACTTGCTTTGAAAGTCGATTCACTCGCATTAGAAGTTGATCGGAAGGATAAATTTATTTTAAATTTTCAGCGTGTACTTAGCGGAGACACTTCTAACGGATTTGTAGATCCGGCCACACAATTGGGCTCAGAAAATAAACCGATTAAGGCAATTGGCGATATGAAGCTTGCGCCATCTGATTCGCAGTTTAGAAAGGACTTTGAACAATCGGAACTTTCTCTCATCAGCCTTACCAGTGGAAAGTATAGAGAACTCCAAGAGACTTTTTTCTTTTCTCCAATTACTGGCTTTGTCTCCGACCATTATGATGTAAAGAAGGGACACTTCGGTATAGACATCGTAGCGAAGACAAACGAACCCGTAAAATGTATTGCGGATGGAACAGTTCTGATGGCCTCCTGGACTCAGGATTCTGGTTATGTTATTGCGATTCAACACAGGGGCAATCTTATATCGCTCTATAAGCACAATGCTGAACTGTTAAAAAAAGTTGGTACTTTTGTGACTGCTGGTGATATAATCTCTATAGTTGGTAACAGTGGAGAGATGACCGATGGCCCCCATTTGCATTTTGAATTGTGGTATAATGGCAACTCCCTTAATCCGGAAGAATTTGTAACATTTTAAAAACAAAATTATGTTAACCTCTAAGGAACAAAAACGAGTGGCGGAAGAGATAAGCAACTCAAGCAACGTTATTGGAAAAGGTACTGTGTTGGAAGGCAACATCGAAACGTTTGGCAATATTCGAATCGAGGGTAAAGTTATCGGTAACATCAAATCTAAATCAAAGATTGCCTTAGGAAACTCTAGCCACGTAGATGGAAACATTACGGCACAAAATGCCGACATTGAAGGTGAAGTAAAGGGCAAGCTTGAAATAAGCGAAATGCTTGTGTTAAAGTCTACATCTGTAGTTCATGGCGATATTATTGCAGGCAAATTAGTAGTAGAGCCAGGTGCTGTGTTTAACGGAAGCTGTAAAATGGGTGCAGCTGTTAAAGACATCAAGGGCGCTGAAAATGTGACACGTAACTTCAGGCCGGACGAAGCCAGGGTTAATTAACCGATGAAAACCTTGCATCATAATGTTATCAGTAAGTGGTTATCAGTAATCGGTTCAGACTGATTGCGGATTACCGATCACCGATTACTTGTCCTCCCATTATGTGAAAGATAAAAAGGAACAACCCAATTCTTTTTTAAAGTATAGTGGTCTAGGGCTCCAGCTTCTACTATCAATTGGATTGGCAGCTTGGGTTGGTGTGAAACTGGACAAGTACTTTGAGTTAAAATTCCCGGCTTTTTTATTGATTCTGGTTTTTTCTGCCTTTGCCGGCTCCATGTATATTCTATATCGCTCCCTCAATAAAGAATGAAGCATATTTTAGTAAAGTTTGTAAGTACAATCTTCTTTCTTTCTCTTGTCTTCATTTTTGTTCCTGATGTTGCACTAGAGCAAGGTTGGATTGAGTCGGCACCATCATTCTCTATCGAAATTGTTTCAACGCTCACCTTTCTCACGCTGGCATTATATTATTACCTTCAGAAGGTTCAGCGCTCGAACCCCGAGAAGTTCATTCAATCGTACATGTTATCGATAACGGTAAAAATGGTGGTAGGATGCACATTAATTTTAATACTGATTTTCATGGACAGAGTTGGTGCAATCGCCAATGCATTGCTTTTTATCCTCAGCTATTTCTCACTTACAGCTATTGAAATTTTCTTTTTATTGAAGGGTAGAACGCGCCTTTGAAATGAGGC
>JANOQK010000409.1:0-13264 GCA_031414855.1 Bacteroidia bacterium | reverse complement strand
CTTGATCAAAAAGGGATTTGGCTTTTACATTTGAATCGTAGAGATCCTTGCCCATTCCAACAAACTGAGCACCTTGTCCAGGGAAAATATAGACCTTCATAATTTCTATTTATGCTTCAAGATTAAAAATTATTAATTGCTTTAACAATTTTTAAATTATTGAGTTTGAGGATTTGAATCAATCCAGAAACCTGGCCTTTAATTCAGGGGTAGGTATCATGCAAACATCTTTTTTTCCAAACCAGGTGTATCGATTTTTAGCGATGAGGTCGTACACCCAATCTCTTATGAAACGAGGGATAATTCTAAAAAAATAAAAACCAGGCCAGATACCATCAAGGTTTTTCGCAATCTCCAATGCCGCACTACTTTTTTGAAAAAGAATTCCGTCCTTAATCAGAACAACACTATACAACTGTTCGACTGGCAAAGCTAATTTAAGCAAGTGATGTTGCCCTATAGGTGACTGCAGAGAGGCAAACTTAAAAGTACCAGATGAATCGCGCTTAATTATAAATTGGACTGAGCCATTACAAAGATTACAATGACCATCAAATAATATAATAGCACCTACCTTTACCGTATCAAGTGCACCCATCCTTTGATTATCTTAGTCTTCTGAGAAGGATCCACAACATCAAATGTTACGTTAGCATTGTAATAATAAACCCCGGTGGACAGTTCCTTACCACTATTATCCTTACCGTCCCAATCAATATAAATACTTCGCTCTCCCCCAGAATGGTAGCTATATACCTCTTTACCGTAACGGTTGAAGACAGTAAATTCAACTTTCTCGACAAATCGTGCACACCTTTTTTTAGCATCTTCTATTTTTCCACAAGGCGTATTACCAAATTCATCTTCAATGGTGCGATCACTGTATGCGCTGAATAACTCATTACATTCATCATCATTAGGCGTAAAAACATTGGGCAACTCATAATAGGGGCAATTATCAAAACAAAACACCTCACTTAATTCACTTTCGTTTCCAGATCTGTCTACAGCGGAAATTTTATAACAACCCGCAAAAGATGGCAAGTTAGAATCCAGAAAAAATGTATCTCGAACATTTGTGGCGTACGGAGACTGAAAGGAGGCAGTATCAGTAGATGTAGTTGACTTGTAAATATTATAACTTCTAATATCTCCTCTGCAAACAGGATCTAAAGGTCTGTTCCAGAAAAGAAGATTAGAAAACACATTCTGGCCACACACATTATTTTGACTATATTCTTCACAGTCAACTCCCTTTAATTCTACTGCAAATACTGGTGAACATGGTGGCTCATTATCATTGGGTTGAGCACAAATAATCTGGGAAAAATTTTCCAGTGGCTCCTTAATCTTAGGATTTCCATAAACTCCATTCGTCATTACTCGATAACAATACACTTCGGTCTCCTTCAATGGAATATTCTTATATTGACCTGAATCAATGAAGTGAAACATCTTTTCATTCACGTTCACACTTCCAATCAACTCCAGTTGATTTTCCGTGGCGGTAGAAGAACCCCGATAAATCAAATGGAGTGGATAATCCTGCGATTGGTTGCTCCATGGCACATCCGCATTCCAGAACAATTCAATTTGCTCAACTTTAGTTTTAGCCTCAAGCCTTACGGTTGAAGCTGAGAAAGAAGTGTCAACCGGTATGTTATTATTGTCATACAACACTACCGTATAGTTAAACACTATTTCTTCTGTGTTTAAATTCTTGTCCACAAACACCGAGTCAGCTGAAAGGGCTCTGGCTTTTTTTCTACCTATCACTCCTGAGAAACCTTCAGATCGGTAAACCTCATAGTTATATGGTGGCGGAAACTGAACTTTATCAATATCAAATGGCGATCTCCACCTCAGTGTCACTTGTCCATCAGTTTCGCTTGTCTTATCAATAGTCACATTGGTGATAACAGGAGCATCTGCCAAGATTGGAGCCAGGCAAATATCCTTTGATACGTAGCTCTCGCCACCTCCTGGCTCAGGAAAAACTGCTACAAGTCGGTAACAATATGCTGCTCCTACCGCCAACCCTTTGCCACCGTTCCTATCCGTATAGGTAGAGGTAGTGATTGGAACTTCAGCAATTTTTCGAAACCCGAGAAAATCTGGCATGCCGGTAATGCATTCGGATGGATCAAAAACGAACTGATCTACCCTCCGCCATACCTGCATAATCTGCGCATTGGAGCATGCGTAATTTTCCCAAACCAATTTTGCCGAGCGCTTACTCAGATCTATTGTTACATCCTTCCACTTTGGGGCAGGTCCTACAACCCGAATATTCCATGTCTTAAATTGAACCAGTTTTGGACCCTTCGGTGGATTATCTGTTATCTTGAAAACAACTTGATAAGGTTGATCTTTTATATGTTCGCAGCGAGTGACCCAGGAAAATTTTAGCTTGGCTTGCTTTAGACCGGCTGTAGATTGAAATTTTGGTGGATTAGGGGACCATGTTGCCGGTGAGGGATTGATGCCAAAGACCTGAGAGTAAGCTTCAATTTTTACGCTATCTAAGTCCGGATCGATTCCAAAAATATCTTCTGAAATAATTGTACCAGCTTCCACACAAATATCCTCAGGAATCTTCAATTCAGGCCTCTTATTATTACAATCTTCAACTACGATCTGCATATCGCGGGTTACGTAGCCCAACAATATCCAGTCATTGTCACCTAATTTCCTCCATTCTTTAATCAAGAAGGAAATATTGTACTCTCCCGGAGCACCAGGGGCATTCCACAAAAGAGTGCCTGTTGTAGCATTAATGAAAAATTCAGGTGGTCCATCTTGATCTTCGTTAGAAGTGCCATAGTCCAAACCAATCTTATCATAAAATTCTTTTGTGTTGGGTGGGCGATAACCGTTAACAAGTTGCCCTTCATCTTTCATGGGGATTGCCAATTCAAATGATAAGCTATCCCCGTCAGGATCATACGCTCCTGGATTATGATACCAGGCTGCTCCCGTGCAGGCTTTATCTATTGGCGGCACAAGCAACCTTGGTGAATTGCTACACCCTAAAAGGGGATCAATGTTGATGACGGTTTCCACATAAAACTTTGTCTCAACAGAATTAAAAATGTTTAGTATTCCACTATTTCGATTATTCTCTCCATAACTAATGATGTATCTGCCTGCACCTGAATAGGTATGATTGATACAATAGGTGACTGTGCCAACATTTGGCCCTAGGTCAGGACGTTTAGTGTTATCAATGCTGGGAGTAACATGCTTTTTACTTCCATCACCAAAATCAAGATCGCCATCTCCGAATTTAATCTCCGATCCCGTGTTGGTATAAACCGTTATGCAAATATTAAAAGTAAGACTAGTGCAGTTTAATCGTTCAACTGTTATTTCACCTGCACGCAAATGTGTAGCCCAGGAAATAGCGGGAAAAAATAGCACTACCCCAAAAAGTAGTAGTCCCCTAAAAACCCTTTTTACTTTGCAAAAACCCATATTTATTTGACATCTCAAGAATACAACATTAAAAAAAATGAATAGTTACAAATAACAATAAATACTCTCTTCAGAAAAGAACTCTTATTTGTAAAAAACGACAGGTTTTGATTAATATTTAGTTATCCAGCAGAAACATTATCACTTTTTTAAAAAAAAGCCTGGCCAAAATTCAAAAATTTGTACCGCACACCAAAAGTAAACACAATTTTACACCTCATCTTTCTTGATTGGTTACAAAACTGCTGGAGTGAATCTTTTAAAGAAAAAAACTTTTTAAGACCCTTGCCTCATGCAATCTACATCCAGAATCTCTTCTCCTTCAAAATCCTTACTTTTAGGCCATGAGAGTAGTAGGAGATATTCCCCATCCAGATTGTAAAATCACCATTTTTCATTGGAACAACCGTTATCTTATTAAACTTGAAGCGGGACTTCTGGAACAAACATTTAAGATCAGCGAATATGACATAGCATCCGAAGATGATCTAAAAAATATCCTGAATGAAGAATTCATCCATAAGGCTCTTGAAAGATTTCAGGAAATGCAGCTGTGCCTAAGGGCTTCCATGGAGGCACTCTAGATCTTACCTTATAATCTGATCCGTTATTTCCTTGGACGGCCGCAGTTTTGAGACTTAAAACTTGAATTGATCGCCTCAATTATTCATTATCCACGCATAATTTGAGAATATTTCTAATTTTGAGGTTCGCTGACGCAATACGTTGATGGAGATACTGGAAGAAAAGAAGAATAAAAACCGCGCCTATAAGCCTATTCTCGATGGTATCCCCGATTGGCCGGTTTACCAGTTAAGTAAAAACAGAAAGGAATTTCTGGACGAAGTCACTCGAAAATCCTGCGAACGTATCCTCAAAGTAAGGCCTTCAAGAAAACAATTGATTGATGAACTGGAGGCCACAGTGTATCGTGAACAAAACCGGATGAAGCGGAATCGCTGGCGAGTAGATCCAAAAGACGAACCCAAGTTTTGGTCAGCAATAAAAAATGAACTTATTGAACTTAGTTCTAAAACAGCTGAAGAGAGTGGCAAAAAAGAAGAAGAAATTTTAGAGCGCATTGTGCACCGGTATGCCAACGAGATTGCCGGCAATTTCATACCCAATAAATACAGAGTTACTCGGGAGATTCTGAAATTTTTTTTCTCCCGATTATTAAATGGAGCACGCGTAAAAAAATTCGGTGCCTTCTTTAGATCCAAGTATACACTTCGTGATAAAATCCAGATAGTCGGCAAAGTAAAAATGCTGAGGCGATTAGCTAAACAAGGCACGGTGGTAATGGTGCCCACACATTTTAGTAATCTCGATTCCATCCTTATTGGGTGGATAATCCATTCACTAGGGCTACCCGCATTTATATATGGTGCCGGGTTAAATCTATTTAATATTAAAATTTTTGCCTACTTCATGAACAGCCTCGGGGCCTACAAAGTAGATAGAAGAAAGAAGAATGTACCTTATTTAGAAACGCTTAAAATGTACTCTAATGTGGCACTGCAAAAAGGTGCACACAGTTTGTTTTTCCCAGGAGGTACCCGTTCACGTTCAGGTATGCTTGAAAAGCAATTGAAACTTGGCTTGCTCAGCACTTCTATTGAAGCGCAACGAAATCTTTATCTTGAAAATCCAGTTGGAAAAGTAAGGAAGATTTTTGTTGTTCCCGTTACGCTTAATTATCATTTTGTTTTAGAATCACCGGATCTCATAGAGGACTACCTGCAATCAAAAGGTCAGAATCGATATTTTCCGGAAGAGGACAATTACGGAAGTTTTCAGTTGATCAAATTCATGTTTAAGTTTTTTACGAAGGGCTCTAATATTTCCGTTTCGATAGGACCAGGTTTGGATGTCATGGGCAATTACGTTGACGATGATGGCAATAGCCTTGATTCAAACGGAAGGATTGTAGATACCAGGGATTATTTCTTAAGCAACGGAACGATAGTTGAAGATCCGCAACGTGAGAATGAATACACACGAATGCTCAGTCAAAAGATCGTAAAAGAATATCACCGTATTAATCGGATTTTCGCAAGCCACCTGGTTGCCTTTATTGCTTTTGAGATGTGGCAGAAAAAACATCCCAAATTAGATTTATTTGGCTTCCTAAGGTTGCCAGAAGAAGATTTGGAAATCGATTACATCGAATTTAAAGAAACCTTTAAGCGTCTGAGAAAAGAAGTTTACAGACTTAGCAGTGAAGGACAAGTCTATCACGCTACCCATTTAAAAGGAGATGCTGATTTAGTTATTAACCGTGGCATAGATAATGTCGGCATCTTCCACCTTAAGCGTCCTCTTTTAAAAAATAAGGCAGGTAACATAGTCACACAGGATCTAAACGTGCTCTACTACTACCACAACCGCCTTGCAGGCTATGACCTCGAAAAGCTCATCTGATAAACCCGTAGGAGTAATAGGCGCAGGTAATTTTGGCTCAGTCATTGCCAACATGATCGCTCGTAACAGAAAGGTGATTTTGTATGCGCGTGACGAAAAAGTGGTGAAACACATTTTGGACAAGCGTGAAAACCGCGGCCATAAGATGAGCAAGAATATCATTCCCACCAACGACATGGGATATCTGGCCAGTCAATGTGATGTTATCTTCCCTATTGTTCCCTCAGAACATTTTCGTAAAATGATGAAGAAGCTATCTCCATATCTTCATCCTTATCACATTCTAATCCATGGGACCAAAGGACTTGACATCACACTTCCAAAAGGTGAAACGATAGAAACGGTAGCGCAGCTAAACCGCAATCAGGTGAAAACCATGAGCGAGGTTATCATGGAGGAAAGCGTAGTAGTGCGTGTCGGTTGCCTGGCCGGGCCAAATCTTGCGCGTGAATTAGCACAACGTCAGCCTGGGGCAACTGTTGTTGCTTCTCATTTCAATGAAGTTATTCAAACAGGCAAAAAGCTCTTACGTAACGATCGTTTTCAGGTGTATGAAAACAATGACCTGGTGGGCGTTGAGTTAGCAGGAGTTATCAAGAATATTATCGCTATCGCTTCTGGTGCATTAAGCGGAATGGGTTATGGAGAAAACGCCAAAGGTCTTCTGATTAGTCGAGGAGCAGTAGAAATGGTGCATTTAGGTAAAGCGCTTGGAGGCGGTACCAGCGCATTTTTAGGTGTTGCCGGAATCGGTGACTTGGTGACTACATGCAACAGTCCCATGAGTCGAAACTTTACGGTGGGTTATCGTCTTGCAAAAGGCGAACGACTTTCAGAAATTCTCGAAGACATGGAAGAAATTGCTGAAGGTGTCAATACAGTTCGAATCGTAAAAAAATGTGCCGATTATTATAAGGTAAGGGCTATGATTACAGAAACCCTTTATAAAGTATTATTTCAAAATTTGACCGTTCAAGAGGCAGTGCAATACCTGATGCGCTATCCATTAAATGTGGATATTAATTTCCTATAAGGATTCGTAAGCTTTGCGTATAAGACTAGCTGTTTCAGCTAACTCCACAGAGGTCGGATTAAGTTTTGGTCGTGTAAAATTAATATCACCTACTGTATTCATAGGAATGAGATGAATATGCGCATGTGGAACCTCTAGTCCTATAACTGCTACACCAATCCTTTTGCATGGAATTGACTTCTTAATTGCGTGAGCCACTTTTTTAGCAAACAAATTGATAGCACTAAGAGAATCATCTTCCATATCAAAGATATAATCGACTTCCTTTTTGGGAACCACTAATACATGACCCATCACCAAAGGAACAATGTCGAGAAAGGCAATAAATCGATCATCTTCCGCAACGATGTGCCCTGGTATTTCGCGATTAATAATTTTTGAGAAAATAGTCGGCATACGAAAAAGTTTCAGGTTTCCAGTTTCAGGTTCGTTCTATATTCTAACTGTTAGTGATCTGAAACAAGTAACCTGCGACTTGAAATTTTACTATGCACCAATGTTTACAATTTCAAATTCAATTTCGCCCGCAGGCGTCTTAATATTGGCAGTCTCCCCCTTCTTCTTTCCTAACAAGCCTTTTCCGATAGGTGATTGGGTAGATATTCTCATGGCTTTCAAATCAGCTTCCTCTTCAGAAACAAGCATATAAGTAAATGAAGCTCCGTTTTTCTTATTCTTTATTGTCACCTTAGACAAAATAGAGCATACTGAAGTATCAATCTTAGTTTCATCCAAAAGGCGCGCATTACTGAGCAAATTTTCTAATTGCGCTATTTTTGCTTCGAGATGTCCTTGTGCATCTTTTGCCGCATCGTATTCTGCATTCTCGCTGAGGTCACCCTTATCGCGTGCCTCTGCAATCTGGTGAGCAATATTCGCACGGCCTTTTGTTTTCAATTGACTTAACTCTTTAGTCAACCTGTCCAGGCCTTCCTTAGTGTAATAAGATGTTTTGGTACTCATACTGTTTTAAATTTTATTTCACCGCAATTCCAACAAATCATTCGAGCAATTCTCTTGATCATCAGCGGTCAAAAAAAGAAACAACGGTTTCGCATTCGAAACCGTTGTTTGTTGATGCTACAAAGGTAAAGTATTATATAATGAAACCAAATTCAATCCGTGTCAACTTCCTATGAGTTCGGGAATGTTAACTTTTATTTGTTCAAAAAGATCATCGTCAAATTTTGCTAGGTAAAGTGTTTTTGTCTTTGCCAATTGTTCTACTGTCAACCCTTTGGCGCCACGCAAATCAGCCTTGTAGAGACTGGCATTTTCAAAATCAGCACCCATTAAATAACTGTTTTGCAAATTCGCCTCCATCAAAAAAGCATTTTTAAAACTTGTCTTAATTAGAAAAGCGCCCTCAAATTGAGATTTAATTAAAAAAGCATCCTTGAAATTGGCACCACTAGCATACGCTGCTTTTAGGTTAGCCTGATTCAAGTTAGAATTCTCAAAATTGGTTTGGTTAAGTCTGGTGTTCTCCAGATTAGTTTCAATCAAAGATGAATTAGACATATTAGCTGAATTCAGGTTCGATCCTTTGAGGTTCACATAGTTAAGATTTGTCTTGTTGAGGTAACAATTCACAAGATTGATTTCATAAATGTGATGCCGATTAAGCCTCTTTAAATTACCTACAGTCCTGAATGCAGCTTCTTCTGATTCCCACAACCTGAAGTCGTCAATCTCATCTTTATAAGTTCGTATTCGCTGTCTTGTTTCTCCATTCTTATTCAACCAAAATATCAAAATACCAATCACCGCTATATCGAAAATCATTCCATGAGCTTCGGTAAGTATTTGCGGCCAAAACGTTTCGAAATCGTTGATATAATACTTTAGACTTAAGCCTATTACAATCAAGCTCATGACTACGAGCACAATAAAAGATGTCAACAGAGGTTTCTCGATGATATCGTCAAACTTCTCCTGAATTCTTTGTTTGTATTTTTTAAACTTTGCGCCCATTTTATACTTATGCCGTATCGATATACAAATTTCTTCAATATTAAATTAATAAATCATATTTAGCGCTGCAATACCAGTGGGTTTATTACATGGCTGATTTACAGAAGTGAATTTTAAAGTAATACATTAACAGTTAGGAAATATATACCTAAACCCAACAAATCATTGGTGGTGGTGATAAAGGGCCCAGAAGCTAATGCCGGGTTGAAACCATACCGGTTTAAAATAAGGGGAGTTATAGTGCCTATGAAGGACGCAATTACCACAACGCTAAATAATGCAAAGGAAACAACGAGTGAAAGTTTCTGTTCTCCACCCAACGCCAAATTCACACCCAAAACAATAAGGCTCAACAGCACCCCATTCAAAAGCGCAACTAAAAATACTTTAGAAAGCCGTTTCCAAAGTCCTTCATCCACAATTCCAGGATTAGCTAAACTCTGAACAACAATAGAGGAAGATTGAATCCCCACGTTTCCACCGGTTGCTTGTATCAAAGGAATAAAAGTTGCTACAGCAACGACTTGCAAAATCTGGTCTTCGAAGAGCCCCATAAATTTAGCACTGACAATCCCCCCCACCACGCCAATCAACAACCACGGCAAACGCGCACGTGTGTTCCTCCAAACACTATCGTCTTCTTCAACATCTTCCGAGATACCCGTCATGAGTTGGCGATCTTCGTCCGCTTGCTCGGTGATCACATCAACGACATCATCAATCGTAATCCGACCCACCAGTTGGCCTTGAACATTTACTACCGGCACAGATTCCAGATCGTACTTCTTCATGATTTCAGCTACTTCGCGGTCTTCCAAGTAGGTCTCAACAGAAACCACGTCATCATCAAAAATCTCTTTAACAATTGTTTTAGAATCGGTAAGAATAAGTTTTTGAAGAGCCACTCTGCCCAGCAGTTTATCCTGATCATCTACCACATAGACCGCGTAAAATTTGGAAACATTTTCAGCTTGCTTCCTTATTTCATCTATACATTGCACAACGGTCCAATGATCACGGGCTTTGATCAATTCTTTGGCCATGATACCGCCCGCTACATTACTATCGTAACGCAACAAATCAATCACCTGAGATTTTAATTCGGGATCAAGTCGCGCAATAACTTCTTCACTTTCTTTGATGGGCAACTCATTCAAAATATCTGCCGCATCATCAGAGGCCAATTGATTAATGATCTCTGTTAACTCAGAAGGCGCATAAATCTTAAGGAAATTTTTTCTGGCATCGCTATCCAGATCATTGATGATTTCCGCTCGGACTTCCACCGGCAACAAATCAATTACGAACTTGGATTCTTCCCTGTTAAATTCATAAAGCAGTGCCGTAATATCCGCTGCATTAATGTCTTCCAATGATTTGCGAATGAACTCAATATCGCGCTCATCCAGCGCCAGTTGAAACCGGTCGCGGTATTCTTTAGTTAAATCAAATTCAATTGGCTGCTTCTGCTCCACCGGATTTTTCTATTAACGATGTAAGTGAAATAAAATCTTCTACACTCAATTGTTCTGCCCGCTTCTCAAAAATGGGAAGTGCCGAAACTACAATTGGTAAATTTAAAGGTTTAAGCGCGTTGCGCAATGTCTTCCTCCTGTTTTGAAAACCTTGCTTCACCACTTTCACGAACAAAGTCTCATTGCAGGTTAATTGCTTACGCTGATTGCGCTTTAAGCGAATAACAGCCGACATTACCTTAGGTGGCGGAAAAAAAACACCGGGAGGCACTTTGAATAGTAATTCAATATCATAATACGCTTGCAATAAAACGCTGAGTATGCCATATACCTTACTGCCATGAGGGGAGGCTATTCTTTCGGCTACTTCCTTCTGCAGCATACATACCACTTGCGTCACTTGATGCCGATACTCCAATACTCTAAAGAAAATCTGAGAAGATATATTATAAGGAAAGTTACCAATAATGGATACCTCAGACTGAACGAGTTGACTAAGATCAAGTCTCAAAAAATCACCCTCCACAATTCTATCGCGTAGGTCTGGCATATTTTTCTTTAAAAAAGCAACCGAATCCCTATCAACTTCAATCAACCAGAGGTCAATTTTTTCCCGTTTTACGAGAAGCTGAGTAAGCACGCCTGTTCCCGGGCCAATTTCAATCACGCGATGAAAATGATTTGGAAGTTCTAGGGCCTCAACAATTTTAGCGGCAATGTTTTGATCCTTCAGAAAATGCTGACCTAAAGATTTCTTGGGGCGAACCATATCCATTTTAAAGTCGAAAGATAGATCATATTATTGGGCATTAGGTCTCAGGCAATAGGAAAACATCAGCCCATGAAGCTGATCTTTAAACCGTGAACACTTGCAATACCTAAGTCCAAATGCCCATGTCCTTAGCTTAATGCCTGAATGAAAAATTAATTTTTATCTTGCACATCTTGTTAACTAATCATGAGCAATACAAACCATCCTCTAGAAAAACCGCGCGTTGGCATCACCTTAGGTGATATAAACGGCATTGGCCCTGAAGTTGTGATCAAAGCGCTTGCTGATAGCCGCATACTAGGTATGATCACTCCAGTAGTCTATGGGTCGTCACGTGTGCTTTCCTTTTATCGTAAGTTGATGAACCTGGAGGAATTCAATTATAGTCAGGTCAAAAACAAAGGTCAATTCTTTGCGAAGTCAATCAATGTTGTGAATTGCTGGGAAGATGCCATTGAAATAAATCCTGGGCAACCCTCTAAAGAGGCTGGTAAAGCAGCGTTACTTAGTCTCAAAAAAGTAGTAGAAGAAGTAAAAGAAGGGTTGATAGATGGGTTTGTTACAGGACCAATTGATAAAAATACAATCCATGGGGAGGAGTTTCCTTTTCGTGGTCACACCGAATATCTGACAAAAATATTTGATGCCACCGAAAGCCTGATGCTGATGGTGGGTAATGATTTGAAAGTGGGATTGGTAACCGAACATATTCCTGTCAAAGAAATCTCCTCCTATATCACGAAAGAAAGAGTTGAACTGAAAATACGTTTGCTTGAACTTTCATTGAAAAAAGATTTTAACATAAGCAAGCCCAGAATTGCAGTCTTAGGATTGAACCCACATGCAGGGGATGAAGGTCTAATAGGCAATGAGGAGAATGAGGTGATAAAACCTGTTATCAACGATCTCAAAACGAAAGGAAAATTGATATTTGGACCCTTCCCAGCTGACGGATTTTTTGCAGCTGGCCACCACACAAAGTACGATGCCGTTCTGGCTATGTACCATGATCAGGGACTAGTTGCGTTCAAGACTATCGCATTCGACAACGGAGTGAATTATACGGCTGGCCTGCCTATCATTAGAACTTCACCTGACCACGGAACTGCATATTCAATTTCCGGAAAGAATCTGGCAGATGAAGGATCTATGCGTCAGGCCATTTATCTGGCATGTGATATCATAAAAAATAGACAAGAGCAATCCAAAGAAAAATAAGGTCAATCACCGCTTTAAGCCCACTTTGAACTTAGGAACCACTTTTTATGTACTTTAAATATTAGATTTGACAGAAAGGTGTATAAAATGGACATCGTCACCAAAAAGCAGCTTAACATTCTTATTCAACTAGCTGAAGCTGATAAGCATTTCGCTCAGACGGAACGCGATATGATCTACAAAATAGCGCATGACCGCAACTTTTCAGAAGAAAGTGTGACTAGTCTTATTCGCAATCCTGAGCCGATTGATACCCTGGGGGCTTTATCCATTGATAAAAAATTTGAATACCTCATGGCCTGTATCGAATTGATGTTTGCCGACCACAAAATTTTCGAAAGTGAACTTGTCTTTTGCAAAAGCATAGCTATCAAACTGGGTTTTAAAAAAAATGTAGTCGATTATGCAGTTGAATCCTATGATAAAATCTCCCGAGAAGACCTCAAAAAAAAGGTTTTCGCTGATTTTGTTTGATAATTAAGCCTCCCAATTACTATTAATCATCACTGAATCAGTGATTTATATAATAATCTTCTAAAAGTGGAGCAAAAAACCTCTTCCCTACAGTCACAAATCCGGTAAATCCTGATAAATTTGCCCCCTAATTTTAAAAGCCCTAAGGGAGGATTAAGTGAAGGCTTTTAGTGTTAATATCATCGGCCTGAGTTATAAAGCCCATCAATTCGATTACGAATTTGGTAGCGCTTTTTTCGAGAAATACGGAAAAGATCTGATTTCAGATGGCCATTTCAGCGCGAACGTTGTGCTGGATAAACATGAGACGTTCCTTGAAGCTGAATTCAAAATCAAAGGAGAAGCTAAACTTATTTGCGACCGTAGTTTAGAACCATTTGATTTTCCCATAGACATTGATAGACGAATCATGTTTAAGTA
>JANOQK010000408.1:0-8567 GCA_031414855.1 Bacteroidia bacterium | reverse complement strand
CAAGTTTCCACCTGCTGTATTCGAAGCACTTGTGTTGTCTAATAGTAAATTGTTGTAGGTTCCTGTTACAACAGTTTGTAATCCTGTTAAACGCGCGTATTCTATCGTTCCTCCCCAAGTTCTTCCGGTCGGGATTGGTGTGCTGCTGGTTGCTGTTGGAACAGAAGTTTTAATCGTACCTCCATTGGTAATCGTAGTCAAGGTTCCTCCTAAGAGATTAGTGGTACCCATGTCCAAGGTGCCGCCTGCCGTGGTAATTAATGCATCATCTATTGTAATATTGCCGCCTGCAGTATTCGTACCACTCGTATTAGATAATGTTAGGTTATCATAAGTTCTTCCTGTAATTGTCTGTCCTCCAGTTAGAAGGTTATATTCAATTGTTGAACTACCACCCAATGTGATAGTAGGACTATTGGTTGATCTTATTGCTGTTCCCGCACCTCCGGAAAAACCAGTTGTGTTAGCTGTTTTAAAAATACCATCAATATTAGCTGCACCTGAAGCTCCTCCCCATAAAATAGAAGTAGTTCCTGCATTCAAAGTCGTTGATGACGAAACAGTCAAAGTTCTTGAAGCAGCAAGTGAAAGCGCAAGATTGTTTGTTGCTAAAGTACCTGCTGAAACATTTAGATTTCCACTTAACGAAGTAGCTCCGCTAAGGGTGACTGTGAATCCAGGGTTGTTGATTGTTATATTCCCTGGTGTATTGGCTGTTAGCCCAGTGCCTGTAACTTGATCTGCAGTTCCATTGTAAATATAGTGGGCACCTGCGGTATATGTTCTTGCAGTGGTGGTTTGAATATTTCCTAAAGCTGTTCCTACTGTGGTGATACCATCTGGCGATTTTATTCCAAGAGTTGCACCCGCTGATAATAAAAATGCACCGCCTCCGCTTACAACAGTTCCTGCCGCAGCCATCTGCAAGGTCGATCCGCTATTAACTGTAAAATTGATTGTATTGGCAACAGTACCACCAGACGTATAGGTTTGAGTACCAGCTTTGTTAAATACTATTGAACCATTACCACCTCCGCTCTCTGTAATTGTGCCACCTGTATGAGTAAAATTACCTGTAACATTAAGGGTTCCTATCGAAGCACTGCCGTCCTCTTGCAGATCAAGAGTTCCGCCCAACACATTAACATCACCGGTAACGGATACAGTAGAATTGGCATTTCCTGTAACAATGGTAAAATTTCCACTGTTTAATGTTAAATCTCCTCCAACATTAAGAGTGCAGGAGCCAGTGTTATTGTTCATCTTGAATGAACTATTGGTTACTACAAAATTACCCGTTACGCCAATTGTATAACCTGTTCCAGTATTGGACATTCTGAGTGCTCTGTTAGTAGCATCAAGCGGGAGTCCGGTATCTAAAACTGAAAAATCACCTTGAATTGTGATATTAGATTGGAGGTAAATGTTTGTGTTCTGAAGGGAGGAATTCCAGATTAGATTACCAAATGTTTGATTAAAGCCTACAGGAACGGTAGCTGTTACACCCGTGATATTACAATTGGAAGTGGCTGCCCAAGTTGCTGTTGGAATAGACCCACCATCAATATTATGGACATAAGTTGCCCCAGCGGCAACGGACATTCCACCAACGCCAACAGTTAAACTCCCACCAGTTGCCGTGAGGGTTCCTCCTGTATTAATGGTAACGGTATTTGCGGATTGTGCACCATTTAATGAAATATTGTGCCCAGATTGTATAATAACAATATCATTGGCATCTGGTATTCCGTCTCCATCGCCACCAGATTGTGTCCAGCTTCCAGCAACATTCCAATTACCTGAAGCCACATTTGAAGTAAAGGTTGCAGCGGAGGCGTTTTGTGAGACAAATAATAATAAGAGCAGCCCGAGAAGCGTCAACCCATGCCTATGCCAATCGGATTTAAGCAAGGTTTTCAATAGGCGGCTGGTTGTTTATTTGAAGTCACTCGCAAATAAAAAATCTGGACTGGTCTTGCTTGATTTATCCGAATGAAAACTACTAGTGGCAAATATGTCTGCCAAATGGATGAATGCCCAAACCGAAGGAAAAAACGTAAAAACCTCAGTCTTAAAAGTTTAGGCATAAAGCGGGCGAACAACTATAGCTTTTAAATGGTGATAGACCTCCAAAAGTAACCCTTTCTAGTTAAAAACACACCTAATTAAGGAATTTCCCATCCTTATTCACTTTGATCAGTGCCATCTTTTTTTGCCCTTCATCTCCTAATTCCATCGTGCCAACCAATAAGATTTTTCCATCAGGCAATTCTGAAACGGCTCCGATAACATCATCCTTCTGTCCGCCAAAAATAAGACTCGAAGGATTTGACCATTCCGGCTGGCCGTCCAAAGTAATCTTAGTGAGCAAGAAATTATTAGAGGTTAACGTTTTCTCGTTAGCTAATAATAAATAACCAGAAGAAGAAGAGGCATAGGCGGATACCCGTGCTTTGTCTTTATCAAGTTTTCCAAGATTCACTGACAGTGGTTTATTTATTTGATAGTCAGTCGCTGGATTAAATAATAGCGACTGTCTTAGTTTATTGATGTAGATGTCAAAATTGTTACTCGTGTTTTCAGAAGTACCAGCCAATAAAAATCCATCCGTTGATCCAACTGGCGGTGTGATAACTGATGTTAAAACCTCATCGGTAGTCACTGCCCCAGGATACATTTGATTCTTACTAGGAACACCAGTTGCGCCCAATTGATATATCCAGAAATTAAAATCATTTACGCCCGAACCTGTGCCGATATCAACATTAGAATATCCAAATACGTAATATGTTGATTGAT
Source organism: Bacteroidia bacterium (assembly GCA_031414855.1). Taxonomy (GTDB): domain Bacteria; phylum Bacteroidota; class Bacteroidia; order Cytophagales; family Cyclobacteriaceae; genus ELB16-189. Next base: position 5,768 of record JANOQK010000408.1, on the reverse strand, counting down.
CTACCTGATATACTTTTGAACCTCCATCTGTCCCGATTGTTCCATACGTCCTGGACCATACAGCTTCATCGAAAATGGTAAGGTTACTGGCAAATCTGAGGTGAAGTACATCTGTAATATCTTCCGCACCTCCATTTGGTTTCTTATTAACAGCTGTTGTTGATCCAGATACGATAAATCCATCATTAGTTTGAGAGATAGTACTAGCCCTATCGTCTGCTTCTGCCCCTGTATCAGTTTTGAGTCCCACCAAAACGCTATCCCCTTTATTTCCATCTAATGAGAAGGTCATCAATAGTATATCATTCTCAGCGGAACCTTTTTGTGAGTTTGCTAAAATGACCAGTTGACCACCTAACAGTTCAATATCCTTCGCCTCATCATCAAATTTTCCTCCAAATGTTTTCTCCCACATTAAAATCCCATTCGCATCAGTTTTGACTAAGTAAAGTTGTTTGCCAAAGGTAGTCCCAGGTGGAGTGGAGTTCCCAAACAAGTATATAGATCCATCAGGCCCTGCCACAACGTCAACACCTTCTTGTTCGCCATCACCACCATAATATTTATAAAAGAAATTTTGGTTTGGATCTTCAACACTATTGGAAGTGTCGCAAGAAAACAAGAGGCTTCCGATGGCCAAAAAAATAAGAGCGCTATACTTCAATCTACTCCCCATCATTCTTCTTTTCCTTAGATACTTTTCTCATGGTTCTCCCCGTGCGCATTTTCTTAACTCGCGATGGATGGTAAATTGGTTTTACGTATCCAATTGAGATAGATACATTATCCAACCTAAAATAATCCCCGATAAAAGCATATTTTATTGTTGTTTCAGCTAATGTATAATCGTTGCCAGCGGACTTCTCAGACTGATAATAATTAGTCTCCTTTTTTGTGAGATTGGTGAGGCCAGCCATATATCTGGCATCGACAAAAACAAAGTCTTTGCCTATCTTATATCGGAAGCCTCCTCCAATTACCAGCGATTGATTTAGCGTATTTCTTTTATATCCTAGCTTGATGTCTGGACCCGTTGTAGGCGCTTGGCTAGTGGTTATTTCACCATCTTTGGTATCCGTAGTGTTATTAATATAACGTATCGCAGCTGACGGACTAAATAAGAAATTCAAAGCGTAACCCAAGTAGCCAAATGGTCGCACTTTTCCTTCCGAGTCTGAATACTTTAGGTACAGCGGCACATCAATCCAATTCTGTTTTTCTGTATATGATTGAGTATCCTGTTTAAAGTTACCCGTGTAGTTTATTGCAAATACTTTACGTGAAAAATTAACCTCGCTACAAAGGCTTAAATTTTCATTGACGTTCCAATCAATTCCTCCACCCGCTTGAAAAGGAAATTTCAAAATGTGTTGAGTAGTTACTGGTTCAGAAAATGTATTCACTTCATGAATCAATCTATAAATAGAAGTATTAACACCTGCCCTGACGTGTGGCGTGAAAACAGGTGTGGTTGTAAATTTTTTACTCAGATAAAAAATATCGATGGGATCTTTTGATACGTCTGCCAAATACTCTGGGTCAGCCTGCAAAAGCTTCATATAACTGTCTTCTGCAGCGATATGATCATCGATTAATAAATAAGATTGCGCCAATAGCATGTATGCACGCACTCTTTGTTCTGTAGAAAATTTTTGAAGACAATCCTTTAAAATGGCGGGTAATCCATAAAAATGCCCGGCATCAAATTCATCTTGTGCGATCGTAAGACTTTGTTCGCACTCCGTGTCATTTTGAGCATACGAACCGTATGTGATGACAAATAAAAATAAGCAGGAGAAAAAATATTCTTTGCGCATCTGCTTAGGTTAAAAATCTTTTATCAACAAACTCTTGCATGTGGTCTCATAGGTTATGCCATTTGTAACATAGGTCTCCCATTCCTCGGGAGTCATATTACGTGGCAACTTTGGACATACCTCTTCGGCTAGCATTCTAGGATCGGTTGGCCACACTCTGATCTCTCCATTATTACAAGATGTGAGTAAATAGTCTGATCCACTTGAGAAGGCCATATCCCAGACCTGGCCGTTGTTATTATCCATTAGTATAGGTAAATCTTCTTCGTGGTCAACCACCCACATTTGCAATCGCTTATCCAATCCTGAACTTGCCAATAGTAGACCATCGGGACTGAATTTTATATCGGAAACACCTGCTTTGTGACCACCTAATTCCTTTATCTGTTTATGTAAACCTAAATCGTAGAGCTTTACAGTACCCTTATATGGAACACCTTTTTCATTTAACAACTCGGTGCCGTAGGCAATTAATTGCTTCGTTGGATGGAAGGCCACCGATAAAATCCTGTTTGGCGATTCTTTTGCCAAAACAGTTAAGGTGTTGTTATTGGAAAGATCGATAAGTATAAGCTCACCAGAAGGCGAGGCACCAACAATGAACTTACCATCAGAACTTATATCAATAGATTTCAAATTATAAGGAACACTTACCAATAGTTTGCTTTGTCCTGTTTTATGATCGGTCAATCGCAACGTTCTATCAGAGGAGGCAGATACAAAACCTGAACCATCCGGCAAAAATTTAATATCGTTGACAAACCCTTTGTGACCTATTACTTTCACTGGTTTATCTTTTGTGCTCAGATTATAAATTTGCATGAAGGAAGAATCACTTCCGTTAATAAGATACTCTTCGTCTTTACTCAGGGCTAACACACGGTTAGGATAAGGATTTGATCCTATGCTACCTGCTTGAGTGGTCAGTTTAGCATAATCTCCTTTCACAATAAACCCATCATTTCCTGTTGTATAAAAAGTACTGCTGGATTTCGATACCGCCACCGCAAACATTTTGTTCTTCAATCCTCCAGGAACTTTTATTGCATTGTAGTTCAATCCGGACAGTTTGGTTAACGCAGAATAAAGTCCCCTGAAAACATAAGGGTCATACTTCTTGCCAGCATATTTTGTGTGGAACAAATAGCCTTGCATAGAAAGCAATCCAGCCAGTTCTTTGTCGTCCATTGTTTCTGCTTTGGCTTCCAGAGACTGAGCAACAGAGAGATATAATAGCCGGTTGGCATTTTCATACGCTTTTTCTGCTCTGTCATATTGGGTCTTAAATCCTACTGTGGCTGTCTCGGCTATCTGTGTTTGAGTTTCGGCTCTTTCTTTTTGTTTAAGTGCTTCTTGGAACTGAAATTTAGCAGAGTCCCTTGCTATTTGCGCTTGCACCAATGCAATCGAAAGCTTGTTAGTAAGTTTCTTGTTTTCTGCCAATTGCTTATTCGCAAGGTCAGTTTGCTCAACGGCTACTATCCTTGCGCTATCTGCCTGATTCTTGGCTATCACAGCAAGTTTTTCTTGTTGTGTAGCTTTTACGGCTTGCTGCTCGGCCTTAATTTGTTGCGTCAATCCATAAAAGAACAGGAACAAGGCAACGATAAAAGCAGACGCCAAAATAATCGATACCACTCGTGCTCTACGCAGCCTTCTCCGCTGCAGCATTTCCTGGTTCTTGAGTTCGGCCTCATAGGTAATGCGGCTGGTATCCAAAAAGACAATGGCTCTTTCAAAAGCGATGTCATATCGCTGTGCCCAGGTGCGGGTTGGCTTTTGCTTTTTCTGCCAGTTCAGGGCAAGTTGAAGATCAGGTGGCCTCCACAAACCAGTCTTTCCAATCTGGTACATGGCTGCGGCCTCCGAGATTCGTTTGTATGTGCCCGCGGATTCATATTCTTCGTCCACCCATCCCGAAAGGCGATTCCAAATCCTCATCATACTCTCGTGCGAGAGTTCTACACTGGAATCTGAACCAAGTGGAATGTTTGGCCCTGGCATAAGAAATGATCTTCCAGACCTACGGAAATGATCAACTACACTCACCACCTCTTTTTCACTGGCATCCGCCAGTTCAGCAACTACACTCACCTTTACAGGTCTCCTCATTCCCTGATTTTCCTGATTCTTCTCGGTCGTGTTCTTAAAAAGAATTTCTGCAATCTCTTTCTCCCGGGATGAAAGTTCATCATACGCTTCGTTGGCATGAAGCGATAATGCCTGGGAAATCTTGCCGATAGAATTATAATGACGGATATCCATTGGCTCGCCCTCTTCGCGGTTTGCGATCCAATAATCCCATGTGCGCATGAGCGCATGCTGCATGATGGGGAGTTGATCCTGATTGTCACCAATATCACTCAACAGTCTTTTTACAAGACGTTGTGAAATTTTACCTCCACCTACGGCAACAGGGCCTTCTATAGCCATCCTTTTCTGCTCACGCGTCATCTGCGGCACCAAATAGTTACTGGTGTTGATCATCTGAGTAAGCCCTGGGAAGGCTGCACAATCTCCGATAAAATCCGATCGCATGTTAATGGCCATGTAAATCGGAACTCGTGTTTGATTAACAGCAGACAAAATAAGATTTACATAAGCTGTTGCTTCGTTTGTAAACTCATCATTTTTGGAGTCCTTATATCGGAAAAGCTCTTCAAATTGGTCTATTGAAATAAAAACATTTTCCCCCGCTTTTGTTTGCAAGAATTTTGAAACTTCAATCAATCCATCCGGCCCGCTTCTCAAAACAGAGCCGATGATCGATCGGTAAATATTCCTATCCTTTTCCTCAATTTGATTATCCTTGATCAACTGCTCCGTGATCGAGTTTGTCAAGTTTGATATAGGTGAATTTCCGGGCCTTGTTGTAACTACTTGCCAATACGGGCTAGTATGCGTCATGAAACCTCCGTACAACACAGGAACCAAGCCGCAATACATTAAGCTGGATTTACCGCTGCCCGAATAACCCATCACTGTAATGGATCGGTTTTGGGAAAGCTTCATTAAAATCTCATCCACCTGCCCCTCACGTCCAAAGAAAAGGTGACATTCCTCCAAAGAGAACGGACGAAGTCCAGGAAATGGGTTTAAGCCCACTCCTTCGCCAGACAAAAGCTCGTCTGGTGATTCTTCATTCAAAGACTCAACCTTAACCGAATAATTGACCATCTCTATTGAGATCAAACATGAAATTTAACAAAGAAACCAAGATTTTGCGAATCCCGGATACTATACTAAAGTTAAAAAAAACTCCAAAAGCGCTTGCATGCGCTGCCCCACAGTTTAAAAAATCCTTGAAATCTAAGGTATTTTCAAATATATTCCAATACCCTGTCCGCTAGCTTCACATTGTCGGCCAATAGCTCATAGAATAGATCCTTATTTATCCTAAGCAAAGCCGTTTCCTCTTTAGCAACAAGGATATTCGAATTAACAAAACCATGCGCGGCAACCATCTCACCTATAAATTGACCTTGGCTATATTGATTTGCCAACTGACCCTTCTCAAAATAATCGACTGTGCCTTTGTAAACAATGTAGAAGTTGTTGTTTTTCTTTTCATCAGTAATGAGCGACTGGCCTTCTTTAAGATTTACTTCATCAGAAATATCTGCCAGGAAAGAAAGACTTAATCCTGGAATACCCTCAAAGAACTTTAACTCTTGAAAGAAAAATACTTTATCAATTGTCATTAAATGCAATTCACTTTTCTCGGCTGCTATTACGCGATCCAATTCTCTTTTGGTGTCTTCACCAAGGCGCTCGGCATTAATATGGTACGATTTCTTATTAATTTCATAAAGAGCCCATGCAGCGACCTCCTTTATCAACTTATCCGGATTGAAGATCTGCGCAATCAGATCAAGCCCAAAATCCGCAATTTTAAGCTTGCCAATTTGTTTTAAGACGGTCGCTTTTGTCCATCTATTAGTTTGGTTGAAA
>JANOQK010000407.1:0-2591 GCA_031414855.1 Bacteroidia bacterium | reverse complement strand
AGGTTATCGACATTTTGAGTAATGACTGTTACCTGGAAATTTTTTTCAAGCTCTGCTAAAATCTCATGACCCTTATTCGGCTTTACTTCGAGGGCTTTCTTCCTCCTCTGATTATAAAAATCCAATACCAGTTCCGGATTCCTCCGCCAACCTTCCGGAGTTGCCACGTCTTCCACTTTGTGGCCCTCCCATAATCCACCTGAATCGCGAAATGTAGCAATGCCGCTTTCCGCACTAATGCCAGCACCGGTTAGTACGATAAGTTTTTTCATTAATCACTACTAAAAACTTTTTGCTCCGGTATCCATCCAACTTCTGGATTTTGCGGATTCTATTACAGCTTCACATACCTTCTGGGTTTCCAGCGCGTCTTTAAAGGTAGGTGAACATGGCTTGCCCGTCTCTAGGCTTTCAAGGAAATCCGCAAACTGGTGAACAAAGGTGTGCTCGTAGCCAATGATAAGGCCAGGAACCCACCATCTTTTCATATAAGGTTGATCTCCATCCGTAACCAATATTGAGCGCCATCCTCTGACAATTGAGTCATCGGAATGATCGTAATAGTCCAGCCGATTCATGTCGTGCAAATTCCAACGAATAGATGCATGTTCTCCGTTTATTTCAAATGTGTATTCGGCCTTATGTCCTCGTGCGTAGCGTGTTGATTCAAACAAACCCAACGCTCCATTTTCAAAATGACAATGGAAAATACATGCATCGTCAATACCTACCTTCTGCATCTTTCCAGTGGCCTGATGCATTCGTTCTTTGATAAATGTTTCGGTAACAGCCGATACATCTTTGATCGGGCCGTTATGCCACATGGCCGCATCAATACAATGAGCAAGTAGATCACCCGTCACTCCTGATCCAGCTGCCTCAACATCTAATCTCCACAAGCCTTCACCACCCTGTGGCAATTCTGGGCTAATCGTCCAATCCTGAAGAAAGTTAGCGCGATAATGAAAGATCTTACCAAGTTTTCCTGAATCAATAATTTGCTTTGCTAAGGTTACAGCAGGCACACGTCTGTAGTTGTACCAAACTGTATTCTTTACTCCACTTTTTTCAATTGCATCAACCATTTGTTTACCTTCGGCAAGTGTGCGCGAAAGTGGTTTTTCACACAAAATCATTTTGCCTTTTGCAGCCGCAGCTATAGCAATCTCAGCATGAACATCATTTGACGCGCAGATGTCTATTGCATCAATATCATCGCGTGCGATAAGAACCTTCCAATCGGTTTCTGTTGATTCATAGCCCCATTGTTCAGCAAAAGCCTTTACTTTTTCTGGGTTTCGCGAACACACTGCTTTTAATACGGGGCGGTAATTTAACTCTGGGAAAAAATCACCTACGCGCTTATAAGCGTTGGTATGCGTGCGAGCCATAAAGCCACTGCCTATCAAACCTATCCTTAGTTCCTTTTTAGTATTCATAGTCTTAGCGTTGTTTAATCCTTTGATTCTAAAATTTAGTCATTAGTCTTAAGTCCTGAGTTGCCAATGACTACTCCAGACTCATTACTCACTACTCAAGACTCACTACTAAATACTATTCATTCAACCCAGCCATGTAACTCACGAACTTTTATCATGGTGGCCAGAATATCATTCCATGTTTGTTGCTTCATCATCACTTCATTAGGAAACATACATCCATCCCAACAAATATGTTTAAAGGCTTTGGTGAGTTTTCCTGTCTCATCTCGCAGCCAAAATCCTGCATCGTTGGCAATGTCAAGTTTTCCATTAGGATCTGTTGCCTGACAGTGTCTACCTGTTTTATCATGTGAGCCCGAACCGAATACGGTGCCATCATTTTGAGCCACATGAAAATCAAGGGTCCAGGGGCGAAGCGCTTTGGTAACGGTTTTTAGTCCCTCGGTTAGTGCCTTCCTGTCACTCCACTTAAAGTCTTGAGGGAGTATCCTATCTTCTGGACGATTGTCGCTTAATAAATACAAAAGCGTGTGAGCCATGTCAGCCTGAAAGCCTATGTTGGGACGATCGACTGCTTCCAAAGTATCCACCATAGTTTTCCAACTATGCATACCTCCCCAGCATATCTCTCCCTCAGCCGCAAGTTTTTCACCATAACCAGCTGCAACATCACACGCTTCGCGAAAAGTCTGTGCAATCAATTTAGTATTAGCTACAGGATCTACAGACCAGTTTGTTGGAGAGCTGGCAGAATCAATCCTCACAACTCCATGAGGTCGCACACCCAACTCGCGCAAGCGCTTTCCGAAATGACAGGATTTCCGAACCATATCGACAAAGACAGCGCGCTCTTCTTTGCTGCCCATTGCAGGACCGCCCCAAATAGGTGCAACAAGGCTACCGACATTTAACCTTAAGCCTTTGAGCTTATCAGCCAATTTTTTGATATCATCATCCGTGTAGGTGGCAAGATCAATATGGGGGCCAAAAAGACCAAGGTCAACACCATCGAATTTAACACCGTTGATTTCCGCGGCAGCGGTCATTTCAAGCAACGTATCAAACGGAATAACTGGTTCCGAATCCGGACCTTTACCAACAATACCAGGCCATGTAGCATTGTGGAGTTTGGGGTAGTTATTTTCGGGC
>JANOQK010000406.1:0-1556 GCA_031414855.1 Bacteroidia bacterium | reverse complement strand
CTTTGCAAATGAGGTAGAAAAGAAAAAGAAAGAACTGGATGATATAACCCGTCAACTGAATGACTTCAAAAATTCCAGTCAGGTTTTTAACTACAATAAGGAAAGCGATTCTAAACTTGCTCAGTTGACTGACTATGAAATCAAATATCAGGAGGAAGAGAATAAGTTGTCAGGGCTAAAAATTTCATTGAAGAGTATTGATTCGAAAATCGCAACCCTTTTAGCCGCGGGAGAGCAATCCAACAATTCAAAATTGATAGAGATTCGGGAAAAGATAAATGAATTGAATAAAATATATACGGAGGGCGGATCAACGGATAAAGATTTGGAGACCCTAATCGGTGATCTTCGCAATCAGCTGCAATTAGAAATGAAGAAGCTTGATGCTGCTAGTTCAAAGCCCGATAAAAAACCCAAGTCGCTTTCCGATCTTAAAATAGAAAAGGAAGATTTAGAGCTTGAAATAGCGATTGCAAATTCAAACCTTGAATCAATAAAAGGAAAAGTAAATGCACTAAAAGGTAATGTCTCTACAATTGGATCGAAGGAATACACGATTACATCACTTGAGCGCGAGCGTGAAAATGCCTTTAAAGACTATACTAATTATGTAGATAAATTAAATGAGGCAAAGAGTAAGTCGTTAATAAACGGCAATAGTAAGCTGATGATAACTGGTCAACCCAATCCAAAGCCAGAGCCATCCAAGAGATTGATACTTATTGCCATATCGGGAATTGGGTCCTTTTTTATGTGTATTGGGTTTATTGTCATGATGGAGTTTTTTGATTATCGATTAAAGACCCCGGATAAGTTTGAAAGGATTACAAAGATTAAACTTCTAGGTTATTTGAGTTACCTCTCAGCTAAGGGTGCTGATTTTTTCTATAAGGTTGGAAAGGATAAAGAAGGCAAGGAAGCCGAACACATGATAAATCTGCTTCGGAAGATAAGATTCAACATCGAGAATTCCAGGAGTCAGGTGATTTTGATCTCCAGCCCGAATAAAGGAGACGGAAAGAGTTTTTTCATTAAATCCTTGGCACAATCCCTTAGTTTGTTGGGTAAACGAGTACTCTTGATGGATACAAATTTCAGAAACAATTCGCTCTCGCAACTTATTGTTGGTAATCGGATGCTTCAAAAACAATCTGAATATAAACTGCTCAATGACGCAAACATAAATGTGGATGCAACTACGGATGACAACGAAACGTCAAGGAATATCATTTTCCCGACCTCCGATAAAAATGTTGACATTATCGCTAGCCGAAGAGGACTGGAGTCGCCATCTGAAATGTTTGCAGGAAAAAGTTTTACTGCTCTTGTTGATTCACTGCGGGTCAAGTATGACTACGTATTAATGGAAGGGCCGTCTTTGAATGATTATTCGGACACCAAAGAACTTACGCAATTTGCCGATGGTATTATTTCAGTCTTCTCAGCTCAAAGTACTTTGATGTTGAAGGACAAAGAGTCTATCCGATATTTGAAGTCTCTGAATGGGAAATTTTTGGGCGGAATCTTAAATTTTGTGCGCGAAGAGGAGGTGAAGT
>JANOQK010000405.1:0-12625 GCA_031414855.1 Bacteroidia bacterium | reverse complement strand
GGTACAAAAACAAAGCGCTTATCGTGAATCTGACGGCCAATGTAGTAACTCACCCAATACTCATTGTTCAAATGAAAAACATTGGATTCGATAGGCTCAATCAAAGCTGAGCTGTGTGCCGGGACAGTTTCTAAAAAGTGCCTGAGGGTAGAGGTCTTTTGTTGTTCACCTTCCTTTTCGCCATAGCCTTTGCTTACCACCATTGTCGTTTCAATAGGGAAGTCGTTCTTATTGATTAAATAAACTTTCCATTCATCTTGATTGAGTATGTTTTTTTCCCGCACCACAGCCAGTGTCACATTATTCACTTCGGGAATTTCGATGTCTTTCTTCATTTAATTATTTCGGTATAAAGTTAAGTCTGATTTTTTGATACTTTAAATAAACACACTTTTCGCTAAATAGATTTTACGTTTTAGCATTTGAACCAACAAAATTTTCAAGGTTTGCTTAACTTGAGGCATGGATAAGAGAACCTTCATTAAAAGTGCCGCTGCACTTGGTCTAGCCGGCCTTGCCCCATTTGAATCGCTCAGCAATTGGATAGAGCAACATAAGAATCACTCGGCTATTGAATTGGCAGAAGACGAAATGTTTTGGGAGGGCGTCCGAAAAGGTTATCTTTTAAAACCTGATTATATCAATTTAGAAAACGGATACTATTGTTTCCTTCCACAGGAAACGCTCGAGAACTACATCAACCATATTCGCGAGGTGAATTACCAGGGTTCTTTCTATATGCGCACCGTGCAGTGGGAGAATAAAAAGAAAATGGCATCTAAATTGGCCGAGGTGGCAGGATGCTCAGCGGATGAACTCATCATTACAAGAAACACCACGGAATCGCTCGACATGGTGATTGGAGGCTTTGATTGGAAAGCAGGCGATGAAGCTGTGATGGCGGAGCAAGACTACGGCTCCATGCTCGATATGTTCAAGCAGGTTTCAAGCCGATATGGTGTGGTGAATAAAACTATTTCTGTTCCCAATCATCCCGCTTCCGATGAGGAGATTGTGAATTTGTATGCCAATGCCATCACACCCAAAACCAGTTTGATAATGGTGTGCCATATGATCAATATCACTGGGCAGATTCTTCCCATAAGGAAAATTTGTGATATGGCCCATAGCAAAGGAGTGCAAGTACTGGTAGATGGTGCTCATGCATTTGCTCATATCAAGTATTCTATCTCAGATTTGAACTGTGATTATTATGGAACGAGCCTACATAAATGGTTGAGTGTTCCGTTAGGTGCGGGTTTTCTTTACGTGAAGAAAGAAAATATTGGAAAGATCTGGCCTTTGTTTGGTGATGAAGGAAGGAAAGAAGATGATGTGCTGAGATTAAACCATATTGGTACACATCCAGTGAGCACTGACCTTGCCATTAGCAATGCAATAGAATACTATCAAACGATTGGCCCTGAAAGAAAAGAAACTCGCTTGCGATACTTGCAAAATTATTGGACCAGCAAAGTAAGACCGATGAAGCACATCCTTCTAAATACACCTGCTGACGCGACACGTTCGTGTGGTATTGCTAATGTAGGAGTTCAGGGAATGAAGCCAGGGGATTTGGCCAAGACACTTCTTGATAAATACAAAATATGGACGGTGGCCATCGATGGAGCCAATGTACATGGCTGCCGCATCACACCAAATATTTACACCACGCCAAAAGAACTAGATGTTTTCGTGAAGGCCCTCAGCGAGTTAGGCTAAAGGCCGCGACTCATTTTTTAATATCATTCCGAAAAGTGAGATCAGTTTTTCTTTCAAAACCAGTTTCACCTTTTCAATATCCTGAATTTTCCCCAACTCTTTTTCCAACGAGGTAACTTCTTTATCATCAATCCCACAAGGCACTATGTGTTTGAAATAATTCAAATCGGCATTTACGTTAAACGCCAATCCGTGCAGTGAAACCCAGCGACTCATCTTTACACCTAGCGCACAAATCTTTCTCGCCCTTTCGTTATCTCCATCTAGCCAAACTCCTGTCAATCCTTTTACCCTTCCTGAGACGACATTAAAGTCTTTTAATGTAAGAATGACCGCCTCCTCTAGCAGGCGCATATATTGATGGATGTCGGTAAAGAAATTCTCAAGATCGAGAATGGGATATACCACAATTTGACCTGGCCCGTGATAGGTAATGTCTCCTCCGCGATTGATAGGATAGTAGGTTGCGTCAATGCTGTGAAGGTCTTCTTTTTTTACTAACAGATTTTTTTCATCTCCACTTTTGCCGAGCGTGTAAACGTGTGGGTGTTCACAGAAAATTAAATAGTTGTTTGTTGTTTGTTGTTCGTTGTTCGCAAGACTTCTGTTTTCTGCTTTGACAGCTAAAATCTTATTGAAAAGTTCAGTCTGATAGTCCCAGGCTTGTTTGTAATCAATCAGTCCTAGATCTATGAATTGGGTATTTTTATTAAGAATCGTATTCAAAATTTTTTTTGTCTGACAAAGCTATCCTCAATTACAGTAATGATCCCGCTTATTTCAAAATCAGGTTTAGAGAGAAGATCTAAAACAATTTGAGCAGGCTGAGAGGGATTAAATTTTTGTAGCCTGAAATAGAAAACGCCATATTCGGGTATCAAACCATCTTTGAAGATCAATTGACCAAAGTCTCTGTCGAAAGTAAGAATGAGTCGCTGCTCTTGGTTAGATAATTTTATTATTTCGATATCTGAGATACCCCAATGTGATTTTGAAATACTTAGAATATTGTACTTTTCCTTTTCTAGAATTTCAACACTTGCGAGTGGAAAGTTTTCATCAGCAAGGAGTTTTATCATGAAGAGAGTTTGGATTCAAAGATCAGTCCTTCTTTTAATCCGTCTTGGGCAAAGGCAAACGCAGCTAGTATATCTTCTTTTTTTAATGTCGGATAGTTTTTTAAAACATCTTCTTCCTGCCAGCCATTAGCAAACAAGCCTAATAAAAACTCTACAGAAAGGCGTGTCCCCTTAACAGTAGGCTTCCCTGCCAACACATTTTTATCGGATACAATTTTTCCTCTCCAATCCATCACGCTAAGTTAACCATAAAAGACCTAAAAAATCAAAACACTATTTTCGCTACTTAAGCTTCGACAACTCTTCTTTCACATGATCCACCGCTTCCTCCTGATCCGGATCTACCTGATTTTCTTTGGCGAGGTAATAAGAAATCCAATCCGTAAGATGGATCAGGTAATAGTATTGTTCGAGCAGAGAGGCACCTTCAGCCACAATGTCAATGATAGGATTCGATCGTTTTTCGAAATGCTCGCGACAAATCTCCATTCGCTTTTCAACACGCTCGTGATCATGATCCGAATACAAATAAATCACCTGAGCTTGTTGTAAAATATTCTCAGGGAAACGCCAGCCTTCAATTTCATTATGATTCAATTCCGGAAAGGTATTGACATGTGCCATCTGCTTGGCGTTTTCATTCAACTGATTTTGAAAGCGTACGGCCATCGCATGTAATCGTCCATCGCAATAGATGATGGGTAGCTTCCCTTTTAGCTTTTTGGCGATGAGTTCTGCCTCTGCTTGAATGGCTTTTTCCCCGCGGTCGAGATATTCAATTGAATTTTCTGTTTCCTTAATAAAAGCGGCACCAATCAAATTGGTATGGTACAAGGCATACAGTAAAGACACCATCATATAGCCCAGCATGGCTCGCGGACTTTTAGCTGTTCCAGGAATCTGGATGTAAAATAAGTTATATTCCTTAGCCACCTCCAGCATCTTTCCGCCAGAAGTAATGCAAATAATATGTGCGCGTTTCAGCATGGCCTTTTGAATAGTGGAAAGCGTTTCTTCACTATTCCCGCTAAAAGAACAAGCAATAAAAAGTGTATGCGGACTAACAAATTGAGGAATGTTATACCCTTTTGAAACCGTGATAGGAATAGGCACTCGGCCAAACGTAAGTGACTCCACAAGGTTCGCACCGATCCCCGATCCACCCATACCGGTAATCAATATATTACGAATATCACTGCCGGGCCTAACGAGGTCTACTGATTGCCCAATCTTAAGTGCGTGGGCGAGGTGCAGTGTAAATCCTTCAATCAGTTTCTTCATTCTTCTAATTTAAATATCTTGTGCGGAGTAATTTTTAAAGACGCAAGGTAGAACATTCCTATGAGTGATAAAATCAAAAAGGGTAAGGAAGGAGAGGAACTGGCTGCTAAATTTTTAGTTGAGAAAGGCTATGAGATAATAGAACGAAATTACAGGCACAAGCGATCCGAGATTGATTTGATTGTCAGGAAAACGAACTGGTTGGTTTTTGTAGAAGTGAAGTTTCGTACGTCAGATGCTTTTGGTTATCCGGAAGACTTTGTGGATTACAAAAAAGTAAAAAACATTTTGGCGGGTGCCGAAGAATACACCTATCAAATTGATTGGCGAGGAAATGTTCGTTATGATATTGTGGCGATCAGAAGTATTGATGGCGAACAAGAGATCAAACACATTGAAGATGCTTTTTACTAATTCAAGATTCAACGTTCAAAATGCGGAGACAAGAAAAATTTGAATCATCTGACTGAATAAAGTTCTTTTCCCTTTTCATTCCACTCTCTGCGTACGAAAGGTTTCAATTCTTTATCGAAGGGTTCTTTAGGATAACTAACAATTTTTTTGCGCTTACCATTAGGGTAGTTTTCAATCCAGTCATTCACTTTCTGATCCCATTTGTATTCTCCCTGCACAGCCACAGTCCCGTTTTCGTGAAGCAGATAATAATAGCCTTCGCGTTCACCGTATTCAATAGGGATAATCTCCTTTACTTTTTTGCGCTCATTGGGATCATAATATGTAACCAATGATTCCTTCGGCCAGCCTTTGTAGTACTTTTCTTTATCCTCCACTAAATCCTGACGGTCGTACTTCATCCAGCGACCGTGCTTAGTCCCTTTGTAATAAATGCCTTCTTCCAACAGTATATCACCTTGCATTCTCTTATAGGGTCCATGAAGTAGCTCACCTTTTGAAGGATCGAACGTAGAAGTCCTTCTGATTTCTCTACGCGTGAAATCGTACCAATAAATATCGCGTGCAAAGCTGCTGGGCTTTTCCGATTTTTTCAGATAATAAAAAAGTTCAACAGTAATTCTCTCTCCGTATCCCTTGCGAGTAAATCCTTTTTTTGTTTTTATGCCATAAAAAACTTTCTTCTTAGGCTTCTTTTTTTTGGAATAGATAGGTTCTTCAATTTTCTCATCCAATTCCAATAAACTAAACGGCTTGTCGGTATCAAATGTAAACTGCCCTTCCTGAATGCGAGGTTCAACACCTTGCGCCAAAAGAAGAGCGGGACCTAATAGACAAATGATAGAAAGCAGTTTTTTCATACAAACAGTAAACGAAATTAGGCAAAAAATATTTTGTAACTTTAAACTTATGAATGTGGATATCATCTCTCCTCCGCGCACCATCATGGAAGTATTCAAAATGCTTCCGGAGGGAACATTAGCGGAATTAATTAACGGACAAATTTATATGTCTCCAACACCCACAAACCTTCATCAAAGAATCAGCAGAAAATTATTGATAAAATTATCTGATTTTGTGGAAGGGAATGATCTGGGTGAAGTCTTTGACGCCCCTCTGGATATCTATTTGGATAAAAGTGCGAACGCGGTTCAGCCTGATATCATTTTTATTTCAAAGAACAATCCAGCCCAGCCATTGGACAATGTGCCTTATTTGGGGACGCCAGATCTGTTGGTTGAAATTCTTTCTCCCAGCAACAACAAACATGACCTAGTCACCAAGAAAGACCTCTATGAAAAATTTGGGGTTAAAGAGTATTGGATCATTGACCCAACCTCAAAAGAGAGTATAGTATATCAGCTGATTGGAAAAGAATACAAGCTTTCGGCAAAAAATACATCTAACCTTTTTTCTCCGCTGCTTAATCAATCTTTTACTTTTTGATTGGCTTACATGGCTAAGCTAGTCGTACCCTCTCTCCTCAAATGATCATCAAAAAACTGGCAGCACCACTTATAAATGACAAGTTGCTGCAGCAAGCCGAACATTGTTATATCGCCACCGCTGAATTTTCGGAAGAGGGATTTGACTTTATAAGAAGCCGAATTCCAACAAAAACCAAAATGGATCTTGTAACAGGAATGAACGGCAAAACATCTCTTGAGGTGCTCAAGCGAATATGGAAGAATTATCAAGGAAGAATAAATCTGAATTTCTATTCCAGAAATATTCTCCATGCGAACGTTTATGTTTTTGATTTGCCATATCGTAAGTCGGTAGCCTTTGTGGGTTCTGGCACCTGTACGCTTGGAGGTCTGAAAGACAACGATGAGATTTTTTATAAGATTACAGATCCAAAAGAAATTGAATCGGTCATGTCATGGTTCACCAGCTACTTTGAATTTTCAGATCCCTTGACGGAAAAATTTATTGAAGAGTATGAGGTATTGCTAAATAAAAATCACGCCCCTCTGTTGGAAGAGCGCGATCCAAAACTTTTGAATACAAAAGACTAACCGACCAACTCCACACTCCGCCTAATAAAGTTAGTCAAGTCTGCCCCGCAACAAGTTCTGAAAAAGTAAGACTTTTCCTTTGCTCGGCTCTACGGAACGGGTTAAAATGGATCAAACGTATCCAACCGAATTCTTCTCAAACCCTACCACATTCTAGCTGGGAGCTACCATCTTCTAGTTCTATGTTGACAGCCAGTGTCTAAATGAGAAAATTGCTCTCTCCATTGTCTCATTTTTAACAAAATAGTCATGACCCTGGATGAAAAGATAAGGTTGATGCTTGCCCTTGATGGTCTGATAAAAAGGAAACTGAAAGGTAATGCCTGTGACTATGCAAATAAATTAGGCATATCCCGAAGCACCTTCTTTAGACTGATTGAGCACATGCGAGAAGAGTTTAAAGCACCACTCCATCACAATAAAAAGGAAAACAGATATGAATACGTTACGGAAGGCAGTTTGTTTATTGGTTTTCTTCCACTCTCCGGCAACGAGTTAAGAAAAATAATGAGGGGGGGGGTAGAGATACAGAAACAAAATATTTTTCAGAGTCTCAACTGGCGGGACTGACTTGGGATATGTTTGAGGTAAGATTCCCCGAATCGAAAAAACTTTTTTCAACCAAAACCCCAAAAAAATGAAAAGTTTATATCCAAGAATCATGGTGCTCTTAATCTTTTTAGGCGCCTTTTCTTGCAATGAAGAAGTCAGTTTTAAGAACGATAAAAATGATTTAGTCAACTTTCGAGATGGATTTCTCGAGTTTCGCGATCAAACTGCTTACGACCAGATGGTTAAACAGTTAAAGGGTAAATCTACAGAGGAATTAGATGCATGGGAGAAATCATTAGGTGGTTTCATTTCTATGAGGTCGATCCATAACAGAGCACTACATGAGGACGAGATTTTTTTTGAAAATGGAGGGAATCCGAAAGGTCATTCAGTTTTTGTTTTGCAAAATCAGGAAGCCCTTCTTTTTGAAAGTGATGACGATATGCGCGTCAACTTGCCACCTCACGAAAACACACTCCCCTTTTTAGTGAATAAATTTGGTGTGATCAAGATTGGTTCTTCAATTTACGAATATCGCAGTAAAAGCATCAAAGAAATACGGGATGGTGATGTAAATAAGATCAAATTGCTTGAATCTTTTACTGAAAGTAATAAAGAGAATAATATCTCTGTAATAAATATTACTCAGAAGAATATTTCTAATACATCGGGAAGAAACTTAAAGACAGCATTTAGTGGAGCCGCAAATTGTGAGGGTTATACAACAGGTGGAGGCCAGAGAGTGCAAGGGAGAATACTTTCTACAGAGTATGTAATGGTTGATGTTTTTGGACAAACACCATATCCAGGATATATTGTTTACAAAACTGTAGCAGGATATGGAGCGACTAATCAAGAAAGAAGACTTGGTAGATGGGGTAATAAAAATACAGCACAGTTAAGAATAGTTGGTAATGTAGAATATGTAAGCCCCCTTGGCAGTGGTTCAATTGCAGTTGATCTTGATTCAGGAGGAAGTCAAACTTCGTCCATTGCAGCCGATTTTTTTAATAGCGGTTGGTGGAATACTGGGCCTACGATCATATCTTTTTATGGATCTCTTACATTTTATGGAAGAGACGGCACCACTTGCTCAATCTAAGCTAAGGATTGTGGCGCTTAGATACCGAATAAAGATAATCAAATTGAATATTATAAAGGGGCTACTAAATGGTAGCCCCTTTATAATATCTTCGTGCTTTATTTCGTTCCACATTAAATGAGATTGCAATTTATACTAGCATTAGGTTTTTCTTCAAGCCTCCTTTCATCCTGCATTGTCGATTCAGACTTACCATTACCTGAAGGTGAGCCACAGATTGTAGTCAACAGTATTTTAAATCCGGATAGCCTTATAAAAGTTCAGTTGACACGAACCAGACCGTTAGAAGATAGCCAACCATTTGAGGTAATTGAAAATGCGACTATTAAGTTATTCGAAAATGGTGTAATAATTGATACACTCTTCTACGAAGACAATGGTAACTATTTATCAAATAGAAAACCTAAAGAGACATACACCTACAAAATACTCATTTCAGGGCCAGATATTAAATTAGACATTGAAGCAGAAGATACTGTGCCTGTGCGTCCTGAGTTCAGTGTCTGTTTTGGTAAGACAATAAGTCAAAAGGCTTTAACACTTTATGATGTAACCGTATATGTAGAGTTGTATAACCTAAATGAAAATCAATTTCATCCGTGGGTCGAATTTATTTCTCAAGATTATAATTATGATTATCGAGGTAATGATACCACAAAATTAGTCACCACAAAATTCTCTTATATTGATTCCAATTCACCTTCATTAGATGACTTCAATGCCACATTTGATAATTTCAATGGGTTCAGCGAATATGCGTTTTATTTAAGACTGAGTGACGCATTTGGCAATTCCCCACTTGTAAATATTGAAGTTATTGGTGGTATTGGTATAAACAATCAAAGTAGCAGACTCTTCAGGTATGATGTTCTTTCCAACCTCATTAAAGAGCAGGCTCTGTCTGTTAACGTCTATAATTGTAGCCCTGCCTATGATAAATATTTGAAATCAACTATGCAGGATTTTGTTAATAATGAGTTTCTTGGAACACCGCTTCCCTTTTCTGGCCCGGTAAAAATTTTTTCCAATGTCAAGAATGGCGCGGGGATTATCGCGTCATACAGCGCAAAGAGCCAGCGAGTAGACAAATTTAAATGCAACTGAGATGTTACATGTTAAGTTAAGCTTATGGCTGGTACTTATTTTGTTGACCTTGTCCAGTAGTCTTGCGCAGCAATACACACTTAGTGGATATGTTTCAGATTCAGATTCTGGCGAAAAAATTGTAGGAGCTAATATTTCTATTTCTTCACTTAAAAAAGGAACAATAACAAACGAGTATGGATACTACACAATTAATTTACCGATCGACTCGATAGTGGTAGAGTTTATTACACTGGGTTATGAAAAGGAATTCGCAAGAATTGCCTTGACTAAGAATACCAGACTTGACATAGAATTAAAGTTCAGCAACATTTTGCAGGAATTAACGGTTACTCCGGATGATGAAAATGACATTGTGAGTTCAACTCAAATGAGTGTTCATCGAATTCCAGCCCAAGTGATACGAAAATCTACAATGCTGCTGGGAGAATCCGATGCGTTAAAAACATTGCAATTATTGCCCGGAGTAAAAAGTGGTAATGAAGGATTTGCTGGCATTTATATACGAGGAGGTACCCCCGATCAAAACCTTATATTGTTAGACGGTGCGCCTGTTTACAATGTGAATCATCTTTTTGGTTTCTTATCAACATTCAATACAGATGCCGTAAAAGATGTTGTTTTATATAAAGGAGGTGTGCCAGCACGTTACGGCAATAGACTCTCTTCGGTATTGGACATTTCTTTAAAAGAAGGTAACGCAAAAACTACACAAGGCACTTTTTCAGTAAGCCCATTAGCTGGAAGATATACGTTGGAAGGGCCTGTTAAGAAAAATGTGTCTTCTTATATTATCTCTATAAGGAGAGCTTGGCTAGATGCATTTTCAGCAGTTCTGTTTCCGGGTGATCAAAAAACAGCTTATTCTTTTTATGATTTCAATTTCAAGTACAATCATACGATCAATGCAGGCAATAAAATAACATTTGGTGTCTATACTGGCCGTGATAAGTTTTACAGCAGATTTAAATCAGGAAGTGAAAAGTCAGAGTATTCGTTTCGCTGGGGAAACGCAGCTTATTTGGTTCGGTGGAATAAGATTTTTAACCCCAGAGTTTTTGGAACATTTCTTGGGTACCAAAGTAATTATAACTTTATTCAAGAGTCAAAGACGATATCTGATTTGATAAGACAATATCGTGGCGTTAAATCAAAAATAACAGACCGTTCTATTCAAGCTGATTTTGAGTATGACGGTGGCTCGAAATCAAAAATCCGATTTGGAAGTAAGTTGTCGTTTTTAGGATTTGCCCCCGAAGTGCAGCAAATAACTGGTTCCAATATTGACACCGTGTTAAATAAAGAATTTCAGGAAAAATCGCTGAATTTCGAGCTTTACATTGAACAGGATTTAAAATTAAATCCAAACCTGTTTTTAAATGTTGGCCTCAGGGAGGCTGTCTATGCAGTGCAGAAGAAGAATTATTCTATCCTACAACCTCGCGTTTCTCTTACTTACCTGCTTAGCAAGGCAACATCAATGAAAGCCTCCTTCAATAGGATGGGGCAATTTCTTCATTTACTGACTAATTCATCTATTGGATTTCCAACAGACCTATGGGTGCCGTCAACTAATAAAACAGCGCCTGAAACATCCGTTCAATATGCACTGGGATTAAGTCACAGGATGACTGACAGGAACCTGGAAGCAAGTGTAGAGGTATACTACAAAACTATGTCCAACCTGTTAGAATATAGAGACGGGGCAAATTATCTTTTTGGATCAAAAAATTGGGAAGACAAAGTCATCTATGGTGAAGGTTCGTCTTATGGAGCTGAATTTTTTGTAAACAAAAAGAAGGGTATAGTTACGGGTTGGGTTGGGTATACACTGTCTTACACCGACAGGAAATTTGCAGAAATAAATGAAGGAAAAAAATTTCCATTCAAATACGATAGAAGGCACGATATAAGTGTTTACGCCAACTACAACATAAGACCTCAAAAATCTTTTTCGATGGTGTTCGTTTTGGCAAGTGGCAATTTGGCCACCATTCCAGTAAATAGCTACCAAGGACTTCTACCTCCCAATTATAGTCTTACGCCAAGGTTTCAATCGGGTTCTTATTTGAATGACTTTGTCAATCAAGAACTGGTCATCGAGAGAAATAATTATAGGCTTCCCTTGTACCATAGACTGGATTTGAACTACCAAACATCTAAAACAACAAAACGAAATAACACTAGAACTTGGATTTTCTCTATTTACAATGTTTACAGTCGATTAAACCCATTTTTTCTTTATCAATCAGAAGGTCGTTTGAAAAAACTAACGCTTTTTCCAATCACTCCATCGGTTAGTTATAAATTGGATTTTTGATCTCAGTTGCCAACCAACTCCACACTCCTTTTAATAAAATTAGTTAAATCAGCGCCTGTCAACATGTTTTGAGAAAGCAAGGCCAGATCATATGCTTGTTTAGCCAGTTTGCCTTTTTGATCATCCGATTCTGCTTTCAAAATCTTTTGAACAATAGGGTGATTACCATTAATAGCCACATTGTAATTGTCGGGCATGTTGCCCATGAAAGCCATTCCACCGCCACCACCTGTGCGTGCCATGTCTTTCATTCTCCGCATCCACTCACTCATAGTGATGGTCACAGGTAAGTCGTCTGGTGAAAGCGGCTCAATGGCCAACGTCATCGCTTTGTTGTTTATCGCCTTTTCAAAAACAGATTTAACGCTTTCTTCTTCCTCTTTGCTGAGGATGCTTTCCATTTTTTCGTCTTTGGCAATCAGCTTGTCAATGATTTCACTGTCTACGCGTTTCAATTGGGTTGTTTCTAATTTCTGTTCAAGGTTGCCGATGAAGTGACTATCTAGCGCACCATCCATCAACAACACATCATACCCTTTATTCTTAGCCGATTGAATGAAAGAATCCTGCTTGCCGGCATCGGTAGTGTATACATACACCAACTGTTTGTCCTTATCGGTTTGATTGGCTTTTACTTTTTCTTTATACTCATCAAAAGTGAAGTATTGCTTGTCTACGTTCTTCAATAAAGCAAAATCTTTTGCCTTCTCGTTAAACTTCTCATCGCTGATGATGCCATACTTTACGAAAATGCCAATGTCATCCCACTTCTTTTCAAAGTCAGGGCGATCTTTCTTAAACATGTCCTGAAGTTTGTCAGCTACTTTCTTCGTAATGTGTTGACTGATCTTCTTCACATTGGAATCGCTTTGCAAATAGCTGCGCGATACGTTGAGCGGAATATCTGGTGAATCAAGCACTCCGTGCAACAACATTAAAAAATCAGGGACAACATCTTTTACTTCATCGGTGATGAATACCTGGCGCGAATAAAGCTGAATTTTATTTTTCTGTATCTCAAAGTCGTTCTTCA
>JANOQK010000404.1:0-1689 GCA_031414855.1 Bacteroidia bacterium | reverse complement strand
ATGTTTTGGTATTTTGATCACAGCTGGAAAACATCGGATCAAAATCTTAAACAAAAATTTAAACTGGAATGGCTCAACTTATTTCCCGAGTTGCGTTTTATATCCCCTGATGATAAGAATGAAAATATTTGGGTGATCACATCAGCTAATGAACTGTATCGATTTTCCGGAAATGCAAACCTTAACGACAATTATCAATATCCATTGTTTTTGAAAGATGTTCGAAATCCTCAGACAAAATTAATATTCACCTCACAAGAGGTAGTGTTAAGTCAGGAGTTAGGCGGAGTTACTTTTGAATTTATACAGCCCGAATATTATGGATTGCAAACCACGGAGTATCGCTATTGGGTGCGGGGCCTGCAAAAAGACTGGAGCGACTGGGCTGCGTATAACAACGAAATAAGTTTTCCTTTTTTGCCGGTGGGTACCTACAAAGTGCTGATTCAATCAAAAAATATTTTTGGTCAAGTAGGCGAAACGCAACCATTAAGTTTTGTTGTGGTGCCACCCTATTGGAGGCAAACCTGGTTTTATGCCATGGAGCTTGCCTTTTTTAGTATGCTGGTGGTCTTGTCCATCCGGCTCAGCAAGTTGAATGAACGTTACCGTTTGATAAGCCGCGTTCTTTCAATGTTGACTGTGATCATGCTTATTCAGCTTATTCAAACAGCTGCTTACTCATTGATCAATGTCCGAAGCTCACCGGTGATTGATTTTTTCATTCAGGTTAGTATTGCTTTGCTGGTTCTTCCCCTGGAAAGTATTTTGAGAAGGTTTATGACCAAAGCCGCAGACGGTAACTCCGGACTAGGTAAATTGATAGGAGGAGGATCCGAATAATTGTTTTGGAATCTTCCAGCAATTCCTAACTTTATTGAAATACGAAAGAGACACACTTAATACTTTGTCCTATGCTACTCAACCTTGAAACCGTTCCTCACTTTTACAAAAACTATGTGAAACTAATTGAGGAAGGTGATATCCTTCAGGCATTGCGTATTTCGGGTCATCGCACGCAAGAGTTGGTTCATTCCATTCATCTGGATAAAACGGATTATCGATATGCAGACGGCAAATGGACAGTTCGCGAACTACTTTGCCACATGATTGATGCCGAATGGATATTTGCCTATCGAGCGTTGCGCTTTGCTCGCAATGATAAGACACCTTTGTCCGGTTGGGATGAAAATAGTTATGCTCCGCAAGTGAATGCATCGGGCAGGAGTTTAAAAAAATTAGCAGATGAAATGGGACATCTGCGCTCCTCTACCATCGATCTATTCGAAAGCTTCTCACCAGAAATGTTAACGCGCAAGGGAGTTGCAAATAACAACGAAATGACGGTGGCGGTGCTTGGCTTTGTAATAGCCGGCCACGAAACGCACCATTGTAAAATATTGACTGAACGTTACCTCACTGAAAAATAGTTCGGTATTCTGTAATCGGGGACAGATCACCTATAACCGATTACCGTTTTTCACATCTCTATGATCAAAGCACTTTCAGTAATCAGTCTCTTATTCGTTCTGGCCTGTTCACCGGCTGTTTATTTAAAAAAGGAAATTGTAAGTGCTGAAAAAAACCTTCAGGATCACATGGGGTTTATGCTCTACGATCCATCCGCTCAAAAGACTTTGCTGGAGTACAAATCGTCTCACTACTTTACTCCAGCCTCCAACACCAAAA
>JANOQK010000403.1:0-2547 GCA_031414855.1 Bacteroidia bacterium | reverse complement strand
GACCGAGTTTGCTATTTCTTAATTCTTCCCAAAGTGTTGTTTCTTCCTCGGTTGGATTTTGTCTGTTCTCTTTTGCGAAATCTTTCAAATAGGGCCAAAACTTTTTATCCTAAGTCTCTCTTCCCCTCTCCCCCGGAGAGGGGTTTGGGGTGAGGCCTGCATTTTCTCCGCGCGAGGGGCTAGGCCTGCCAGCCGAAGCTTCAGCGAAGGCTGGGGTGAGGTGAAAATCAATCCTTGCACCCACACTTTTCCCAATCCAGTTGCGCTGGATGTCTTTCATGGAGTCACTGAAATCTATTTCATCCAATCCTTTCAGTAAACGTTCAGCATATTCGGTAATGCGCAAACTCCATTGACGCATTTGTTTTTTAACAACAGGAAATCCACCGCGGTAACTGACCCCATTAATCACTTCATCATTCGCTAACACCGTTCCCAATGCTTCGCACCAATTCACATCCGTATAGGCCAAATAAGCAAGGCGATATTGCATCAAAAGTTCTTGCTGATTCTTTTCGTCAAAGGATTTCCAATCTGAAGCAGTAAATGTTTCTTTTGAATCTTGAATCTTGAATCTTGAATTGAGGAACGGATGATTGATGTTTCCTTCGGTTTCAAAAATCTTAACAAGATCTGAAATGCGTTCGGCCTTTTCTTTTTTGCGGTTAAACCAGCTATCGAAAATTTGAAGAAAGATCCATTGTGTCCATTTGTAATAGGTAGGATCGCAGGTTTGCACTTCCCTACTCCAGTCGTAGCAGAAGCCAATCTTTCCTAACTGCGTTTTGAAGTTGTTGATATTATCTGCTGTAGAAACGGCTGGGTGGATGCCATGCTCTAGTGCGTATTGTTCGGCTGGCAATCCAAAGGCATCGAAGCCCATCGGGTGCAATACATTAAATCCTTTTACTCTTTTGAAACGCGCTACAATATCAGAAGCAATGTAGCCGAGTGGGTGCCCCACATGCAATCCCGCTCCGGATGGGTAGGGGAACATGTCCAATACATAATACTTTGGCTTTGTGGATTCGTTGGAGACTTTATAAACCCCACTCTTTACCCATTCATTGCGCCATTTCTCTTCAATGTTCTTGATCTCTTCTTTGCTGTATTCGGCCATTTTCTACTGAATTATCTATTTCTACGTCAATTAATCCGCAAAAATAAACCAATCCGTAAAAGTTTGCCACAGATTCACAGATAATAACAAAGCAATCTGTGAATCTGTGGCTATATATTTATCTCACCGTAGCCTTATCAATTCTAGTAGGTGTGTCCTCCCCAGAAACAATCGTCTTGGAACTTAATGCTATAGCCCGTATCGCAGAAGTGATGTTCGTCATATTCAACGTTTCCACTTCGTCATTCACGGTATGGTAGAATTTATCGATATCAATTTCATCCGTTGAAATGGAGTGAGCCGGGACTCCCAATCTTGCAAGCGTAGCATTATCTGATCGATAGAAAAGATTTTGATCCGGGTAAGGGTCGGGATTAATTTGGAATTGTGTGCCAACAAGATTTTTCTGCAGGATTTTCCCAAAGTCAGAACGCTCAAACCCCGTGATGAATGCATTGTTTGTTCCCCATTTTGAAGGCTTGCCAATCATTTCAATATTAAACATCGCTATCACTTTGTCGGCATTCAATTGCTTTGAAAAATATTGAGAACCATAGCCGCCAATTTCTTCAGCCGTGAATGCCGCAAAAATCAAGGTGCGGTTATTATTTTTTAGTTTCTTGAAATATTTCGCAAGTGAAATGACTGCGGTTGTACCGGATGCATCATCATCGGCACCATTGGCAATGGAATCTCCTGCAACTGCTTGCTCGATGCCAATGTGATCATAATGACCTGAGAACACAACCATTTCTTCTGCCTTGGTTTTGCCCTCAAGCATGCCGACAACATTTATCATTTTGATGGTTTCGATTTTCTGTGTGGCTTTCACAGAAAAAGTGGAGGCTTTGCTTTTACCAAGAACAAAAACTTTGGTCGATTTACGATTATTTAAAAATCGCTTTCCGAAATAGCCTTTGAATTCTTTAAAGTTTGCCTGAAACTCTGGAGCAACCAATATAATAGAAGATGATGTATCACGAGCCATTCCAAAAGCTTTGTCAAAAAAGTATTGATCTTTATTGGAAACTTGTGAATCAAAGTCAATTGATTTGATGGATAAACCTTTTTCAGTATTTATATCTGTCTTTTCTGATACAAGAATTAAGTTTTCTTCTGTTATTCTCTCATCGTCAATTAGAACTTCAAGTTTCAAAGGACCGATCTGCTCCTTTATAAACTCTTGTCTGAAGCCTGTTAGTCCATTCAGTGGCTTTAAGCCAATTTTCGTAAACTCACTCTCGATAAAGGCAGTAGCTTTTTCTATTTGAGCGGGTTCCTTCGCAGATCGCCCCATCATGTCATCGGCAGATAAAGTTGAGATGATACGTGCTATATCTTTTTCTTTTATCAGCTTGTTTACTTTCTGAGCGGAAGCAGAAACTGCCACACACAACAATAGAAGTAGAATAAATCTTTTCATGTGC
>JANOQK010000402.1:0-16595 GCA_031414855.1 Bacteroidia bacterium | reverse complement strand
GTTTTTGGCCTTCTCACACTAGTTGCTTGTTCACCCAAACCTGCAGATGAACACTCCGCAGAAGCATCACTTGCCGATTTAAAAGTGTATGATGGACTTGAAGTCACGTTGTTTGCCTCAGAGCCGATGTTCACCAACCCTACCAACATGACCATAGACACACGTGGAAGGATTTGGGTTTGTGAGGCGTATAACTATCGCAATGAACTCAATCCAAAAAATCCTGAAAAGAAAGAAGGCGATCGCATTGTGATCATGGAAGACACCGATGGAGATGGCAAAGCAGATGTGAGCAAAGTATTTTATCAAGGCACTGATGTAAACGCTGCGCTCGGCATTTCAATTTTGGGAAATAAAGTGATCGTCTCCTGTAGTCCTAATGTATTTGTCTTCACTGACGACAACGGAGATGATGTGCCTGATAAAAAAGAAGTCTTCTTTACCGGTGTAAAAGGTATTCAACATGATCATGGCATGCATAGCTTTATTTTTGGACCAGACGGAAAACTGTACTTCAATTTTGGAAACGAAGGAAAATCATTACTTACACCTGCGGGTGATACCGTTGTTGACGTACGCGGACGAAAAGTAGTCACCAATGGCAAGCCTTTCCGGGAAGGTCTAGTTATGCGTAGCGATTTGAATGGTTCTAATGTAGAAGTGCTTGCACATAACTTCAGAAATAACTACGAAGTTACAGTTGATCCCTTCGGCACAATCTGGCAATCGGATAACGATGACGATGGCAACAAAGGCACGCGCATCAACTACGTGATGGAAGGTGGCAACTTCGGTTTTAAAGATGAAATGACAGGTGCGAGTTGGCCAGCAAGAAGAACAAACATGGAAAAAGAAATTCCATTGCGTCACTGGCATTTGAACGACCCAGGTGTTGTTCCGAATTTATTGCAAACCGGTTCAGGTTCACCCACCGGCATTACGATCTATGAAGGCACATTATTACCGGAAGTATTTCGTGGACAAATGATTCATGCCGAGCCGGGTCATAATGTTATACGATCTTACCCGGTTGAAAATGATGGAGCGGGTTATAAAGCAACGATTGTAAACATTCTCGAAAGTAAAAAAGATCAATGGTTCCGCCCGGCTGATGTGGCGATTGCGCCTGATGGTTCACTCTTTGTTGCCGATTGGTATGATCCGGGAGTAGGTGGTCATGCCGTTGGTGATCTTGATCGTGGAAGAATTTATCGTGTGGCTCCTCCTAAAATGAAATATGTGACTGAGCCAACAGATGTCACTTCGGTTGAAGGGGCGATAAAAGCATTGCTCAATCCAAATCCATCTGTTCGCTATCTCGGCTGGACGGCAATAGCAGCTATGGGTGGGAAAGCCGAAGCCGCCTTAACACAACTTTGGAAATCTGATAATCAGCTGCAACGTGCGCAAGCCTTGTGGTTGCTCGCTAAATTACCAAATGGTGAAAGCTACATCAACGAGGGTCTTGCGGATGCCAACTCAAACATGGTAATCTGCGCATTGCGCAACTATCGCACGAGTGGCAAAGATGTACTGCCTGTTGTTGAGAAATTGGTTAATCATACATCACCTCAAATAAGAAGAGAAGCCATACTTGCTTTGCGCGGAAATAATTCTCCTAAAGCTGCGGCATTGTGGGCCGACCTCGCAGTACAACACGATGGAAAAGACAGATGGTACTTAGAGGCATTGGGCATTGGAGCATCCGGAAACGATGATTTATATTTTGCCGCCTGGAAGAAAAAAGTGGGTAACAACTGGAACACATCGGGAGGCCACGATATCGTGTGGAGAATTCGCAGCAAGGATGCTATGCCTTTACTGGTGGAGTTGATCAAGACAGCAGATGCGGAAGCAATGTTATGGTGTTACCGTGCATTTGATTTTCACAAAGACCCAAGCAAGCAAGCCGTGCTTTCCAAATTGGTAACAGAAACGCAAGGTGAAAAAGTATTGTATGCACTCAAACACATGGATGCTGCCACTACTAAATTGACACCGGCTGTTCGAACGGCCCTCAACAAAACACTGGATCAGTATAAAGACCGTCTTGAGTTTGTTGAACTCGTCACTCGTTTTAAACTGGAAAACAAAACAGAGGATTTACTTGCGGTAAGTCTTCACTATCCCGATAGCGTGATGGGAAAAGAAGCGATGCGAACCTTATTGGATTGGAATCAAACTAATTTGATCGATCGTGTCATTTCAGAAAAGAAAAAAGAAGATGTTCAGGCCTTGATCCGATCCATTAAGCCCTCCATCTATAATAAGAAAGCCATGACACTGATGGAAAGCATTTTCGTGGACAGTACTCAAAACGTTGACAATCGCAAACTTGCATTGCGTGCTTTTGGTGGACCAACCGACTCAGAAGATTATTTGCTTTCACTAGCCCGTGAGAATAAAATTCCTGCCGATCTTAAAATGTCAGCAGCTGGTGTATTCCAGTCTGCCTGGAGAGCAAATATCAGAACAGAAGGAGCTAAATATTTCTCATTACCCGGAAGTAAAGATGGGGGCTCGCTAACAAGCATTCCAGAATTAATGGACAAAACCGGAATTGCTGAAAATGGTAAAGCCGTATTCACCAACACCTGCAGTAACTGTCACCAGATCAATAAGGAGGGTGTAAAATTTGGACCTGACCTGAGTGAGATTGGAGGAAAACTTTCGAAGCGCGCCATGTATACTTCCATACTCTTTCCCGATCAGGGTATCAGCTTCGGCTATGAAGGACATACATTTAAAATGAAAGATGGAAGTCAAGCTTACGGGATGATTGTTTCAGAGACGGAAGACAAAGTGGACATCCAATACATGACAACTCAACAAACCCTTAAACCAACTGAAATTGCATCGCGCGAAATGCAGGTTACTTCTATGATGCCCTCCAACTTACAAACATTGGTGACTGAGCAAGAGTTGGTAGACTTGGTGGAGTATCTGCAGTCTCTTAAGAAACCAGCTTTATAAAGTTCTTAAACTAAAAATCGTCAGACCGCTGATTACTCAACACCTCAGCGGTCTGACGACTCATGTAATTTTAATTCAACTTTATGTTCAACCAAAGACTTGTTGCCTTTGACATGTCTGAGTAAGGCGCCCCAGGTGTTGGTGCCAATTTTCCGGTTTCAAATCCTATGCCCAATACTGGAATGGAAGCCTTGCTAAGTTTATAGGCTTTGAACGGGATCTTAGCTTCATACACATAGTCGCCTTTCTCGTCCATTACAATAATAACCTCAATGCCATTCTTTAACCCAACACGAGAGCTTACAATATTTTCTTTTGCAAGTCCAATTAGCTCTAATACTTCGGTGTCTCTGATTAAATCTCGTTTCATCTCAAGTCGTCTTCCTTCATTTGTCCGTGTACCACTCTGAGGATTTTGATTCATTTGAGAAAAATCCCTTCCTGTGGGAGTTGGATATTTCAGTCCGAGTTTTTTTTTCTTTTTTCCATTTGGATCTAACCAGACTGTGAATCCAAGCCGACCAATTTTTCCCTGGTTCATATCATCGGATGTCTTCAGGCGTATGTAGATGATCTCTGCATCAAAGCACACATTATATTGGAATTTACTATTGTCATCTGTTTGCCAGTCGCCTTGCCAATCACCCGTTTTACCATCAATCGTGGGAAGACTTGTGACTTCACAGGCCATGACTTGGTCCTGGCAATAGCTAATGCCAGACAGTCCAAAGAACAATAGCGCTAGAGTATATATTTTTTTCATGAAAAAAATTAAGAACTAAAAGTAGATGACCGGAACGAGATATTAGGTATTGATTACCCATTCTTTGCTATGAAATTTGAATATGAACTCCTCCCTTAAGATCTGAGGTCATGAAACTTTAAAATAGTCACCCAAGAACTAAATACATGAATTTAGGGGAGCCGTATTGCATATTTGAAGCCGGATATTAAATTTGCAGTCCCTTAGCGGAAGGCTAGGGGAAAATCAGCCTGTGCGTAAGCTGCGGCTGATAAAAGCGGGAGTAGCTCAGTTGGTAGAGCACGACCTTGCCAAGGTCGGGGTCGCGAGTTCGAGTCTCGTTTCCCGCTCAGAAATCGTTAACCGTTGATTGTTAATGGTTAATCGTAGCAAAAAGTGTGAGATTAACCCTCGCACTTTTTGTTTTTAAACCGGTGCACGTTTTTCTATTAACAGATAACGGTTCACGGAGCACCCTGCCCGGGTGGTGGAACTGGTAGACACGCAGGACTTAAAATCCTGTGACCCTTAAAGGTTGTACGGGTTCAAGTCCCGTCCCGGGTACAATTATGTAACTTAAAGCACTGATAATCAGTGCTTTTTTACTTTATGGGTGCCAAAAAAGGTGACTAAATTTCTTCAAATTAAGAAGACAATTGTCTTATCAACTTCACAGTCTTCATGTGGATAAACGGATAAGACTTGCCAATTATAATAGTTAGTGCTTCTTGCAATTGCCTTCCGATAAAAACTTTCCGGCCAGGGATGGAAAAGTCTTCTTAAGCTTTATCTCTAGTTCATGTCCATTCATTTGAAGATACCATGATATTGAGACCATACATTCTGGAGAATTTGAAAACCAAGTGTATGAAAGTTATCTGAAACTGGTCAAAGAGCAAAGGCGATTTGAGATGAAAGCAGAAGATAAAAAGCGGTTCAACAGACAATCGGGCAAGCGCTCGCGCGAAGCGAATGAGTATCGCAATAATTACAAGAACTAGCGATTGTTTAAATTTTTCTTAACTAAAAAGCCCGCAAGTCAAATCGCGGGCTTTTTGTTAAGTAGTAGAATCGATTAAAATGCCAGACCAAAGCACACACCTGCTCGGACACCAAATCCACTTAAGCCATTACCGCTGTCAAACGAATCCGTACCGGATGTTACCGTCACGCTCCGGGAAGAATATTTTGGTCCAAGAAAAATATCGAGTGCTATTTTTTCTTTAAAGATCCATTGCTTGCCAATGATCAACCCGCCACCCATCGTAGTAATGGTTCCTTTGTCAGATCCATTGGAAACAGTGAAGTCCTGATACCGAACAAAGGGCGCTACGTAAACGCCTTGCGGTGCCTCGGTGTCCGACAAATAAAACCGATACTCTGGCGTGATTCCAATGCCACTAAATTTTGTGTCGCCTATGGTAAAGCCTGCGTAATAAAAACCCAACTGAAAACTACCGTTGCCCGAGATTTTTCGCTCGTATTGAAGATTCAGCGTGCTGGCAATGGGGCTGAAAATATTAATCTTCAACACGTTGCTTTTTTGCGCCACCGCCCGGTTATGCAGAAGCGTGGCACTTATCAAAATAAAAAGAATGACGGTAATTTTTGTAGCGACTTTCATGTGAGGTGGCTTTTTTAAAAATGGCCTGTATTAAAAATACAAAATTCCGATGTCACCCTCGCCTGCATGTACCAAAATCCGGCTTTTGTTAAAAATTTATATGTTAATAATTTGCTGGAGTTTTCTTACTCCAATCCATCCGTAAAGTGCTTCCGCGTTTTCTCTTGTTCAAACTTTTCTTTGTTAAACATTCCAGAGTTGCCCTTGGGAATGGAGAGTGATTTGAAATCACTGCCCTTGATTGCTTTTGCCTGATAAAGTATTTGCCCTATATGATGTGGATAATGAGCAAGTTGTCGTTGGATTGCTTCGAGAACAGACTGGCCTTCGTTGCGGATGTAAATAATTTTGGAAAGATCTTCGGGTCTCATACTTTCCAGTGCGATAAAAACACAAGCCCATCCTTTTTCCCAAGCTTTCATCATAGAAGCCTTATCAGGATAAGCTTCATCAAACTCCGCTTCGCGGTTGCGCCAGGATTTTTCGCCATCGCTGGTTAAAAAATCGGTCCAGCGTGAAAGCATGTTCCCGCTAAGGTGATGAACAATTAAAGCAATGTTGTTGCTCGCTTCATTGGGTTTGCGCAATACTTCTTCGTCATTGAGTTGCGTGATCGCGCCTTCGCCCAACTTTTTGTAGTACTGAAAAAGCTTTATGGCACTTTCTAAAAAAATAACGTCATTCTGCTGAGACATTTTCCTCTGCTCCAACTTTTTCATTTTTGGTAACAGGGCCGCGAGGAGCTTGCGACTCATATTTCTTTCTCAACTCGGCTGCTTCTTTTTTATTCTTGGAATGGAGAATATGTTTAGGCACTTCTTTTAAATCCCATATCAAACCTACTGCCGCGAGTCCACGAAGTATATAATAGGTGATATCAATTTCCCACCAAAAAAAACCTTGTCGCGATGCCGTTTCATAATAATGATGATTGTTGTGCCAGCCTTCGCCCATTGTCACCAATGCCAACACCACACTGTTCTTGGATTCATCACCCGTTTCATAACGTGGTTTACCAAACTTGTGCATGATGGAGTTGATGGAAAACGTGCCGTGATATAAAATCACTGTGCTCAAAAAGAATCCAATGAATAACGTTCCCAATCCTGCTGACGTAAACATGGTGAGAATGCTTCCTCCATTAACAATCCCGCCAAGGGCAGTAACAATGACGGCCAGAATAGTTGGCGCAACAAGATAATGTTTGTTCAACCACACCAGTTCTGGATACTTGGCGTAATCGCCTATCACTTTGTAATCCGTTTCTTTAAAATCGGGGCCAACAATCCAGCCAATGTGCGAATACCAGAAGCCGTAAATTTTCATTGAGTGCGGATCGGCAGGCGTATCGCTGTGACGGTGATGATGCCGATGATGTGCGGCCCACCACAACGCACCTTTCTGCGCAGTAGTCTGCGACATAAACGCAATCACAAACTGAAACCAACGAGAAGTTTTATATGATTTGTGTGCGAAATAGCGATGATAGCCACCCGTTACCCAAAACATACGGAAGAAGTATAGAAAGATACACACCATCCAATCGAAAAATGTTGCACCGGTCCAGATAGCTGCCAAGGGAAGCAAATGGATGAATAGGAAAGCAATCTCTTGTTTCAAGACGGGCTTTCTTCTGACTTCGGGCATTACGGCTTTCTGCTCTAACGTGTTCATATCTTTGAAGTAATCGGACTACAAAGATAACGCGATTTGATCGGAATAATTCCATTTTCTGTTGATTCCTCTGCGAACGAATGTTCAAAAAAGGATTTTTAGAATCATTGCTCCGATTAAAATTTATTAATTTGAAACGTCACTGCGAGCTCCTGCGCGGGATTTGGGCGTCTGCGCGAAGCAGTCCCGAAAATTTGAAACCTATCTTCGATTTAGGGGATCACTTCGCTAAACACAAGAACCTTACGCTGGTGCTCGTGATGACGGGAAAAATTATTAGGTGGTTGTTAATCCACCGTGTAATGAATCCCCGCTTTTTGTCGAATGGTGTCAAGCGTTTCCATCAGCAATAAAGTTTTTGCATGTGTTAACACCGGACTTTCTGTAAGTCCCTTTTGCAAACATTCTGTCACATGCATAGCTTCGTATTCATAGCCATTGCCTTGCGCTTTGTCAAATGAAATGACTTCGCGTGTGTCTGTATTTCCTGAATAAAATTCAAGTGAAGTAGTGGGGCCATGAAAACGATGTGTCATGCGAAGGCGTCCTTTGTCACCACCAATGTCCGCACCTGTTTGAAGGTTAGAACTAAAGGTTGAAAATAATTGAGCGATCGCTCCGGAATTGTATTTGAATTGAATGCTGCATTGTTCATCCACTCCGGTTGAAGCTTTTGTCATCGTTGCTTCAATGGTATCTGGCTTGCCCAGTACATCTAGAGCAAGGAAAACCGGATAGATACCAATATCAAGAAGTGAACCACCACCTAATGCAGGATCATAGATGCGTGGCGCAACGGGAGGAGTGGGAATAAATCCAAATTCGGCATGAACATACTTTATGTTGCCGACTTTTCCTTGCTGAAGAAGCTGTTTCACAATTTGATAATGCGGAAGAAACCTTGTCCAAAACGCTTCCATCAAAAAGGCGTTCTGTGACCTCGCGACAGCAACCATCTCCTTTGCCTGTTGGTGGTTAAGGGCAAATGCTTTTTCACAAAGCACGGCTTTCTTATGTTTGAGACACAATATCACATGTTCATGATGCAAGCCATGTGGTGTTGCCACGTAAATTACATCGACTTCCGGATTTTGAACCAGTGCATCGTAACTGCTATGTTTATACTTGGCGGGGAACTCTTTGGCAAAAGCATCGGCTGTTGACTGCTCACGTGCTCCCACGGCAATGAGTTCTGCATCTTTCACCAGCTTGAGATCAGCAGCAAATTTGCGAGCAATTTTTCCGCAGCCGAGAATGGCCCATCGTATTTTTGTTGGCATAAGAAATAAGTAAAACCAAATATACTGATGCTTTTTGTTTTATCAGGGAAGTTGATTAATTCCATATTATCCAGATTGTTTATCACCTATCTACTATTTTGCGAGATAGGTCGCTTTTAGGAGGTGAAGGCGAATTAACTTTAGGAAATCAAACAAATTAACAGCAATTCGGTTGTATACTTACTCTACAAAACGTGCATCCAAATAAAGTGATTACCAACATGAAAACAATTGCAATTCTTACGACCCTTTTATTAATGGGAGTCTTTGTAAACTGTGGCAATTCGAGCGATCCTTCGCCAACAGCAACCACAGAAGTCCCCGCTGTGTACAAAAAAATCTACTCCGCCTCTGATATCTATCTCGAAGGTGATTATGTCATCATAAAAACGAATGGACGTCCCGACCATAAAAGTCCGTATTACAAAGGCACACAATGGGAATCTACTTTGTATGAAGCGTATAATGGAAGCAATTCCAGCTTTGCTATAAACCCAAACAAAATAGCCAGTCAGGCTTTCACCTTTAAGATACCCTTAAACCCCAAGGTTAACACTGCGCACAGCGCAACACCTTTGGGTCCAATAGGTGTGTCTTTGAATGGTGTTCCGTTTTACAATCAATACGCTGGACCAAATCAGCCTTTGACAAGTGAAATAAATTCTTTCGACCAGTACTTTGGTCATCCGCAGATGACGGGTCAATATCATTATCACGCAGAGCCTTATTACCTCACCGCTACAAAAGGAAACAATGTATTATTAGGTTTTCTGTTGGATGGATTTCCGGTGTACGGCCCAACCGAAAATGGAAAAGCAATAAGTAATACCGACCTCGATGCTTATCACGGACATACGGGTGCAACAACCGATTATCCTTCGGGGATTTATCATTATCACATCACAGGCGCAGATCCTTACATTAACGGAAGTGGATTTTATGGAACAGCTGGTACCGTTTCGCAATAGTATTTTTTTCGGTTGGTTAGTTTTGTTCGGTTGTGCAGCAAACGAAAAGCCATCTACTAGATTTATAAATAGTCAACTCGATGACGTGAGGTCATCAGGAGGAATTCTTTACGTGAACGATTCGATTTTCTCCGGTATCCTATTTTCATTACAACCGAATGGAAAGGATACTTTGGAAATTCAGGAGTTTCGGAATGGCCGCGAGCATGGCGTTTGGAAAACGTTTGATAAAGATGGAGAGCTCCAATCAAAGCGTTTCTTCCGTGACGGAAAAAAAGAAGGCATGTATGAAGCCTGGTGGGAAAACGGAAGGAAAAAACTGGAATACCATTTCATGGAAGGTGAATACGAAGGCAATTGCAAAGAATGGACTGCACAAGGAGTACTTATCAAGAACATGAATTACAATAAAGGGCATGAGGATGGCCGGCAGCAAATGTGGGATGCAAGTGGAAAAATCTGGGCTAACTACGAGGCCCGCAATGGACGTAATTATGGAATGACTGGCGTGAAGGCCTGTGCAACTCTTTGGAAGAATGACAGTGTATCAGTTCGCTAATTTTGCTGGCATTTTTTTAGTATTCATTTCCTGTAAGGAAGAAAATAGCTTGCCGTATTACAACACGCCTGACTTTACTCCACTTTGGAAAGAGGAAGTAAGTTTTTCCCAAGACACACTTCACACCATCGCTCCCTTTGCATTTTCAAACCAAGATGGTGGTGTAGTAACCCTCGAAACATTCCAGAATAAAATTTATGTGGCTAATTTTTTCTTCACGATCTGCCCTGGTATTTGCCCCAAATTGACAGCAAACATGAGCGGGGTGGCAGACGTGTTTACGGACAACTCAAATATAATGTTCATCTCACACTCCGTTACACCGGATATTGATTCGGTGGCCCAATTAAAAAAATATGCATTGGAGCATGGTATTCGCACAGCACAGTGGAAGTTAGTTACCGGCAAGAAAGATGATATTTATACACTTGCGCGACACTCTTACTTTGCTGAACGGGAAATAGGCTTTCAGTACGATTCACAAGAGTTTCTCCACACGGAACATTTTATTTTAGTGGATAAAGAAGGGCACATTCTCGGGATCTACAACGGCACACTTGAACTGGAGGCACAGCGACTTATTGAAGACATTAGACTGTTATTAGAAGAGAATTTCTAAACTTTACTTTTTCAGTACACTCAACACCTCATTTAGTTTCAATAGCGCCTCCACTGGACTAATCGTATTGATGTCGATCTTCTCCAACATTTCGTGAATGGCCTTTGATTTGGGATCGATCTCAAACAAACTCATCTGTGGAGTTGGCTTTGGCAATTCATCAAATTTCTTTTTGGGTTCGTTCTTATGTTTATCCTTTTCCAGGAAATGTAAAATCTCGTTTGCCCTTAGGACTACTTTATTGGGCATGCCAGCAATCTGGGCAACGTGAATACCAAAGCTGTGTTCGCTACCGCCTTCTTTCAGCTTGCGCATGAAGATGATCTTGTCGCCAATCTCTTTCACGCTTACGTTGAAGTTTTTTACGCGGACAAGATCTTCAGCTAATTGATTCAACTCGTGATAATGTGTGGCAAAAAGTGT
Organism: Bacteroidia bacterium; assembly: GCA_031414855.1. Classification (GTDB taxonomy): domain Bacteria; phylum Bacteroidota; class Bacteroidia; order Cytophagales; family Cyclobacteriaceae; genus ELB16-189. Next base: position 5,733 of record JANOQK010000402.1, on the reverse strand, counting down.
TTTCGGTTTGAAGTCTTTGTGGTTGTGCAGATACTCTACAATCGACCACGCAATGGAAACGCCATCGTAGGTACTCGTGCCACGGCCTATTTCATCCATTAAAATCAAACTGCGGTCGCTGAGATTGTTGAGAATACTGGCGGTCTCCGTCATCTCCACCATAAACGTGGATTCACCTCTTGAAAGGTTATCAGAAGCCCCTACCCGTGTGAATACTTTATCAACAATTCCAATCACAGCATTCTCCGCAGGAACAAAACTTCCCATCTGAGCCATCAATACAATCAAAGCCGTTTGTCGTAATAGTGCAGATTTACCCGCCATGTTCGGACCGGTGATGATTAATATTTGTTGTGTTTCATTGTCGAGGTAGATGTCGTTAGGCACATATACTTCACCTACGGGAAGTTGTTTTTCAATCACTGGATGACGACCAGCTTTTATAGCAAGGCGTTTTGACTCACTGATCTCTGGCATGGAATACTTATTCGCCTTTGCTGTTACCGCAAAAGAAAGTAAGCAATCCAGCATGGCAATCACGCGAGCATTCTGCTGGATTTGAGCAATGTAATCCGAAGTATGTTGAACCAGTTCCAAAAATATTCGCTGTTCAATCACTAACAACTTTTCCTCGGCATTCAGAATTTTTTCTTCGTAGACTTTTAGCTCTTCGGTAATGTAGCGTTCGGCATTCACCAATGTTTGCTTACGAATCCAATCCGTAGGCACTTTGTCTTTGTTGGCATTGCTTACTTCCAAATAATAACCAAATACTTTGTTGTATGAGATTTTTAGCGAGTTGATTCCTGTGCGTTCCACTTCACGTTTTTGAATTTGAAGCAGATAATCTTTCCCTGAAAAAGCAATAGCCCGAAGTTCGTCCAGCTCGGCATTCACACCTTCTTTGATAATACCGCCTTGGTGAATAAGCATGGGAGCATCATCCATTAACTCCTTCTCAATTTTTTCTAGCAGAAATTCACATTTGTGAAGTTGATCGCCCAGTTTTTTTAACTCACCAGATGAAGAAGCTTCCAGTAATTCTTTTACCGGGAGAATTGCTTTTAACGATCTTTTCAGTTGCTGCAACTCGCGCGGATTAATTCGACCAACAGCCACTTTTGAAATCAATCGCTCTAAATCAGCTATCTGACGAAACTGTTCCAGTATCTGTTCGGTCAGTTCTTCTTGCGAATAGAACTGATCAACTACTTTTAATCGCTCTTCTATGCTTTGCTTTTCCTTCAAAGGCAAAATCATCCACTTGCGCAGATTGCGCGAACCCATTGGGGTAACCGTCTGATCAAGTATCTGAAGCAAGGGCACTCCTCCTTCATTGTGAGAACTTACAATCTCGAGATTGCGGATGGTGAACTTATCCAACCATACATATTTGTCTTCGTCAATACGCGAAATAGCCGCGATGTGATGTGTGTCTTTGTGTTCAGTGGCTTCGAGGTAATGCAAGATCGCGCCTGAGGCTACGATGGCTTCGTGCATTTCATCAATACCAAAACCTTTTAATGAGTTGGTCTTGAATTGTTGAATAAGTTTATCGTGCGCATAGTCAAATGCATACACCCAATCATCTAAGGTAAACGTGGCGTACTCTTCACTAAACTGCGGATCAAATTTTTCGCGAGCGGCTTTGCTGTAAATGATTTCGGCCGGGCCAAAACTTTGAATCAGTTTATATACATAGTTCTCGTGTCCTTGTGCCGCATAAAATTCACCTGTGCTGATGTCCAGAAAAGCAATGCCTAACGCATTCTTGGAAATAAAAAGGGAAGCCAGAAAATTATTTTGTTTTTTCTCCAGCACGTTGTCGTTGAACGAAACGCCTGGAGTCACAAGCTCTGTCACACCACGTTTTACAATTCCCTTTACAAACCGTGGATCTTCCAACTGATCGCAAATAGCCACACGATGGCCTGCCCGAACAAGCTTTGGTAAATAGGTATCAAGCGAATGATGGGGAAATCCGGCTAGTGCTGTTTCAGAAACGGAGCCATTACCCCGTTTCGTGAGCGTGATGTCGAGTACCTTGCTGGCTCTGATAGCGTCTTCACCAAACGTCTCATAAAAATCACCCACCCGAAACAGCAATAACGCACCCGGATACTTTGCCTTGATGGCATTGTATTGTTTCATCAAGGGAGTTTCGGAGTAGCTGGTAGCAGTGGCCATAGGCCGCAAGTTATCACTTGAAGTAAGAAGTAAGAAACAACAGGTGAGAATTCTAACTTCTAAATTTCTATTTCTTCACAACCACCAGCCACATCTTATCGCCCTTCTCTGCTCTGTCAACAAACGGGTCTTGTTTTTTAATAATGGTAAATCCTGCCTTGTTTAAATCATCCAACGCATAACTTATCCCCAACTCATGCTTTCTCTCCTGATCCGCCCTCACCATTTTTCTCCTTTCATTGGCAATTGGCTCACACAACACCAACCGTCCTCCTTGCTTCAAGGCCAACAGGATATGCTGAAGAATTTCATCATGGTCATCCATTTCATGGTAGGTGTCAACTATTATTACTGCATCTAATGAGTTTTCTGGAAGCTTGGGATCATCGAAGTCTCCTTTAACAGCAACAATATTTTTCACTTTGCTTTGCTCCTGATTAATTTTTAGTTGATCTAGTTTGGTTTGTTCCACATCCACCGCATACACCAATCCTTTTTCTCCAACAACAGCTGAAAGTTTAAACGTCATGTAACCTTCGTGACACCCAATATCTGCCACCTGACTTCCTGGTTTAAGGTTCAAATGACGAATGAGTTCATCTGCTTTTTGCCATTTATCACGATCAGCCCATGCACTTTTCGTGTACACATTCTTCCACTGATCTTGTGCGGAAAGGCTGAATGTGAATAGACACGCCAAGACCATAAGATAAATTCTCTTCTTCACCATACTCACTATTAAAATAACTGGCCCTTAATTTTTATCTTCTTATTTTTAACAATGACTTACACAACTTGTTCCACTAAATGTATGATGAATCCTTCTAATGCCCTCGAAAGAGCTAGCTGCATTATCTTTTTGTTTATTTTGTTGCTGAGCGGTTGTGCTTCAAAGGATAAAGTAACATCAACCGAAGCAAGGGACACTACCTGGGCATTACTTCCTTTTGTTAAAGTAGATAGTGTTAATCCCATCTTATCGGCAGGAAATGGAAAATTCACCTGCCCTATCTTAAAGAAAGAAATTTTGTGGGAAGAAAAAGATGTGTTCAATCCGGCTGCAGTTGTCCGAAACGATTCTGTTTATTTAATCTATCGTGCCGAGGATAAAATTGGAAAATATGCGGGCACGTCTCGACTTGGATTAGCCACAAGTGCCGATGGCCTGCACTTTGTTCGAAAGACCGCGCCAGTGTTTTATCCTGCTGAAGATTCGATGAAAATCTATGAATGGGAGGGAGGGATTGAAGATCCGCGCATTGTGGAAAGTGAAAATGGCTCGTACATTATGACCTATACGGCTTATGATGGCAAGATCGCACGCTTGTGTCTTGCTTCCTCTGCTGATTTGATCAACTGGAAAAAACATGGAACAGTCTTGACCGGAACTCACATTGATACCTGGGGGAAGTCCGGAGCAATTGTAGCAAAACAAGTAGGCGAGAAAATCATCGCCCAAAAAATCAATGGCAAATATTGGATGTACTTCGGTGATACCGATTTATTTCTGGCCACTTCTGATGATTTGATTCATTGGCAGCCACTTGAAGAAAACAATAAAATAAAATCCATACTTCAACCCCGTGAAAGTTATTTTGATAGTCGATTGGTAGAAAGTGGGCCTTATGCTCTATTAACCGAAAAAGGAATTGTATTGATCTATAATGGTATGAATCTCGATTCAGGTGGTGATTTAACACTTGCCAAAGGTGCCTACTGTGCAGGTCAGGCTTTGTTCGATGCAAATGACCCAACCAAACTTATCGACCGGTTAGAGAAAAATTTTCTGCGCCCCGACAAGCCTTATGAAATCACAGGGCAAATTAATCAGGTTTGTTTTGTAGAAGGACTTGTTCCCTTCAAAGGTAAATGGTTTTTGTATTTTGGAACAGCCGATTCAAAAATTGCAGTGGCAACTTCCAGCACAACTCTTAAGTAACCAAGAAAAGAAATGTCGAAACCAGCATTTCTACAAACAGAAAAGAAGGAATCATTTAAGACCTGGCGCTTCCGCTTTTTCATGAACTTGTATCCGATGTACTTCGGCACTGGCGGAAAAATTCTGTTCTGGTCGGACGACTCAACAGAAGTGCATGTACGAATCAGGCGAAGCTTATGGACGTATAATTACGTAGGGACTATTTTCGGTGGAAGTATGTTCTCCGCCACCGATCCATTTTACATGCTCATGCTGTTTAGAATTTTTAACGATGTCTTTGTAGTTTGGGATAGGTCTGCTCAAATAAAATTCATTAAGCCGTCCAAGATTACGTTGTATGCAAAATATTCGCTAAACAGTGATCTTCTTGAATCTATCAAAAAAGAAGTAACAGAAAAAGGAGAAAACAACTATGTATTTAAAATCGAATTGATTGATCGGAACGGAACAGTTTACGCCCTTATTGAAAGAACCGTTTACATTGCTACCAAAGAACACTATAAGAATAAAAAGGGAATGATCCAATCTACACGTTTTTCGAAGTAGATGGCTTTAACAAAAGATTTTTCAACGCCTCTTCCAACATAGTAAACTTAAATTTGAATCCTGTTTTTTGAATTTTAGCGGATGATATGTTGCTGCCATTGATGACCAAATCAGCCATCTCACCTAAAATAATTTTTAGTATGAACCCCGGAACAGGTGGAAGCCAAAGAGGTTTCTTTAAAACTTTCGCAATTGTTTTGGTCATTTCAGCATTTGTTACCCATTCAGGGCCCACAGCATTATAAGCTCCATTCATGGAGGAATCCTCGATCGCCTTGATAAACATTTCGCAAAGGTCATCGAGATGAATCCAGGTAAGGGATTGATTGCCGGTTCCGAGAGATGAACCAACCCCCAACTTAATTGACTTAACCATCTCTGCCAGCGCACCACCTTTTTCGCTTAATACAATTCCAATTCTCAGTTTAACAGCACGAATTGGTAAAGCATTTAACTTATCAACCTCCTCTTCCCATTGACGAGTAACCTGAGCTAAGTAATCAGAACCTGATTTGCTATCTTCGGTAAAAACTTCATCACTAAGACTAAATCCATAATACCCAATCGCAGATGCAGATACAAAAGCTGTTACCGTATGCCTTCTATTTTTTAGCGTATTGAAAAGCAAAGCGGTTGATTTCGTTCTACTTTCTAAAATTTCTTTCTTACGCGATTCCGTCCATCGCTTATCTGCAACACCGGCACCAGCTAAATGAATGATCGCATCCACACCTTCTAGAGCCTGAGGATCCAGAACACCTATATTAATATCCCAAACAAAGGAAGATACCTTCCCTTCCTTTTTACTTCTTCCCAGATGGGAAACCTGGTAGCCTTTTTGCAAGAGAAGCTCTGTAAGTCGTTTACCTACTAACCCAGATGCGCCCGTGATAAGAATTTTTTTGGTCATTATTGCTAGATTTGAACGACTTATGTGATTTACATAAAATTAACACCTAACCTATGAATAAGTTTAGTTTTCTTTTGATTTGCCTTTGTATCAGCACGGCATCCTTCGCACAGCTGACAGTTGTTGTTAAATCAAAGAGCGAAAAAATAAT
>JANOQK010000401.1:0-1513 GCA_031414855.1 Bacteroidia bacterium | reverse complement strand
ACCTGTTGCTCCACCAAACCATTTTTTATGGGGAACTTCTTCTTTATGACTTTCCAGCCACACCATGATCACAACACTCACAACAATAGTAACGGCCATGATCACTTTGAATATACTGTCGTTGATGTAACTACCTGTGATCGTGCCTAACACCACACCAAGTGCGGCCCAAGGAAATAATATTTTTAAGTGTTCCCACGATGCGTGACGATGATAATACCAAACGCCCAACACATCGGCCAAGACTAAAATAGGAAGCATGATACCGCTCGAAAGCTGGCCTCCAAAAACATTTGCTAGGATGGGTACAGACATCATACCTGCACCATGCACACCTGTCTTGGCCATGCCAATGAAAAGGGCAACCACTATAACGAGCGCGAGACTTGAATACGAAAGTTGAAAAGAAAAAAGAGAGATCAAATGGTAAGCTTTAAGTGCTAAAGCTAACGAAAGGATTTAAAAAAAAGAGTCGCCTCAAAAGTCCAATTGTCATCCCTGACTTTGAGCCATGATCCCATGGCAGAAACACTGAACGGGATTCCGGGGCAGGCCTGCCTTTGCACGCTGGCGCTGAAGCTTTAGCGCAGGCGCCCGAAGCGGCTACGCTTAGGCAGGCCCGGAATGACAGTCCATAGTTAGGTAACTTTGAGACGTCCTCTTAATATTTAAAACTTGCCGAATTTTAATGTGGCATTGTAACTTACTTTACTTAAATCAGAATCAGTTAGGCCAACTGCTGAACTACCAAATGAAGCACGATAAGAAACACCAGGGCTAAATCGCATCCATCTGAATACATTGATCTCTAGTTGCACACCAGGCTCTGCCACGAAAAAGAAATCTTCTCTGCCACCAAAATAATCGTAGTTATCATAATTGTAATCATACTGGTTCCACTCAGGTCGCTCATACTGCATAGTAAAGCCACTGCCAGCAAAGAGACTAAAGGCCACATGAAAAGTCTTGTTAGACCCCATCACATATTCCGTAATTAAACCAGCTTGTCCATATTGATAACTCATTCTCCGTAAGGGATCCATGCTGTATTGAAAAGGAACTGGAATGTAGTTGGAGGTTCCTGCCCCACTAAACCCAATCATAAATTTTTTATTGATGAATACTCCCCCATATACCTCCGCCATATTAGCGTAGCTACCTCCTATGTAAGTGAGTTTATTGGAGATAGCACCGTAACCGGTGACAGAGCCCTTTTCCCCCTTTTTAAATAGGGTTTTCATTTCATCCTGGCCATTGGCAATGCTTCCTATTAATAGAAAACCTACCAGAAATAATGGACTAAAACGTGTTTTCATGTCTTTTTAGTGTTTGTATAGCCTAAAGACAATTGATCTTGGGGATACCCCTAGTTATTTAATAAGCTTTTTTTGAGCAGCTATTTCTCCAATTTTTTCAACCCACTTTCAATGAAGGCTTTAGACAACCATTGACCACGTAGCATTACACCTTCTACCTTCTTGGTTTGATTAATATCTGTCAGGGGGTTTCCAGC
>JANOQK010000400.1:0-2361 GCA_031414855.1 Bacteroidia bacterium | reverse complement strand
CAATATTGATGGGGGCAAAAAAAGTAAGTGACCTCAGACTCTTCCTTGGCCCCTTCTTGAATGTGTTTCCAGTACTCATCAAGTTGAGCCAATGATTTAAATGAATACACGATTGATTCTGACTCTCCAAGTATGGGAACTGCCTGTTTTTGGTCCAAAAGTGAAACAACCCGCTGTCTCCAAATATTACTCAAAGCATATTCATTTTTATGTTTTAAAAGTATTTCTTCGATTACGAGCTTATGTAGTACTTTGTAGGCGGCTTGCAATGTGACCCTTCTATGATTTTTATTATGAAGAAATAATAGTTGTTTAGCCGTTAAGTTCTTTGAAGCTAGACTTTCGATGATGAATTCCTCAACAGAGGTTTGGGGTGAAAATATCATAAAGTAAGTGTATCAGTTTTCAACTATTAGTTGAAATTACTATAAAATAGCCACATATATTGGATATGTCAAGACTTTTCTAGTAAAATGCTGTTATATGAAAAAAGACATTCGAAAACAATATAATAACTTTGCGCTTGCGTTCTCAGAAAACCATAATGTTGGTGAAAACTCTAACGACAAAAACCGCCTACAGTTTTATTCGATTTTGAAGTCGCTCCCCATAACTCCGAACATGAAACTACTGGATTTAGCTTGCGGAGATGGTTACGACGCTAATATGTACAAAAACGACGGATTTAGTGTATCTGGAATTGATGCATCTAAGGCAATGATCGATATTGCAAAAGCTAAGCACGAAAATATTAACTTTAAAGTCGGGTTAGCGGAAAATCTTCCTTATGAAAATGATGTTTTCGACATTATTACATCAAAATATGCGATCATGACCTCTCTTGATATGGAGCCTATTTTTAATGAAGTTCACCGCACACTTAAAAAAGATGGATATTTTATCTACTTAGCCACGCATCCTTTTCGTCAATACTTTGAAAAGAGAAACGCTAGCTCAGATTATTTTCATCAAAGTATTGTTACTTCAAACATACTTAATAACAGCGTTTCATTGCAAGAGCCAAGTCATACATTCAATGAATTTCTTTCAGTAAATTTCTTGAATAAATTTGATATCTTGCAATATCAAGAAGCTTTTGACCCAGCCGCAGAAAGAATTGACGGTCGTATATACCCCGGATACTTTATTATTGTGTGTAAAAAAAGATAATATGAAAATCGCCATCATTTCATCAGCCAACGACAATATACCCGAATCAATTATCCCAACTGTAGATAGTCTTGTAAATTCCGTTAAAAAAATAAGCACTGTGAAGATTCTAACGGGCGGAAGTGCAGGTATACCTGGTTACATTATTAAAAAAGCTAAAATGGTCGGAGTAGAGACAACAGCTTACTCGCCCGATGAAAATAAAGATTCCCATAACAAGAGAATAGATAATCTTGCCACATATCACTTCGATGAGGTTAAATATCATGATGGTTTTACAGTAAGAAGCCTTGCAATGATTAATGAGGCTGATTGTGTGCTTGTGTTAAACGGAAGAATGGGCACACTGTCAGAATTCACCATTGCTCTTGAAGAAGGAAAAAGGATTAGGGTAATTACAAATACTGGAGGCATAGCAGATCATTTGAAAAAAATTACTATCCTTGCCAACAAAGATTTTCCAAACCAAGTATTCTTTTCTAGAAATCCTGCAAAAGTAATTAATTGGCTAGCGAAAAAATAGACCCTTGAAAATACTTACTTTATTAGAGCTGCCACGAGGAGCGTCAGTAATGGCGCTTCTTGTGCTACCTGTTAAATGTGCGGCGTAAGAGAATCGAACTCTTGTCTCCTGCTTGGAAGGCAGGCATTCTACCACTAAACCAACACCGCAATGGAAGTATTCTACTATATTTGGTTTATTTTTTCCAGTGGTCTTCTGCTCAAAGCTATGGTTGTCAAAAGGTGCAGGGGCTCGGTCACAGATAACTCATTTGTCGTCACTCATGAGTTTCTGCGAAGTCACGTTTGACACTCATCTGCTGACTCGCCCCTCTCGCTCGTTTTGCTTTAATTTGTGCAGGGATGTTCGGTCACGAGTCACTAATTGCGCTAACCACATTTCATGTGGGTTGCTCATAAGTACTCGCGAAGTCACGTCTGACACTCGCCTGCTGGCTCGCCCACTCGCTATCTGAAAAGAGGTAGTGAGTCCAACCTCTTTTCAGTATCCGCTGTGGCATTCGAATCCCTGACGAAAGTGAAGCAGTGATGCGTGCAGGGAGTTTCTCCCACAAGTCTTTTTTCGCCGCCGCTCAAAAAGCTCGCGGGCCGCTCCTCGTAGTTTTGCTTGCTAGCAAAACTATACTCCGGACTTTCGAATCCCTGACGCACATGAAGCAGTTCATGTGC
>JANOQK010000399.1:0-2628 GCA_031414855.1 Bacteroidia bacterium | reverse complement strand
TTTACCATACAAGGATTTACCCGAGCGAAACTGCTCAAGGGCTTTCTTCTTGATCTCTTCTAAATTGAATTGTTCTTTCTCTTTCATTATGTGTCAAAGTTAGTGTTTGTCCTACTTTGACACAGTTCAGTTTACAGCCTCCTGTAGCTGGTCTCCCTTTTATTTTAGCCCTTTTCTTCCATTAAAATATAAATAATTGTAAGAGACAATGATTCTTGCCATTAACAAATGGATCTTAATTGGCTTCTAATATTTTGAACAATTCATCAAGGTTAGGAGTCACAATGATTTCAGTCCTTCTATTCTTCTGCTTGTTCTGTGGGGTATCGTTTGATGCCAATGGAGAGTACTCCCCTTTGCCGGACGCACTAATTTGCTTGGCTGATACACCAGCCTTAGTCAATATTTTTGTGATCGATGTGGCTCGCATTACACTTAAGTCCCAGTTGTCTTGCATGTAAATAGATTTTTTGGAGATGGGAACATTATCCGTATGCCCTTCCACCATAATCTGAATATCCTTTTGATCTTTCAATGCCTTTCCCAATTGCTGCAAAGCTGTCACGCCTTTAGCATCTACATCAATGCTTCCCGATCCAAACAACAATTGCTCGGCCAGAGAAACATACACTTTACCATTTTTTACATTCACAGTAAGATCATTCTCTTTAAAATTCAACAGGGCATTGCTGATGCTGTTTTTTAAATCTTGCACTGCTTTGTCCTTATTGCTGAGTATACCCTCAAGTTCTTTAACTTTCTTCTCGCGTTCAATCAAACTTGTGCCTAATGAATCGTTTAGTTGTCGGGTCCTTTCCATGTTTTCCTGAATCGCCAGCAATTGATCTTTCTGCTGCGCCAAGTCACGGTTCAGTTTTCCACTATTGTTCAAAAGGTTTTTGTAATAAGAATTGAGTTGCTCATACTCACTGTTGAGTTCATTTAATTTTTGGCTAGTCGACCGATAGGTTAAACCTAGATCCGTGGTGTCCTTTTTTAGGCTCTTTAATTTTTTCTCCGCCTCTGTAAGTTCAGCGGAAGTCTCATCTAACTGTTTTGATCGCTCAATTAAGTCACCATCTGTCTTTACTTTCTGAGCCAATAAGTCCTCATATTTTTTCTTAGTTACAATACATCCTTGCAAGAGGATTGTTAATACTAAAAGTAGCTGAAGAAATTTTTTCATTGTGAATCTCTAATTATATGTTTTAAACCACCACGAAACTACCTTGTCTCCACTGTAATCCAAAAAATAAGGATCATTTTCGCAATAAAATTCAAACGAAATCACTAATAAATAAGGAGTCGGTATTTTTGTCTTGAATTAATACTAACTCACTTATGGCTGCGATTGAATTACTTTTCTATTACTATTGATTTAAGTTTCAATTCCATTTACATTCATAAGAATTTAAACACCAAGTTTTATGGAAGGCATGCTGAAATCAGATTCATTCAAAGATAAAACCATTTTAATTACCGGAGGTGGCACTGGCTTGGGAAGAGCCATGGGTAAATATCTATTACAATTGGGCGCCAACCTAGTTATCTCCAGTCGTAAGAAAGAAGTGATCGATAAAACCGCTTCTGAACTTATGGAGGAGACTGGCGGTAAAGTTCTGTCCGTTAGTTGTGATATTCGGAAATATGAAGAAATCGAAAATGTGCTTAGACTGGCTGAAAAAGAATTTGGACAAGTGCACGGAGTACTAAATAATGCCGCAGGAAATTTCATTAGCCCAACAGAAAGACTATCTCATCGCGCATTCGATATTGTGGTTGATATCGTTTTGAAAGGAACATATTATGTTACACTTGCTGCTGGAAAAAATTGGATTGCAAAAAACCAACCTGGCACATTCTTGAACATTGTAACAACCTATGCCTGGACTGGGTCTGGTTATGTTGTCCCATCTGCCTGCGGAAAGGCTGGGGTATTAGCACTTACCAGATCATTGGCCGTTGAGTGGGCCAAATACAACATCAGAAGTAATGCAATAGCACCAGGTCCCTTTCCAACAGAAGGTGCCTGGAGTCGATTATTACCTGGAGATCTAGTAAAAAAATTTGATCCTGCCCAACGAATTCCCTTAAAGCGAGTTGGAGAACATCAGGAATTGGCAAACTTGGCTGCTTATCTATTATCCGATTATTCCGGTTACGTAAATGGCGAAGTAATTACAATTGATGGCGGAGAATGGCTCCGCAACGGTGGCGAGTTTAGCCACCTTGAAGCCATCCCAAATGAAATGTGGGATATTCTTGAAAAATCAAGAGGCAAATAGATACGTTCCTACTCATTACTTTGCTATCCTCTGTCTTCCACAAAAAAAATCTTCACGTAGTTTATCGGGATTTATATCGGGAGACTTTCCTCGTCTATCTCTGGCTGAGTATAGCCGATGACCCGAGATCTGTTATTTCGTTAAAGGTTAGTTTAAAAAAGCCCCTATGATTTCACTATAGTAGTTTTTGATTATGCCTACGTTAGAACTTCGGCAGAGATTAGAATAAAAAAAAGCCCCTAAGATTTCTCAGTAGGGGCTTTTTGATAAAAAAAGGCAACGACTTACTCTCCCACGTTTTACCGCAGTACCATCAGCGCTGGTGGGCTTAACTTCTCTGTTC
>JANOQK010000398.1:0-2015 GCA_031414855.1 Bacteroidia bacterium | reverse complement strand
GAGCAAGTCGGTATATAAACAAAGTTGTAAAATGGTAGCGGCTCTTGTATCCTGGGCAAGTTTTGTATCCTGTACTTCGTACGACCAATTGCCAAACTTACTCTTGCCGGGAACCTTTAAAAGAATATCGGCATATCCCATCCATGTATCTTTCTCAAGTTTTGGCTGCACAAGCACATCAATGCCTTTCTTCATAGCATCAAGCGTGGCTTCTATAGGTTGATTTTTCAGATAGATTGAACTGAGTCCTTGTTTCTTTAGGTATTCGACATAAGCAGCTTCATGTTCTTCACCACGTTTTGCCAGCACGGCTAAGGATGGATCATTCCAATTTGGTTTGGTCTCTTCACCCTTAGCTACTAATCTGTTGAGTTGGGTAAGGTGATCACATCCTAGGTGGTTGGAGAGATCGGTAGCGGAGAGTTGGAAGAAATTTTCATTCCATTGCATAAGCGTTATTATTTGACATTCGCCTTCATATTAGTATTTGTCAGTCTTACTCTTTTTTGGTAGGTATTGAATGGGGCTAATTCCTGTTTTGAAACTATTTCGTTTTTTGCTTTTTCCTTTATGTTTGAAGGAACATCAACAAAATTATTGAAGACATCAATACCGGTTATTGTTTGATTACTCTTATAAAAAGTCTTTCGATAACTAACCTTGAATCCTGTACCTGTTATTAAGTTAAGCAATTGCGGAACCAGCGCTTTGAAATCTTTCGTTGACGAAAAGGACAGATCGTCAATATATCTGGTGTAGGTTATTTCATGCTCTTTGCATACCTCCAGTATCTTATCATCGATCTCTAGGAAGCAAAGATTTGATAATTGTGGACTTGTGGGCGCCCCTTGCGGCAGGCCAAACTTATGCGTTGTTAGTTTTGCAAGGATTGAGGCTTGATGATTAGAATGACCGAGTTTTAGAAAAGCATAGACTACACTGTAATTGGTCAAGCTTGGAAAATAATCCTTTAGATCCGTAGTGAATTTAAACTTTTTCCCTTGATGAAATTTGGCATTTGTGATATTACTTCTGCCTTTGGTTGCCCCCTGGACATGCATGGGCATTTTGAAGATATCTAATATATTGAGCTTAACCGACCGCTGAAGTTTTTTTAACTTACCGTAGCTTGGTGAAATTACTCTCTTCTTTGGTGTTCCGTCTTTAAAGGTTTTAACTAAGCCTGATTTGTCCCGCTTATATTCTTGATACTCATAGTAGCAATCTTCAATATTGTTCAATACCCACTCAAGATCCGAAACGCTACACTTGAGAATACTAGCAAGATGCTTAAATTGAGATTTCTTAAACTGCAAAGAATTCATTAACTAATGATTTTACGGAAGGGTCAATCATAGTGAAAGCCTTTCTTTTTTCTGGTGCAACATCATCTTCATTGAGTGACAAATAAAACATAATAGGAAGTGGAACTTCCAGAGTTTCGCTGATCTTTTTTAAGATAGAAAGATTAGGCTCCTTTTGATTGTTCTCTATTTGAGATAAATAAGTCTGAGTAATAGTACATTTTGAAGCAAAATTTTCCTGAGTCATATCTTTCTGCTTCCTGAGTTTTTTTATGGTCGTGCCTAAATCCATAACGGAGAAGTTTAGTTGAGAGTCAATTGCTAGTTTAAAATAATAAAAAAGGAAGTGTCATTACATGAAACTGTCAAGCATATTGTGAATGTCGTCTTTAAAAAGCCTTATCAGAATTTCTATAGCTTTCGAAAAGATTACTCTTTTCTTATCCATTGTCTTTTCCTGTTTCAGACCCTCTAATAGGTCAATACATTCATCCAAAAGCTTAACTTCATCTTCTGAAAGAGAGCACCGGTTCTGAGAGATAGACTTTACCCCTTGGATTAGTCTATCGATGTTTTGTTTTTCTTCAAGCATATTTAAATTGTTTTAACGTTTAGAATATTACTTGCTCATTTAATATCCCTAAGCTAAAAGCGTGCTCGATGCTCTCATATCACTTCCTTCTTAACTTGCTCTTATAATAATAATAATAA
>JANOQK010000397.1:0-39437 GCA_031414855.1 Bacteroidia bacterium | reverse complement strand
CGGCAAAAGACTTTGCCATGACATTGGAGGCCACTTTGATTTTAGAACCTGCTGTAATTCCGGGTATTTCAAATTTGATCGTTTGTTCTGTAGTGGCATCAAATTGTTCGCCAAACCATTCTCGACCCGACTTTAGTTCATTATATTGATTTGTTTCATGAAAGGCGAAATCATCGAACTCATTGATAATGGGAGATCCAGAGCTTGCACTTTCAACAGTTGAAATTCTTTTTCCGGCACTAGCTGCAACGGTGATGAAATAGAAATTCTTATCCGTGTATAGATGATTGCTATAAGCAAACATGTCTTTGATCAAATCGTAACGATACACATCTGGCCCTTGCCCAAAGAAAAGTATGAAGTCTTCTTTATTGAAGCGTCCATCACTTTCACCCGAGATAGAGATGGAAAGTTCTGTTAGTTCACCTTGTCGTGGTGCGCTATTCGCTTGAGGCAGCATGCCGTTACTGCTGGCATAGAGTTTTATATTTTTTGGATCAATTTTATCCGGATCTATTCCTGCTTTCTTCAGAAGATTATAATCAATTTTGTAGATACCATCAGCCGACACCGAGAATTTAGACCATTGCCCCGTGCTTAAAACGGATGTCTGAGTCTGACCATCAGATGTGATGCATTTTCCAAGAAGGAATAGAAGGATGCCTGCTATGTGAAGTTTTATATGCAAGAAAATATGAAATTAAGCCAGTTTCAGCGCATTATTCAATAACGAAAAAGCGATATAAAGTAGTATTAGGAGCGGTAAAGCTAATTTGCCCAACAGAACGAGGAGTAATACTGAAACGGCTATAAAAGTAAACCTGACTTTGTTATTCTTCCAGGTGAAATCTTTGAATTTGAAGGCAAAGATTTTGATCCTTGAAACCATCAACAATGAAAACGTAATGGTGATCAGAATCAAAACCCAATCCTGATAGAGCCAATTACCCACTTGGCCAGCCACCAGTGGAAGCGAGGTGATAAAAAGTGTATTGGCCGGGGTGTTTAATCCTTTAAAAGAATCACTTTGTGTTTCGTCTACATTAAAAATTGCAAGCCTCAGGGCTGAGCATACAGCAATAAAAAACGCAACATAGGGCAACCACGAAACGGAAGTTGACACATCTATCATTTTATACATGACTAAGGACGGAAGAAGACCAAAACTTACCATATCGGCTAATGAGTCAAGCTCCTTGCCAATAGGTGACGTCACTTTAAGCATTCGCGCAGCAAAGCCATCAAAGAAATCGAAAACACCAGCAGTCCAGACGAAGTAAGCCGCGGGAATCGTGCGATCTTCCAGGCAATAGACAATACCAAGACAACCGCACAACAAATTGCAACACGTAAGAAAATTTGGGAGATGCCTCAACATATTTTAATTAATGTAACGAAAGTGCACAAAATGGATTTGAAATTTTTTCCTCGCCCAACGTTGTTGTAGGTCCGTGACCTGGATAAACCACAACATCATCGGGTAATACAAAAAGCTTTTGGTGAATACTGTTGATCAATGTTTCATGATTTCCTCCTGGGAGGTCAGTGCGCCCCACGCTTCCGCGGAAAAGAACATCCCCACCTATTAAAATTTTTTCTGATGCATTATAAAAACCAATATGACCTGGAGCGTGGCCTGGTAAAAACAAGACGCTGAGTTTCGAATTCCCAAAAGTCACTTCATCACCTTCTTCTATGAATTGATCAGGCAGGGCTTCTGTATAATGCGCAAATCCATAGTTGGGGGCATATGACTTCACCGCCAATAAGACTGGTTCGTCTTTTCTGTGCATCAGAAAAGGCACTTTGTATTTTTCTTTCACGTGATAATTACCCAAGACATGATCGATGTGAGCATGTGTATCAAGAAGGTATTTTATGGTTATTTTTTCATTCTTTATGAAATTGTCTAACTCTTCCTTCTCTTCGCGTTCATAACATCCCGGATCAATAACTACCCCTTCCCTTGTGGCATCATACACCACATAGGTATTCTCTGAAAAAGGGTTAAACTCAAATGTTTTGATATAAAGCATAAATTAGCAAAAGACAAAGTTAAAGTTTCTTTCGATACGACAACTTAAGTAAAGAGTAACTAAACGATTCTTTTAACTGCTAATATCAATAGGAAGGCCAGCAATAATTTTAGATTTTTAGCACAGAATGAGTATTGAAAAAGAAGTTGATTTTATTATTGTTGGTCAGGGTTTGGCGGGTTCTTCTTTGGCGCTTGAATTGATTGAACGCGGGCAGCAAGTTTATGTCTTTGATGAGCCAGACAAAAATCATTCGTCTGCAGTAGCAGCGGGTTTATTCAACCCTATCACGGGACGCGTGATGACTAAAACATGGAAGGCGGATTTGCTTTTCCCCTTCTTGATGGATTTTTACGCAAAAGCAGAAAAGTCGTTAGCCGCGCGGTTCTTTTATCCGATGCCACTTTATCGCCCATTCATTTCTGTTCAGGAACAAAATGAATGGATGGGTAAGAGCGCAGCGCCTGGCATGCAATCCTATCTAAAGCAGGTATTGACACAATCACAGTTTGGTGATCACGTGTACGATAATTTTGGTGGCCTTTTACTTGCTCAATGCGGCTATGTGGACACTAATGCTTTTATTCGTTCCGTGCGTGGAAATCTAATAAGTCGAAATTCGTATGCGCATGAAAAATTTATAGAGACCGAGTTAACTCTTAATGATACCTATGTGGGTTACAAAGATATGAAAGCCAAAAAAGTAATTTTTTGTAATGGGAGTGAAGCATTGAAAAGTCATTTTTTTGGATGGCTCCCATTTAGATTATTAAAGGGGGAGACAATCCAAGTGCAACTGGATCAGAATTTTGATTGTATATACAACCGTGGCGTTTATGTTGTTCCTGAAGGTCGAACGGGGCTATATAAGGTAGGCGCCACATATAACACAAAGGACATGTCGCTGTCAATTTCTTCAGGAGGAAAAGCAGAGTTGATTAGTAAATTAAATGAACTGCTGAAACAGCCTTACGAAATAACTACCCAAAATTGGGGTATTCGACCTTCAACTGCTGATAGGAAGCCATTTTTGGGATGCCATCCAAAAGATAAAACTATTGTTGTTTTTAATGGTTTAGGGACTAAAGGTGTAAGTCTTGCACCGTATTTTGCAAATCAATTGGCTGATTGGCTAATAGGTAAGGGGGAAATTGATAAAGAGGTTGATGTCGGGCGGTTTAAGTATAAAAATTAGAATCAGGGTGATGCGTAAACCTGTTTCAATCCGTTATCTTAGTAGTTCTTGGCTGATTGCAGTTGAGTCAGGTAACTTATATTTATATCGTATTGTGCCGCATTCGTGAATTGAGAAAATTTGTATAGAGTAGAAGTATGCAGGGGATTTTTAGGGTTTTAGTATCGATAGTTGGATTGTGCATTGTTTCCCAAGCATATGGGCAGCAAACACGTGATGTATTTGGGAAGAACAGAATTCAATACAGACAGTTTAACTGGACGTTTATTAGTTCAGAGAATTTTGATGTTTACTATTATGACGACAGAAGGAAAGTTGCCACAGAGTCTATTCAATATTTGGAAGCTGAATTTGACAGAGTGACAGACCTTATTGGCTATCCTCCTTATCTTAAGACAAAAGTTTTTTTATATAACTCCATCACCGATTTGCAGCAAAGCAACATTGGCTTGAATAACACCCAATATAGTGTAGGTGGTGAGACGGAATTCATTAAGCCAATTGTTGAAATAGCTCATCCGGGCAACCTTGACGAGTTTAAAGAAGAACTCATTTATAAAATGGCTGATCTCATGGTGAATGAGATGATGTTTGGCGGAAGCTTGAAGGACATGTTTCAAAATGCGGTGCTTCTAAATCTTCCTGAGTGGTTTATCAATGGAGCCTCCAGATATGTAGCAAAAGGATGGAATGCCGAGATGGATGATTATGTAAGACAGCTGGTGAAGAGCAAGAAAATAAACAAGGCACTCCGGTTTACCGGAAAAGAATCTGCACTTGTTGGGCAATCTATATGGAATTTTATTGTAGAAAAATATGGGAAAAGTAGCATTTCGAATATTCTGAATTATACCCGTGTTATTCGCAATGAACAAAAGAGTGTATTGATCACATTGGGTGTAAGTTTCAAACAGCTTACGGCAGACTGGCAAAATTACTATGGAGACATGGAGCAAAAGGTAAGCTTAAGCTATGTGGCACCAGCCGATTCAAACAAGTTTAGCCCATCGCATCACCGATCCATTGTTTATACTACAGTTAAGATAAGTCCGGATGGCAAAAAGGTGGCCTATGCTGAAAATGACAGGGGAAGATTTGTTGTAAAAGTTAAATCACTGGAAAGCGGCAGGGAAACAACAATTATTAATGGAGGCAATCGTGTAATTCGGCAGACTGTCGATTTCAGAGTGCCCTTATTAAGTTGGGCTGATCAAAATACATTGGGCGTTATTGGTATTAAGAATGGGGAGTATATTTTTTGGCTGTATGATCTCAGTACGAGAAGCAAGTTGCCACGACAACTTGATAAATTCAGCAACATACGCAGCTTCGATTTTTCTGGTAATGGAAGGCTAGCGATTTTGAGTGCAGATGCAGGCGGGCAGAACGACCTCTTTTTAATCAGCAGCAGAACAGATCGCACGAAGCGACTTACGAACGATATTTATGATGACCTTGACCCATCATTTATTCCGAATTCTAACTCCATCGTTTTTAGTTCTAACCGGACAACAGATACTGTAAACACCATTGTAAAAGGTTACCAACGGCTGACTGCTAACTATAATCTCTTTGCCTATAATCTTGACACCACGACCAATGTTGTGGCACATATAACCAAGACCCTAAGCAAGGATTTTTATCCCAAAGCAATTGATCAGGATAACTTTTTCTACTTAAGTGATCAGCGCGGCATTATTAATCTGTTTAGGTTCAATCGAATAACAGGTATCTATTCTCAGATTACAAATTTCAATTCCAGCATTAAGGAATATGATCTTGATTTTTATAATAGAACTCTCGCCTTGGTAATGAATAAAAATCTTAGTGAGGATATTTTCATGATTTCAAATTTCAATTATGATTTACAGGTATTTACACCTTCTACCAGACGTAAAGAAATACAACTCGCCAAAGTAGTTAGTGAAAAACGAAAAAAAGAGAATGTAAAGTCGATGTCGATTAAGGAATTAATCAATTCCAGGCTAAAAGAAAAAAGAGACACCACCACATTACAGGAAAATAAAACGGAAAAGAAGGATTCCGTCAATCAAACTAAAGAGATTAATACGGACAACTATAGTTTCGATTCTAGCGAGGCGCGAACTGATACGCTAGCTAAACCAGTGGCTAAAGAAAAGAGTGTAAATACTGATGACTATGTATTCGAGGATGATGCTGGTGCGAATAAGACTACTGAAACTTTCTTGACACGGTACATGAAGGCGCGTGAGACCAGCCGCCTTACGGGGCCTTTTCCTTATGAACCAAGGTTTAGCTATGAGAACCTGGTCACCAGTTTTCTGGTTGACCCACTTCGGGGCTTTAGTGTAAAGCTGGAGGCTCAGATGAATGATATGCTTCAAAATTATCGGTTCAATGGCGGTCTTCAAACCGCTTTTGATTGGAAGAGCGGTGACATTTTTGGGGAAATACAATACTTGCCGCACTTTGTGGATTACAGCATCCGATTTGACCGCAAAGTTATTTTTTGGGATGGCCTTACGGAACAAACACCCAACTATCAAAAATACTCCTATCAAAAAATTGAGGTGGGAGCTTCTTTACCACTTTCAGTGAAGGCCCGAATTACGCTAAAACCTTTTCTTGGTTACACCCGCTACGTAGATCGCGGAAGTATAAATTTCCCGTCTGCACCCCCCGCTTATTTGCCAACCGAACAACAATTCTATGCGGGAACTAAAATGGAGCTTGTGTATGACAATAGTATCTCTACTGGATTGAATATTATTGAAGGCTCACGAGGAAAGATAAGTTTTGTCCACCATGAAGGCTTGGGCAATAAGGAAGCAAGTTTCTCACAGATTTCCATTGACCTTCGTCACTATCAGAAGATTTACAAAGAGATCGTATTTGCGTTGCGTGGCTATTCAGGAACATTCTTTGGTAACTCTCCCAAAAAATATGTTTTAGGAGGTATGGATAATTGGTTTGGAAATAGTTTCAATGACCAGGGCACTGGCAACCCTCTTATGAATAGTGGAACCAACTATAACGACAACTTAATATTTACGGAATTCGCAACCAGTTTACGAGGGTTTGATTATGCAACATTATATGGAAATAGCGTAGCCATGGCAAATGCGGAGCTAAGAGTGCCATTAATACGTGCATTATCCGGAGGACCAATCGCCTCTAATTTTTTTAGAAATATGCAACTCACTGCCTTCTATGATATTGGTTCAAGTTGGACTGGGGCTGTGCCCGTGAATGCCCAAAACAGCGTGCGAACTCGGCAAGTAGTGGAAGGTCCGTTCAAGGTTGACATTACAGAGTATCTTAATCCCTGGCTTTACAGTTATGGATTTGGTTTCCGCTCCATGATGCTGGGGTACTATATGAAGTTTGACCTGGCTTGGCCTGTTGAAAATTATGAGGTCAGAGATCCAAGATTCCATGTTACATTAGGCTTTGATTTTTAATCAGCCAATTCTTGCTCTTCTTTAGGGCAACAAAAATTCTATACCTTCACAGCTCAATACAATGTATAATAAGCTTACTTATTTATGATTAAATCAATGACTGGCTTTGGCCAGGCCGTTTCAAACGGCACGGAAGCCACCATCACCGTTGAGATAAAGAGTCTTAATTCGAAATTCCTGGACCTGAATCTTAAATTGCCAAAATTATTTTCTGAGAAAGAATTAGAGTTGCGCAATCTTATTTCAGAAAAACTGGAGCGTGGAAAACTATCGTTTTCGATAGACTACCAGCCGGCTGCAAAGGAAGAAGTTCATCAGCGTTATAATGAAGCTTTGTTTACCGCCTATTATGCCGAGTTAAAGAAATTAGCAGACCGTGTGGTATCCCCTTATGATAATCTCTTTCAGATTGCTCTAAACTCGCCTGATGTTATCGAAAGCAAAGCGAAAGAAGAATTGGATCCCATGCTATGGGAAAGAACTCAGCAAGCCATTGCGGAGGCTATTCAAAAGTTCGAACAATTTAGAATGGCCGAAGGAAAATCCACGGAAGTAAAGCTTGTACAATATCTCGAAAGCATCGGAAAGGAACTTAGGTTGGTGGAGGAAATTGATCCCAAACGTGTTGAAAAGATCAGGGCAAGAATTAAAGGAAATATCACTGAATTTTTTGGTAGTGAGGGCTTTGATGCAAACCGCCTGGAACAAGAAATTATTTTCTACATTGAAAAATTGGATATTCATGAGGAGCGTGTGCGATTGAAAACTCACCTGGATTACTTTTTGAAAGTCATGAATGACAAGCAATCCAATGGTAAGAAACTAGGCTTTATCGCTCAGGAGATTGGACGCGAGATAAATACGATTGGCTCCAAAGCCAACGATGCCGATATGCAGAAGCATGTGGTAATGATGAAAGAGGAATTAGAGAAAGTAAAGGAGCAACTAAATAATATTCTCTAAAAGTTATTTCATGCCTGCCATTCGAAATGGAAAGAGCAGCACCGCACTTATAAACTTGAAAACTAATCCGATGGTAAGACCCACGATTTGAAAGGGAAGGAGTAGTAGCCAGATTAGCGGGAAGAGAAAAAGGATAATCAAGGCAATAGGAATAGGCCAACAGATAGCCAATAAAATACACCAAAGGATAATAGTGGCAAATGTTCTCATGAGCAGTATAGTTTAAGTAGATAAAGCAAAAAGTTAGCCGCTTTGACAATCGGTGATTCTTGATCGATTACTGCATCAACTTTATTTATTGTGATCATTATTGTACAGATCATGTTCATGAGTGTACAATTACAAGTAGAGAATAGGTATAAATTTCCAACCCAGTGACTGCGCAATTAGCATAGTTATTTTCTATCTTACCTTTAGTAAAATGAAACAAAATAGAATCTCCAGTGTCATTCTTTGGTCGGTTATTTCGGCTGCCTTTATAGGGCCTGGGACTGTGACGACCGCGGTAGCTGCTGGCTCAATTTATAAATTGGATTTGCTTTGGGCTGTTGTTTTTGCAACAATCGCCTGCATCCTTCTTCAGGAGGTTTCGGCACGCATTACTATTGCAAGCGGATTGAGCCTTGGTCAGGCTGTCATGAAAAAGTTTGGAGGAAAAAATGGATTTTGGATTAATGTGTTTATCGGTATATCGGTTGTGCTGGGATGCGCGGCATATGAAGCAGGAAATATTTTAGGGGCTGTGTCGGGTTTAAGTCTTTTGTTTGATGGTGATGGTAAAGTCTACACCGTTCTTATAACCCTCATTGCTGTTTTTGTTTTGTGGAGTGGCAAGCAAAAATGGATTTCAACTTTGATGACTCTATTGGTAGCGATGATGGGCATCGCTTTTTTAGTGCTCGCGCTTAATATCGATTTCCCCATTTCAGAAATTGTTATTTCTGGGGTAGTTCCCAAAATTCCAATTGGTGCTGAATTGATTACGTTGGGGTTAGTTGGCACCACAATAGTTCCTTACAACCTTTTTTTAGGGTCGGGGATAAGCAAAGGACAGACGGTGCCATTGATGCGCATTGGCCTGACTGTTTCTGTTATAATCGGTGGACTGATCACCGCGTGGATTTTATTGGCTGGCACATTGGTCCATGATTTTTCGTCCTTTCCCATATTGGCGGACGAATTTCGACATAAGGTGGGAGAAGTTGGAGCTTGGGCATTAGGCATAGGATTGTTCGCGGCAGGCTTTTCTTCTGCTATAACTTCACCATATGCGGCTTCTGTTATTGCGTCCAATGTATTGGGTGCCGAAAAGAAAAGCACGGTTCGATGGATATGGGGAAGTGTTTTACTGACTGGTTTTTTGTTTGGTATCAGTGGAGTGAAGCCAATACCGGTAATTCTTATAGTGCAAGCACTGAACGGACTGATTCTTCCATTAGTCACCGCTTATTTGATCATTGTTGTGAATGACGAAACGATTATCCCAAAGGAGCACAGGCACGCCTCTTATTATAACCTTGTGTTATTATTGATTTTTGCGGCAGTACTTCTGATTGGGCTGACTAGCCTAGATAAATCCATTTCTGCTTCCCTTGGATGGAAGGGAAGCCATTTTGCGGTCATTGTTGGTGCAAGTGGATTACTTGTTCTCCTGCTCGGATGGAATGTGGTCCGAGCAGATGTGCAAAAGAACGCGTGACTGTTAATCCATTTGAGTCACCCGAAGAAGACTCAAATGGGTATTCATTTAACACTTCTATTCATCTTAGATTCAACCTCTTTAGAGATATCCTTGAAGATTCTGCTATAGAAATTATACTTCTTTCCGGCCTTTGTTTTTACAGTGCCGTTTTTCTTTATAGATAAGATATCATCGTAAGTAATGAAGAGTTCCTTAAACAAGGGGTTATACCAATAAAGTTTATCAAATAGTTCTTGGGGGACGTACCCATCGGGTGATGTAATTTCTGGAGTAAACCTGAATCCATCTGCTTCAATGTTGATTTTGCCAAAAACTGATGTCTTTTTAAGTAAATGAAGTCGGCCAGGCTTATAAATCTCGAGAAATACTACATCACGAGGTGCAACGTAAGTATGAATAAATTTCTGCTTTTTCACTTTCTGAGTCGAAACATCAGTCTTTACCGAATCCCTGCTCAGGGCATTTGCCGTTTCCATCCCGAAGAAAAACAATGCCATTGAAAGAAGTAATATTTTTTTCATGATAAATGAAATTAATAAAAAATTAACACGATTCATAATGGATAGTTGCTAGTGTCGGAATGACCAAACATTGGTTCGCCCAAGCCGTACCAATCCCAACTAGCATGCCAGCAGCTCCTCCGATAACCGCTGTTGCAGAAACTGCTTCAATTGTCCACGCTCCAAGTGTTATAATAAGCGGCTCTAACAAAGCAGCACCAGCACCACCTGTAGCTACAATTATATATGCAACAACACCCACAACAACTGCTCCAACGGCTATGTGGACTATTACACTACCCACTTTTCTTTTAAATCTGTCCCAATTAAATGCTGATGTTCTTTGATCTTCATATGCTTCATCAAGTTGCAAAACAACGGAATACACTGACTCATAGGCAGTAGCTAATCCTACAGATGCTTGATATTTTTCATCCGATGTTAGATTTGAATTTTGTGGTAACAGGTCGATATAAGTCGATATATTCGCCTGCAACATATCAATGAGGTATTGATTCGACCATTGGCCGTTGGACATATTCATTGTATAATCAAGAGAGACCTTTACGGTTGCGAAATAACTCTTCACGGCTGATGACATAACCTCAGATTCATTCCAATAGGTGGTATTGGTGCGCCCGTTAGAAATATCTTCAGATATTTTTAAAGCAATGGCTGAGGAACCGGTAATAAAATTACGAATTTCTGGTTGTTGATAGAAGACGTCAAATGCTTCCTACTCTTTGCCACCTATAGTTTTTTTATATTGCATTAAGAGGTCATCAATAGTGGTTTTGTTAATAAATTCTTTTCCTTTTCGTAAGTGAAATTGGTCTTGCCAAATTCCATTCATTTTCGACACTAAGGTTTTGATCTGTAAGCGTTCTTGTTGAGTTAAGCCTTTGAACTCACCAGCTTCCAATAGTGGTTCAACTGGGTTGGAACATTGGAACCCGATGACCATGGTCATCAAGAATAATAACATAATTTTCTTTTTCATTGGGGTTGATTTATGGTACAATCAAACCTACTTTTTTTTAGTACATGGCTTTTGTCAACCTTCTCAGCTTTCTTACACAGGCCTACAAAAAGCGTAACCACCTGATAATCAAAAAACAAAAACGATGAGCCCAAAATTTCTATACCACAAAACAGGTATGGAGAAACCTGTTTTATGACAGAAAGGGAAATAAACTTACATGGTCCTGTGCGTTAATATGACTATGCGTTCCAATTATCAAACTCACCAGTATTAATACGGCCATAGCTTCTTTCGCAGAATTGAAAGAAAACCATTTTCCAGTAATTGCTTCTGCCACCGCGCAGATTGTTTTGTTGTTAGGCTAGAATGTGTTTAAAAAGGAACCCGAACACCAGTTTGATTACTGAACTACAATATTTTGAAATTCAATCTTGCCCAGTTCTTCCAACTCGCCCTTTGAAAAGAGCAATTCCAACTCTTCTATTTTTATAGCAGGATCCTTCGATTTGTAAGTAAGGTAGTCGTGAAATTGAATGCCATTTATTTTTCTGTGATTGATGGCTTTACAAAAAAGTAAGCTGCCATCATTGTTACGGAAGGAAGAATAAGCCAGGTAGCCAATAGAGAAGTCTTTTCGGTTAATCCAATACTGAGATACTTCATGAGAATCTGAATTACCCTTTGTTCGTGTTATCTCGACCTTATAGAAAATTTCGTTTTCAATCATTGTATCACCCAGGTATTTTTTACCTGCATCAGGATCGGTTAGCCCCACTGGAAGCATAGCAAAATTTGCTATAGAGTTAATAGAGCGAATGTGAGCAGCACTGGCAGAGTCTGACAATACCTCCATCATACCATTGATTTCTCTCATGTGTCCTTTGTTGGATACTACATCGCGGATACTCCCCAATGAATCCTTAAAAATCTGTTCAATTGAAAAAATGCCGTCATGTCGTTTCGCGATATAGTGTTTGTCGCGAACATCAAATTCAATAATGGAGTTTAGATAGAGATCACCTCCAGCAGCTTTAGTTGTTTTGTCAATTATTTCTTGAGGGTCTTTGAGATAGCTTGTGCAAGCTGTGAATGTGATAGCAATAAGTAAGCAGAGAAATCTGAACGTGATTGAAGATTTATCTTGTTTACGCGAATATCTCTTGTTCATGTGAACAGTAGTTAAACACTTCTATCCTAATTTTGCAAGCGTACTAATATATCTGCCAGGTACTTCACCTTTTGTAGCGATTTGATAGTCGGCATAACTGCAGGGAACAACACTATTTCGCGGATACTTTGCTCCGGGTTTGTTGTAGGCCACTTCCATCCACCACTTTTCGGTGAACTTGCTTTTATAAAATGCAATCGTCTCAGGTTCTACCGGCATAGACACCACGTACTTAATAAAATCATTGGCTTTAAAGTCTTGTTCGTTCTTGCGATGATAGTACCCTTCCAAAAAATACCAAATCATTGTCGCAATTACTGAGGCTGTCTTTTTTTGCTCATCATCTTTGGAGTGATTGTATTCATAGAATCCAATGGAACTCAGTTTTTCATTTAACCCTGCATACCAACAGATTTGGCAAGCCTCTTCACCTGTAAGCCCGAACGGTTGGGCGTTTGCATTACCCGGTGCATCAGAAGATCTAATGGAGGTAATATCAAACGAAAGCATGTCGGCATTGCGAATGGTCGGCTCCATTTCTTGTAAGTTTGTCCGCATCTGTCCGATTCGGAAAGCTTCAAAATATAGTTTCTCCAGAATCGAAGCAGAGAGAGGATCGATCAAATACGTTTGATGCGCTAAGTGCGTATAGCTAAAAAGATAATTGGGCTCATGTAGCAATATTTTGTTAATGTGCTGCCTCGACATGGGTTGATCCTTGCCGTCTTCCAAATCAAGAAAGGCATCTACATTTAGCAAGCTTACTAGCTTTTCCATTTCTTCGTATCCTCGATATTGGCCATAGTCAAGGTCTTGGGAGCCACCAATAAGAATGGGCAATACATTACTTTCTAACAACATCCTGCAGACTTCGCTGATGCGCACATAGGTTTCGTCCAAATCAATTCCTGGATTCAGATTTCCAAGGTCTATAATGTTATAAGCTCCTGTTCCTTTTTTAAGATTGTAGAGTTTCTTCCTGATTTCATCGGCCGCTTCTGCACAGCCTTTGTTGGTATTGGTGCCTCTTTCTTCGTTGATTCCAAAAATTGCAATGTGGGCGTCTTTGTAGGGAGGCATTTTGTCGCCATAGACTTTGATGTTTTTATAAACGGAATTGGATATCGTTATCTCTGAGTAAATACTTTCGTCAACGGGAGAAAAGAAGAGGAGTAGATCCATAAGTCTTAACCTGGTTTATAAATTCATTTCAAGTTAAATAAAAAAAAGAAGGAGAGGTTAAGCCTCTCCTTCAATAGAATTCGAATTTCAAAAAAAATTACCCTCCGAAATCGTCAAATCTTACGTTCTCTTTAGGAATACCCATATCATCCAGCATTTTTAGAACGGCTGCATTCATCATTGGCGGGCCGCAGAGATAGTATTCAACATCTTCAGGAGAAGGATGATCCTTCAGGTAATTATCAAACAATGATTTGTGGATAAAACCGGTGTAGCCATCAGCTTCGTTGTCGTCAAGCGATTTTTTTACTTTCCAATTATCATCGGGCAAGGGCTCAGACAGGGCAATGTGGAATTTAAAATTGGAGAATTTTTGTTCAATATTTCGGAAATGTTCGGTGTAGAAAAGCTCTTTCTTGGAACGACCGCCATACCAGTAAGAAACCTTACGGCTTGATTTTTCGGTGTGGAATAAATGAAAAATTTGTGCGCGTAATGGAGCCATGCCAGCACCACCACCTATGTAAATCATTTCGCGTTGTGTTTTGTTGATATGGAATTCACCATACGGGCCGGAGATAGTCACTTTGTCACCGGGCTTCCGTGAGAAAACATAGGATGAGCAAATGCCTGGATTTACTTCCATCCACTTATTGTTTGTGCGATCCCAAGGTGGAGTTGCAATACGAATGTTCAACATTACAATATTTCCTTCTGCCGGGTGATTGGCCATTGAATAGGCTCTAAAAATGGGCTCTTCATTTTTCATCTTAAGATCCCACAACTTAAATTTATCCCAGTCACTTTGGAAAACGCCTGGTTTGTGCCCTAATTCTGGATGGGGAGCAATGTCCATTGTTTTGAAATCAACATTAATAACGGGGACATCAATTTGGATATAACCACCTGCCTCGAACTTCAATGTTTCCCCTGGGGGCAACTTCACCACAAACTCCTTAATAAACGTAGACACGTTATAATTGGAAACAACTTCACATTCCCATTTCTTGATTCCAAAGATTTCATCAGGTATGCGAATAGTCAGGTCTTGTTTCACTTTCACCTGACAACCCAACCGCACATTTTCCTTTTTTTCCTGACGGGTCAAATGGCCTAATTCAGTAGGCAATACATCACCACCGCCTGATTCGACCACACATTTGCACATGGCACAAGTGCCGCCACCACCACAAGCAGAGGGGAGAAATATTTTTTCATTGGCAAGTGTTGATAAGAGGGAAGTACCGGCTGCTACAGTAATGGTTTTTTCGCCATTGATAATGATTTTTACAGGCCCTGATTGTACCAAACTCTTTTGAGCGAACAGCAACACTGCCACCAGCATCAGGATAATGATGGTAAACGCTACGATAGAAGTTGTAATTAGCATGAAAGGTTAATTTAACAGGCCACAAATATATTGAGAGAAGCCAGAAACTTATAGGATCAGTCCATTTTTTGTCGGGAAAACGAACCTGTTAAGCAGGTCATTTTTCAACTGGCAAAAATCAGGTTGTCAGGGGTTTACTTTAGGGATAACAAAACAGGCAGCCCTACTTGCTTTAGGCTGCCTGAATGCTTTCTTGAATAGGTTGGCTTACCTAGGCGAGCTGAAGCTTTTTCTTAAGATTGGAACCGGAAATAAATTTAGCATTAGGGGCTAGTATTATCCCCACGCCTGGTAGTTGATTCCATTCGCTCAATTTCTGAAGCTTCACTAAACCAACCATATATTGTTTGCCATAGGCGGTATAACCAGATTCAAACTGATCAAAATCCTGGATGGTGATTTTGTTTCCTTCATCAAAACTTACAAATACCTCTACCAACAAATCATTGGAAAACTTTAAATCTCCAAGCTGATTTCTTTTTTTGTATTCGTAAGAATAGTCATAGGAAAGCGCAGAAATATCGGATAACACTGCCGATCCCGTTGGATAACTTCCAGCTCCCTTTCCAATGAATAATTGCTTTTCGGCAAAAGCACCCTGTACCTGTACGGCATTAAATTCGTTTCGAACGGAAGCCAGGGGATTAGTGGCTTCAATAAATTGTGGGGCAACAAAGCCAAATACTTTTCCGTCTTCTTTGAATGCTCGCGCTATTAACTTGATAGTGTAATTATTTTCACGCGCAAACTTCAAATCCAAATCGGAAATTTTGTCAATGCCAATGTTGATTACATCATCGGGGGTGACAAATACTCCAAATGTATGTGCAATGGCGATGACAAGTTTATACTTTGGATCAAAGCCTTTTACGTCAAGACTTGGATCGGATTCAGCAAAGCCAAGTTCTTGAGCTTGTTTTAGGGCATCCAGATAATTTTTCTTTTCTTCAAAGACTTTGGTGAGAATGAAGTTGGTAGAGCCGTTGAAAATTCCATCAATACTGTTGAGTAAATCATTGTCATAATACTCTTCAAGATTGCGTAAGATAGGAATGCTGCCGCATACAGAGCCTTCATATAAAACTGGCTTGTTGTATTTTTTCTGAAGCTGATAGATTTCTTCCAGGTGTTCTGCTAACATTTTTTTATTGGCAGTGACCACGGCCTTTCCATTTTGAAGAGCGGTTTTTACGATCTCAAAGGCAGCAGTTGAATCATCAATTAATTCGATAACAACATCAATGTCAGGGTCAGTTAATATTTCCTCCTTGTTGTATGTGAAAATATCTTCAGGCAAGGGTCTTTGTTTGTTTTTGTGTTTCACACAGATTTTTTTGATCTCCGCCTTCACGCCTTTGGTTTCATGAAGAACATGATAAAGGCCTTGACCTACGCACCCGAATCCGAAAACGCCTAGTCTTAAGTTTTTATGGCGATGATTGTGATCGGGGTGAATTGTTCCGTTTGTTTTTTTTGATGCCATTTTTGAATGTGTTTATAACGTCTAAATTTTTTCTACTATTTGTGGTTGTCCTTTTTTAGTTCTGTTTAAGAACGTTCGAACGATTTGATTAAATTGTTCGAACTCTACTAAAAAGCCATCATGTCCGTGAAGAGAAGAAATGATTTGAAGCTGAGCGTTGGGTATATTTTCGACTAATAATTTTTGTTCTGATAGCGGAAACAAAATGTCGCTATCAATGCCAATGACTAGCGTATTAGCTGTGATCTTATTGAGGGCTGAAGAAATATTTTCTTTACCACGTCCCACATTATGATTGTCCATGGCTTTAGTCAATGTCCAATAACTAAATGCATTAAATCGACCAGCAAGTTTTTGACCTTGATACAATTGATAGGATGAGGCGCGGTAGTCGTCTAATTTTTCATTTGTTTTTTCAAATTGAGTTTGGTCATAGGTGTTATAAGTGCGGAAGGAAATCATACCCATTGCACGGGCAGCCTTCATTCCTTCATTTCCTGCGCGCGCATCATTTTGTTTCCAGGTTGAATCGGCAGCAATTGCCATACGCTGCGCTTCATTGATGGCAATTCCCCAGGGAGAATGTTGGGCATTGCAAGCGATAGGAATGACATGTTGAAACACATTAGGTTGCTCAATTGCCCATTCCAAGACTTGCTGGCCGCCAAGTGAGCCTCCAATCAGTGTGTGAATTTTTTCAAATTCCAGGTGTTGACGTAAAAGATCAAATGCTTTTACTGCATCGCGGTTAGTCAATAAGGGGAAACTATGATAAAAGGGTTTGCCTGTGCTTGGGTTTAACGAAAGTGGACCTGTTGATCCATAGCAGCCACCTAATGAATTGGCACAGATAATGAAATACTCTCGTGGATCGAAGGGGGCCCCTTGTCCAAAGGCGTCATTCCACCAGCTTGTAAAATCAGAACTACCAGTGAGAGCGTGACAAATCCAAATGACATTGCTTCGCTCCATATTTAATTGACCAAGCGTTGTGTATTTGAGTTGAAATCCTGAGAGTTTACCTCCAGACTCCAATGCAAATTCATCTGAATAATGAAAGATGTGATCTGATTTTGACATAACGAGTTGACGTATTGGCTGCTTTAGAAATTAATGTGATTAGTTGGAACCAGAGAACCGAATTGCCCGTCACGCGGCAAGGTTAATACACTGGTTTTGTTGAGAAAGAGATAAGAATCCCTTAACAGCAACCGTATGTGCAACACATGCAACAAATAATAGAATGAGAATTTTTTAGTGATGCACGCAAGTCTTGCAGACCTGATGTGAGAGAATTGAAAATAGTTTTCATTTTCTTACCGGTTTATAGTTCCCTAAGACCATCTCAGGGTAGGATTTAGCACCTTTCCATTCGGGCGGTTGCTAGCGTTTCATTGAGCCTTATCTCTCTACGCTTCTTTATAAATCGATTTGCGATGTGCTTATCGACTTTGATTTTACAAACCTATACCAGTTTGGTAGAGTTTCCAAATCAACTTTGAGATTTGTTAAAAATATTTTACTGACAAGTGTTAGTAAACTAATAAGAAGGTAATGAATGGCATAAAAAAGGCACCTCTGAAATTAAGAGATACCTTTTTCCCTACTCATTTTTAGTTGTTATCTGTGCATAACGATGACGGTTCTCTTGTGCAATATTTGTTTGTTTAGGACAAGTTTTATTTAACGACAGTTAATTTAACTTATTTGTAGAACGATGCTTCCCATGCTTTTAGATAATCGGGATTGGCTAATTCCTTAGCTTTTAATTCCTGCAAGCTTCGTTGAAACAACTCCAGTAAGTTTGATTTCCGAATTACTTTATCGAGGTCTTCTTTTGTAAGGTTATCGCTTGCCGGGTAGCGAACGCCATCGCCTACCAGCTCGCCTTCAAAGTATTTAGTGGGCATTGCTTGTGATCCATTAGTGGGGTCACCGTTTGGCATGCCGAGCAATTCTACAGTAAGGGTAGGTATCATCACGGGTGCACCTCTATCAAATGCTATTTTAACATCAAGCATCAATTTGAACAGTGCATTCACACCAGCTTCTTTCATTATTTCTGTGGAACCGCCTGTCATGGCAGAAAAGGGAAGTGTTTTTTGTAATACGACTGTGTTTTTATAAGCTCGTTGAAATTCAGTAGTTGTATTTTCATCTTCTTTCGAATAGGGTGTTATTGCCTTGTAAGCCGCAGTGTTGGTTATAGTCGTTAACGGAACAAAGGCAGTGTTCAATTCAGTCTCCACCACTTTTGTGAAATCAGAGTAAAGACCTTCTAATACCTCGTCCCAAATTTCATTGGCCACTTGTGGGAATGTTGCATAGGCAGTACTGGTTGTGGTTGTTGTGTAGGTAGTTCCACCCGCGCTAAAAGAGGAAGAGGAGGAAGTGGTTTTTCCTTGCTTGAAGGTAGTGCCCATGATGGCTAACGAGAGCACGCCTGCTTTTTTAATCTGAGATGTTGGGCGGCTATAAAATGCATTTGGTTTTAAGAAGTTATAATCCATGCCTCCGTTTTTAAACTTCTCTGTGCCGTTGTATTTGATACCCATAAACACATTGGGTGGTGTGGTTACATTAATCATTCTCCCATCGGTGTACATTACACCTATTGAACTGATGCTCATGGTTCCGGTAAGATCAAGAGGTTTCACTAGTTCGGATCGCCACAATTCCATGTAGATATTATCGTAGTTGGCGATTTTATCGTTGCTTGGGTTAATGCCCAGGTTTCTAAAGTTTGCAGCAGGTACAACTATTTTGGTGGCTGGGGCGAAAGTGCCAACTGGGTATAAAGTAGAAATACCCAACACGCGCGCAGTAATGTTAACTTGAATCGGCACATTCTTATCCATGTTTTTGCCAAGTCCCAACTCCAGGGTAACGTCTTTTGAAAAGTCAACAGCAGGCTCTCCCTTTTGTCCGTTCACAGAAAGTATGGTAACGGTTTGTGTTGGTGCAGGAATAGCGAAAGAAACTTGCTGCCCTTTGGCAGATTTGATAGTTACCTTTTTTGGAGCAGTAAGATTAGCAGGCGAGAAATCGCTGTATATGCCAAAGCTATCGCTGTCTGTTTTTTTACCATCTACAGTTACTTCTCCATCTATTTTTGCAACACCTGTTTTTGATTTTTGAGTAAACGAAAAAAAAGTCATGGTGCCGCCCGAAAGCCAATCTCCAAAGAAGGTCATGTCGGCTGTCTCTACCGATTTATCGCGCAAGTTGTGCATGGTACCTGCACTCAATACAACCTCATCGAGGTTATCGACTGTTGTCACCATGCCAAATGCTCTGCCGCCAACAGACGCGCCCACCTTAGCAACCTTTACTAATATTTTCCCCATCAGATTACTACCACCCTTTGCTTTTTTCTTGGGTGCCTGTGTTGAATCACTTTCGGTGCTTTCTGTTTTTATCTCTGTGCTATCTTTTTTATCACTCTTTTTTAATTTACCGAATTGCGCTTGCGAGTAAAGTGCGCAACTGGTAAAGAGCAGCACAAGCAATGTTTTTTGTATGTTCATATGGGGTTACAATTTTTTTATAAAGGTGAGATTGACCACAAACGCATTCAATACCCACATGTGGGTATATTCAATGTGGGCTGGTACGGACTTAAGCTATGAGATTATTAGAGTAGGCGTATTTCACCAAACCCACCAGGCTGGTGGTGCCGGTTTTGCGGAAGATATTCTTGCGATGGGTTTCCACGGTGCGTTCACTAATGTGCATTTTATTAGCGATCTGCTTGTTTGAGTTTTCTTTGGTGATCAATTTGAGCACTTCAAGTTCGCGTTCGGTTAGTGCAGATTCATTTTGATTGCCATTGGGTTGCTGAAGTAATTGAGTGGTGATTTCGGCACTTACGTAGATTAGTCCGCTATAAATTTTTCGGATGGCTTCTTTCAGTTCTGCCTGTTGAATGTTTTTAAGCAGATAACCATTCACACCCAATTTTATTGCCTCGCGTACAATGGAAGGCTCATCGTGCATGCTTAGCAATACTGCCTTCATGGCAGGATGAAGGATTTTTGCTTTGCGGATGAGTTCTACTCCATTCATGCCTGGCAGAGAATAGTCGGTGAGCAAGATATCAGGCTCTTGTACAGATAAGAAGCTAAGTGCCTTTTCAGGATGCGAAAAGGATGCGATTACATCAAAGGATGGATCTTGATCCAATAACATGCTAAGGCCATCCAATATAATTTGGTGATCATCAACTAATACAATACGAATTGCCGGCATGGTAAAAACTTGTGTACCAGCGGTAAAGTAGGTTAAATATTTATCTTGCCCAACACTCAAGTGGCGGAGGGTAATAATTGCAAGGGTATATTGGTGGGGTTATACGGCCTAGGCCAATGATTTAATTGCAGGCCAGCCAACCATAAAACGCCAACTGAAAATATCATACCCGCTACAACGAATGGACTGGCTGGAATAAAATTGAAATGCATTTCTGCGAAGAAAAGCAGGAAACAGAAAGTGATCCAACTGCCTAAAACAAAAAGTAATCGAATGGAATTGAAGCCGGTAGAATAGCTTGCTTTACTCTTCTCCAGCAGATGCATATGAAGCACGCGCGTGAATGTTAAATAGGCGTGTGATTGATCAATCTTCTCCCCGGAATGTCCATAGGATTGACTCATGACTGTTATATTACCGCCATCAAAAGTATCGATGTGGAGAAAATACAGATGCCTTGATTTGTTTAACCTGATGTCAGTTATCTCGGCATATGGAATGGTTCGCTTAGTCGCATCGTTGATGACAACCATATCGTATGCTTGTAATTGGATGATGGTCTCTTTCTCCTTTGGACGGATTCGGTAATTGTATTCCATGAACCTTTCTTAAGAGGACAAAGCTGCGATTGAACACAGGTTGATTCAATACCCTGAAGTAGGTAATTTACATCCGTACTAGTACGGATGTAGGTTGGGCAATGCTAATAGTTGTCTAGGCTAGGTTGAAGATAGCGTCTGCCTCTTTGGGAATATGGAGCGTGAAAGTTGTTCCTT
This sequence comes from Bacteroidia bacterium, assembly GCA_031414855.1. Classification (GTDB taxonomy): domain Bacteria; phylum Bacteroidota; class Bacteroidia; order Cytophagales; family Cyclobacteriaceae; genus ELB16-189. The sequence continues at coordinate 18,369 of JANOQK010000397.1, read as the reverse complement.
TTCTATTCCCCAAGGAATCGATGTCCACTTCACCTTGTAGAATGAGCGCACGTGATTGTATGTTTTTCCAGCCATTTCCCTTTCCGGTTTCCAACAAAGAAGGATTAAAGCCCTTGCCATCATCTTCAATGGTAAGCAATAACTCATCCGGATGGTTTACCAATTGCAACGTAATTTTAGCGGCACCACTATATTTAAGAACATTGTTAAGCCACTCCTGGCAGATTCGATAGATTGTGATTTCACTATTTGATGTTAGTCGTTTTTCAAGCCCAGTCGATTGTACCATTAGATTTACTTTACCAGATTTATTAAGTCGAGCGGCCAGCTCCTTCAACGCTTGAATTAATCCATCTCTTACCAGCACTTGGGGTGACAGAGCAAAGGAGACATTACGAATTTCATCATGCATTTGTCCAATGAGTTGTGATGCACTTTCAGTTTCGTGCTGAGGATTTTCCAATTGAAATTTCAATGCGGTAATCATTTGGCCAAAGCCATCGTGGAGATCTTGTGCGAAGCGCGAACGCTCCCGTTCTTGCAACTCGATAACAGATTTTGTCAACTCTTCCTGATGCTTGCGTTGCTGTTGTTCTATTAGTTTTTGTTGTTTTAATTTTATCCGACTTCTCCATAAGATACCAACAAACGATAGAAGCATGAGCAGACCAATCAATGCTACTATAAAGGTTTGGTTGCGTTGAAGTCTCAAATTTTGTTCGCTGATAACCAGCCGCTGAATAGCATTCTCTTTCTCTTTCTTGTCGGTCTCATACTTGGTTTGTAGCTCAGCCATTTGTTCAATCTTCTTCTGTTGAAACAAGGAGTCTTTGGATTTTACATACAGTATATGCTCTCGGTAGGCAGCCGAAAAATCTTTTGACTTGGCGTGTATTTGCGCCAGCATTTGGTGTCCACTCGCAATTTGTTCAAGGGCTCTAATTTTTTCGGCAATTGATAAGGCTTTCCGTGTGGATGATTCGGCCAACTCCAGTTCATTTGTATTAAGATAAATACGTGACAACTGAATAAGTACCGCGGAGAGTTCTTTTTTATTATCATATTCTCCGTGAAGTGCTTTGGCGTTTAATAAATATTCTTTTGCCAGTTCACTTTTTCCAAGAGAATCGTAAACGGTACCAATATTAGCGAGTGTTGTAGGAAGAAATTGACGGATATTTTGTTCTTCAAATTCATGTGTTGCCAAAAGAGAGTAATATAACGAACTATCATAGTTTGGTACTTCAAGAAATACTGAACCTAAGTTGGCATGACAAGCGGCCAACGCGAAACGATTGTCTAGTTTTTTATAAATCTTGATGGCCTGATAATAATAAGTAAGCACCTTGTCATATTCCTTCTGAGCCCGTAAAACAATTCCAATGTTTACCAGAACCATTGCTATTTTTGACTCATCGCCTAACCTTTCATAAATTGTTCGTGCTTCGAAATAATATTCAATAGCTTTTTGATAATTGCCTTGCTCATCGTGGATAATTCCAAGATTATTCAACGTGTTGGCCGTTTTTAAGTCATCTCCAATTTTCCTTCTCAAGTCGAGAGCTTCAACTTCATAAGTAAGAGCCTCTGCATAATTGCCCTGAGCCTCTAATGTTACTCCGATATTGTGAAGAGCATCCACCTCGTACTCCTGAAGTTTTGCTTTGCGAGCCAGGCCAAGTGCAGTAAGTCCATAGCTCCTTGCAGAGTCGGCATTGATAAACCGATACCCCCAGCAAAGATCTATAAGTGTTTTTATTTTATCCTTGCCATCGGCATGGATGAGTACAGTTTTTAAGCTATCTAAATTTTGGCTTTGGCCAAGTGCTACTGAAAAAGAGCAGAATAAAATAAGGGAAATAAGAGTTCTCATTGTCAAGGACACCGATCAAGACACAAAGTACAACTTGCCAATGAAAAACCGCAGAATTCTGTAGCTAGCGAAATTATAAATGAAATCAGGTCAACATTCCTCCATCTACTTGTATCACCTGCCCTGTAATGTAAGCAGACATATCTGAAGCTAAGAATACACAAGCATCAGCAACATCCTCTGGTTTGCCACCTCGCTTAAGAGGAATAGCATCTCGCCAGCTTTGTACTGTTTTTGCATCAAGTTTTTCGGTCATCTCGGTTTCAATGAAACCTGGGGCTATGGCATTGGAGCGAATTCCTCTTGAACCTAATTCTAACGCAACAGATTTTGTAAATCCGATAATACCTGCCTTTGAGGCGGCATAGTTAGCCTGACCAGCATTTCCTTTCAAGCCAACAACTGAGGTCATGTTGATGATCGAGCCACCTCGTTGTTTCATCATGGGTTTTGTAACAGCCTTCACGGTGTTGAAACATGATTTCAAATTCACATTTATGATTTTATCCCACATCTCTTCCGTCATGCGTAGCAACAGATTATCCATGGTGATGCCGGCATTGTTTACCAGTATATCTAATGACCCAAATTCAGCAACCACATCGTTGATTAATTTATCGGCTTGTGCAAAATCAGAAGCATCGGATCGGTAACCTTTAGCTTTTACTCCCTTGGAAGCGAGTTCAGCCTCCAATGCCTGACCTTGCTCTATACTGGATAAATACGTGAAGGCAACGTTGGCACCCTGCTCGGCAAATTTGATAGCAATGGATCTACCAATTCCTTTGGAGGCGCCTGTAACGAGGGCAGTTTTATTTTGTAATAGTTTCATGTTGAAGGTGATTAATTTGATATTTTGATTCTGTTCAAAAATACTAAAATATCAGCCAGATCAGATGACCTTCGAAATTTGAGAACTTAGTCTGAAATAATTCACCTGGGCTTTTAAAAAGAAGTTCAGGGGTCTATCTTTGACAACAAATTTAAAATCTGATTTCTATGGCAAGTTTTGATCTAATCGTTATTGGCTCAGGCCCTGGGGGATATGTTGCAGCTATCCGTGCTTCTCAATTGGGTATGAAAGTAGGTGTAGTGGAGAAAGCAGAATTAGGTGGCATTTGCCTTAACTGGGGATGCATTCCTACTAAAGCATTGTTGAAAAGTGCCAACGTGTTTGAATATATCCAACATGCGTCTGACTATGGGATTAATGTAAAAGAAGCTTCCCCGGACATGGCTGGTATGGTAAAGAGAAGCAGAGATGTGGCTGCTGGAATGAGCAAAGGTGTTCAGTTCTTATTCAAGAAGAATAAGATCGAGCAAATCGCTGGTCATGGTAAGTTGAAGAAAGGAGGTAAAGTAGAAGTTACAGATGCCTCTGGTAAGAAAACCGATTACGAAGCAAAGAATATTATACTTGCTACTGGCGGACGTTCGCGCGAACTCCCTACTATGCCAATTGATGGAAAGAAGATCATTGGCTACCGCGAGGCAATGGTGCTTCCAGAAAGACCGCACCGAATGTTGGTAGTTGGTTCGGGGGCTATCGGATCCGAGTTTGCTTACTTCTATAACACAATAGGTACTGAAGTTACATTGGTTGAGTTTCTTCCTCGTCTTGTTCCGGTAGAAGATGAGGAAATATCTAAAGCACTTGAGAAGTCGTTCAAAAAAGCAGGCATGACAATCTATACAAGTTCTGAAGTAACTAAGGTAGATACAAAAGGCAAAGGTTGTGTGGCCACTATAAAAACCCCCACTGGTGAGATAAAAGTTGAAACAGATATTGTTCTCTCTGCTGTGGGCGTTGCTACTAATCTTGAAAATCTTGGGTTAGAAGAAGTGGGAGTGAAGGCAGACAAAGGCAAAGTAGTGGTCGATGATTTTTATAAGACAAATGTTGCCGGTGTGTTTGCGATCGGTGATATCACAAAGGGCCAAGCGCTAGCACACGTAGCTTCAGCAGAAGGCATTATTTGTGTAGAAAAGATTGCGGGGCAAAATCCACATCCACTGGATTACAATAACATTCCGGGCTGCACGTATTGCTCTCCAGAAATTGCTTCAGTCGGTTATACGGAGGAGGCTGCTAAGAAAGCGGGCTATCAACTTAAAGTGGGCAAGTTCCCATTCACGGCTTCCGGCAAAGCTAAAGCTGCTGGCGCAAGTGATGGGTTTGTAAAACTGATTTTTGATGCTAAGTATGGAGAGCTACTAGGAGCTCATATGATTGGTGCAAACGTTACGGAAATGATCGCGGAAATTGTTTCGGCACGTAAGCTGGAAATAACAGGTCACGAACTTATTAAGACCGTTCACCCGCATCCAACCATGAGTGAAGCCATTATGGAAGCTGCTGCTGCCGCTTATGGCGAAGTGATTCATTTGTAATTGAAATTGATGCTAAAAAAAGAGACTCTCCGATAAGAGAGTCTCTTTTTTTTGTCAAATTTTTCATTTTTCTATATTTATTTATGTGCATGCCCTTACAGGGATCATTGACGTGCCCATTCTGTGGTTTCAACAGGTACTCGTCTCCACCGGAGAATAGCAATTCCTCTTTGCAATCGTGTATTTGACTCTCCATTTTGGCCAATTATCGACACTTCCTTAGATATTTAACTTTTTCTTCTTACATTATGATATAATTCTATTAAAATCAGTGAGTTATGAAAACTATTTTGATCCGTTTAGTCTATGATCGTCTGATCGTTTTTGCGGGGTCAATGGCCTTTAGTCTGATAGCGTATATAACAGCCCGGCTTTTTTTCGATTTAGATTTCTGAACTAAATACAATGTCAAGGAACAAAGGTTTGATTCCTGTAAAGGGGTATTTTGAACGCGCCAAAGTGTTTGGATACCTGGTAATAACGATGCTAATTTTTGCTGTTGTCTATTATTCCTACCAGGCTCTTTTTGACTAACGCTATCCATTTTCTAATAACGCAAATTCAGCTGTATTCCTGATTATCTTCGCCAGGTCATATTTTTGGTAATTTTTAAGGGATTTCAACCTGCTGAATTAATACTTTTACCAATATAATCTTAAACCGGAAGTAGCGGCTAGTTCTTAGCTTCAATCAACTAAAGAAAAATCATGAGGTTCACATATTTGGTTTTTATATTCTCGTTTCTCGCTGTTGCCGCGAACTCACAGAATCAGGATTCTATACAACTGGTGCTTTATGAACAAGCACTTCAAAAGTTAAAGGCAAATGATGCGAGCGGAGCGGCTATTCAATTTACTCAACTGATCAATTCTGGTTTTTCGAATAAGGAGATTTTTGTCAAGCGTGGAATCGTCTATTTCCAACTGGCAGAATATGAAAAGGCAAAAGGAGATTTTGATGAAGCCGTGAAAGGAAGAGTCAACACAGCCGAACTATTTGAATTTAGGGGCAACACCAAATACAAACTGGATGATTATCAAGGTGCCGCTACGGATTTAGATAAAGCAGTAGCGATGGGGGCATCAAGTTTTGAAACGTTTGCCAATCTTGGTAATGCAAAGTTCCGCATGGAGAACTATAAAGAGGCCATCACAAATTATGATAAAGCCATTGCTACAGGAAAAAATGATCCTGTATTGTATAACAATCGTGGAAAAGCCAAAGCCAACCTTCAGGATCTGAAAGGAGCCGTTCCTGATTTTGATAAGGCACTTGAACTTAAACCAGATTATGATAAAGCCCTTGAAAACCGAGCCGAGGCCTTATATAAACTCCAGGATTGGAAGGGTGCTGTTGTGGATTTTGAAAGAATCACATCCGGAGGCAGAAGCGATGTAGAACTTTTCCAAAAAATAGGAACCGCAAAATTTAATTTAAATGACAGCAAGGGTTGTGCGGAAGCTCTCACTAAAGTAGTAAGCAAAGGAGTGAAAGATAAGGAAGTATTTCGCATGCTGGGATTGAGTCTTGCAAAGGTGCCTGATTATAGCGGTGCCTCGAATGCTTTAGCGGCAGCAGTTTCATTAGGATCTTCTGATAAGGAGGTATTTGAACAACTAGGAACCGCTCAATATCAGACGAAAGATTATAAGGGTGCTGTTGAATCGCTCAGTAGAGCGGTTAATGCCGGCATCAACACCAAAGAAGTTTTTCTTTATAAAGGAATTGCCGAGTACCAAACACAAGATATAGAAAAGGCATTGGTTGATTTAGAGAAAGCTGTTTCCATGGGAGTATCCAATGAGCCGGCCTTTAAAAATCTTGGAGACATTAAATTTGGTAAAAATGATTTTGCTGGCGCCATAAAAAATTATGATAAGGCCATTTCACTTTCAGGCACTGATCCTGTTGTGTTCAACAATCGTGGGAAAGCAAAAATGAGCATGGGTGATGTGCAAGGCTCGCTTCCTGATTTCGATAAAGCAATTATTCTCAAAAGTGATTATTATAAAGCCATTTTTAACCGTGGCACTGCCCGCTTTAATCTTGCTAATTATTCTGGCTCAGTAGAAGATATTGACCTAGTCAGGCAAAAGGAGGGTGAATCTCCGGAGGTTTTAAGAATGCTTGGGGTAAGCAAGTATCAATTGAAAGAGAATGAGGCAGCCAAACTCTTCCTGGAAAATGCAGTGAAGGCTGGCGTCAAAGACAACAAAGTAAATTTGTACCTGGGATATCTCCGTTTTGAGGCAATGGATTACAAAGGAGCAATAACATCGTTAAGTGCTGCCGAAGCCGCTGGAGAAATTGAGATGAATGTCTACGAAAAGCGTGGCAAGTCTGCCTATCTCACTATGGATTACCAGCTTGCCATTACCGATCTCGAGAAGGCCTTAAAAAAGGGAGCGACAGATCTTAACACATACGAGTACATCGGGCTAGCCTATATAAAACAACAGAAAGACAAGGAAGCGATGCTGCATCTGGAGAAGGCAGCTGAGTTGGGCAGCAAAGACAAGGAGGTTTATTTTCAATTAGGTAATGGTCGCCTTAAGATTGAAAATTTCAAAAGCGCTATTGAAGCCTACAATAAATCAATTGAACTGGGACTGAATAATGAAGTTGTCTTCAATAATCGTGGAAAAGCAAAGCTGAACGCTGGGATGCCGAAGGAATCTATTGAAGATTTCTCAAGAGCCATTCAAATAAAAAATAATTATGTGATCGCCCTAAAAAACCGAGGAACGGCAAATTATCAATTGAATGATTGGCCGAAGGCTGTTGTTGACTTCGCTTTGGTGATAGCCAATCGCGAAGGTGGACCAGCCGAGTATGGCATGTCAGGTGTTGCCAAATACCGCATGAAAAATTATAAGGAAGCCATTGAAGATTTGAATAAGGCAATTGAAGGTGGTAACAACGACAAGTCAGTATTCAATTCGCGCGGGGGTTCATATTTTGAAATGAAAAACTATGAAAAGGCACTGTCTGATCTTTCCAAAGCCATTGAACTGGGAGAAAAATCTGCAGAAGTCTTTTATAGAAAAGGCGCTTGTGAATTCTATTCCGAAAGTTATTCAACCGCTAAAACAAGTTTTGACCGGGCTATTGAAGGCGGCTATACAGATGCGTTAGCCTATGACATGAGGGGATACTGCAATTTGCAGGCTTCTCAATTTGAGGATGCGCTTTCCGATTTTGGAATAGCTATCGAGAAGAACCCAAAACTCGCCAATGCATTCTTTCATAGAGGTGATGCAAAATTTAAAAATGGAAATTTGCCCGGTGCCGTTCAGGATTATACGACTGCCGCAAATCTTGGATTAAAAGATCCTGTGCTATTTAATAATCGCGGTAAGACACTGTTAACTCAGCAGCAGACTGAAGCTGCCATTCAGGATTTTGGAATGGCCATCTCATTAAAAGAGGATTATGCGAAAGCTTATGAAAATCGTGCCGAGGCTTTATTCATTTTGAAGAAATATGAAAACGGCACAAAAGATTTTCGTATGGTAGAAAAACTAAGTGAGAAACCGGATGTGGAATTGTATCAGAAGCTAGCGGAAGGATATTTTGAACAGAAAAATTATACAGCTGCACATGAGTATCTTGACAAGACTATTCAAGGTGGGGTGAAAGACAAAACACTTTTGTTTAAGAGGGGTAAATGCTTAATGGAAGAGCAAGAGTTTCAATTGGCTTTGAAGGATTTTGATGAGGCCACAAAGTTGGGTGAGAATTCAGTTCAGATTTTTCTGGAGCGAGCACGAGCGAATTTAGGAATGGAAAACACAAAGGCAGCACTTGATGATCTTTCCAAAGCAATTGCACTTGATCCTAACAATTCTGACGTTTATTATAACAGTGCTCTCATAAAAGAAGAAAGTCAACAATATGAAGATGCGGTATTGGATTATAATAAGTCCATACATCTGAATAACAAAGATGCGGCTGCTTTTTATGGTCGTGCTACCTGCAAAGCTGAGTTGGATGATTATGGCGCAGCAATTTCTGATATGGATGAAGCCATAACTCTTGACGGAAAAAATGCTTCCTACTATAAACAGCGTGGTAATTTCTTTTATCAACTAAAGGAACAAGACAAGGCATGTTTTGATTGGAGGAAAGCGGTAGAGATGGGTGATGCTAAAGCTCGCTTTTCAATCGATCAGTATTGCAAGAAGAAATAGCCATAAGGTGTGACTCTTGTAGAATTCAATCAATGATAGTGTAGAATAATATCCCGCAGGGAAGAGCTTCTTGCAGTCAACTTCTCATTAATCACTTAAATCTTACATGCGTCTACTGAAAGTCTTTTTTGGCTGGAGGATTGCTGTTACAAATCCGAGATTTGACGCATCAAAAGCTAAAAAATAATCTGAGATGAAGAAGGTAATGTGTGCAGCTGTTGTGCTGCTGATTTCATTCATGTGCACCGCAAATGATGCGATCAAAGGCAAAGTAGTATCGGTCATTGATGGCAACACGCTGGAAATAATTGCAGATGACAACGAGATGTATAAAATAATACTCTATGGCATTGATTGCCCGGAGGTTGATCAGGAATATGGCGACAAAGCCAAAGAATTGTTGGAGAAACTGATACTAGAGAAAGATGTTCAAGTTATAATTCAAGGAAAAGACAGAAAGGGAAACCGTCTGGGTATTCTAATCGTGGAGGGAAAGGAAGATTCTCGTTTCTCTTTATTAAGAGAGGGTCTTGCCTGGACATCTGAAAAAGATCCAATTGCAGAATTGGAAGACCTTAAGGAGAAGGCCCGGGGAAAGAATAAAGGACTGTGGAAAGAAGAGAATCCTACACCTCCATGGATTTTCCGCAGACAACAGTCGATGATGCAAAGTAAATCCAGTTAAGAAAATAAAATCTAGTAAGTTTCGTTAAACCTCAGCTATGCAAAAACAGCTGAGGTTTTTTTATGTTATGTTCTTGATTCCTTTTTTGGCTAGTGGGCAAAGTAAGGAACAGAGTAGTATGTTGCCCACGTCTCTTGCGCCTGCTCAACCCCAAAAAGCGCAAGCTTCATACCGTATTAAGGCGACAAAGTTTCATAAGAAAAAAGTGAAGCACACCGCTCGTTATGAATTTTATGAGCGAGTAGAAAAAGCGGCAAAGGAAAAGCAAAAGATTATAAAAAAACTCTCTAAGCCTCAATATTCAAACCCTCGTTACTTTGGGCATAAGTGCTTACCCAAAAAAAGGCCTTATTGGAGAATGCGATATTGCAAAGAGTGTGGTATCAGGCATTGAGGAAAATGACCTGAGTGTGCTGTCGGCAGAGGTTTAAATTTTTTAACTGTTTCATCAGTTGAATTTAGCTGTGAAACAGTCCACCGACAGGTATTGCATCTTGAATTTCGTTTACCTTTGTAGGATGATTGTTAAAAGGATTCTTTTTGTTTCTCTGTTTTGTTTCACCATCTCATTGGCAATTGGTCAGGAGAAAAGCAAGGACCAATCTACTTCTGTGGAGTCTGTTCTTCCCCAAAAAGACTACGCACCTAAACCCAAAAAGAAATCAAGGGGTGCTGAAACCAGTTATGATGCGCGCAATGATTTTTATGATCGTCAGGAGATGCTGAGCAAGCAAAGGCTTAAAAACGAAAGGGAGGCAAGTAAACCACAATATTCAGAGCAAAAGTACTTTGGTCACAAGCGCGAACCGAAAAAACGACCTGCCAACAAAATGAAGTTTTGTAACGTGTGTGGAATTCGCCACTAGGGGTTGCTTAAAAGCACACTCTTAAAAGCCAATTATCTCCTAATAGAAATTGCACATCAATGGCCGGACATCTCGCTATTAATTGCAAATTAGAAAAACTACTTTCGTACTTGCCCTAATAGTAAGATTTATATGGAGATTTCTCGTTATATCGAGCATACCAACTTAAGCCCAACGCTTACCATCAAAGACATTGATCAATTGGTAGTGGAGGCTAAACAATGCAATTTTTTGGGAATATGTGTTCCTCCTTTTTGGGTGAAAAGAGCAAAAAGGGAGATCGGAAAAGAAAATATTATTTTAGTTACGGTAGCTGGATTTCCCCTGGGCTACAATATGACAGAGACTAAGTTGGACGAAATGAAGCGCGCTATCGATAATGGCGCAGATGAATTAGATGTAGTATGGAATGTAAGTTCATTTAAAACCGGTATTCCGTGGACCAAAATAGAAATAGCGAAGTGCAGCAAGCTAGCACATGATCATCAGAAGATTGTAAAAGTGATAATCGAAACGGCCTATCTTAGTTCGGAAGAAATCATAGCAGCAACAAAAATATGCTGCGATGCCGGAGTAGATTTTGTGAAAACATCAACTGGGTTTGCGCCCGCAGGTGCAACGGTTGAGAATATCAAATTGATAAAATCGTATGTTGTTCCTGGTGTAGGCATTAAGGCATCTGGTGGAATTAAAACCAAGGCGCAAGCGATTGAAATGATCGAGGCGGGTGCTTCACGTGTTGGCACATCTTCTGGTGTTAAGATGATGAACGAATAAAACTCCCTACTCTGGTTTTATTATTGTGGTTATCGTAATAAAGATTGCTAATTTCATCCTCTGATTTTTAAACCCCTCTTTAATGAGTTCCTTCTTATCAAATTTATTTCCAACTGAGTCTGACATCCCACAGCAATTTAATGTAGGTCCTTATCTTGAGCAGCGTGAATACCTGATCGATGGAAAACTACGCACATGGACAGGCACATTAAATCCTGTAACAAGTCCTGTGTTTTTGAAGGAAGGAACAGGGTTCAAACAAAAAATAATTGGAAGCACGCCATTGCTTACCAAACACGAAGCACTTGATGCATTGAATGCTGCTGTTGCAGCTTACAACCTTGGGCAGGGCGAGTGGCCAACCATGAGTGTAATGGATCGCATTAAACATGTGGAGGTCTTCCTGGGAAGGATGAAAGAGAAGCGAGCAGAGGTGGTGAAACTATTGATGTGGGAAATTGGGAAACCATTAAAGGATTCTGAGAAAGAATTTGACCGTACGTGCGACTATATTGTCGACACAATCAAAGCACTGAAGGAATTGGATCGTAGTGCGGCAAAATTATCCGAAGATCAGGGGTTCATGGCACAGATCAGACGAGTGCCCTTGGGAGTGGCGTTGTGTATGGGGCCTTTTAATTATCCTCTTAATGAAACGTTTACAACGCTTATACCCGCTCTCATCATGGGAAACACCGTTGTTTTTAAACCGGCTAAATATGGAGTGCTATTGATTCGCCCTTTGCTCGAAGCCTTTCGTGACAGTTTCCCAGCCGGTGTTATTAATATTATTTATGGTCGTGGCCGCGATACAGTTGGTGCATTAATGGAGACTGGTAAAATTGATGTGTTTGCTTTTATAGGCACAAACAAGGGTGCGAATGATTTAAAGAAACTTCACCCTAAACCACATAGGCTGAAGGCTATTTTGGGTTTGGACGCCAAGAACCCCGGAATTATTTTATCTGATGCAGATCTCGACAATGCCGTAAGTGAATGTGTGCTCGGTTCATTATCGTTTAACGGACAACGCTGCACAGCCTTAAAGATTTTATTTGTGCACAAAAGCCTGGTCGAAGTCTTTCTTAAAAAATTTACTGCTGAAATTTCCAAACTTAGATTAGGAATGCCTTGGGATGCTGGTGTAAATATTACACCATTGCCAGAGCCGGGCAAGACAGATTTTCTAAATGATTTAGTGGAAGATGCCAAGCAAAAGGGTGCCAGCGTGATGAATGAAAACGGAGGCACTCATCTTAATTCGTTCTTCTATCCTGCATTGCTTTACCCTGTAAATTCTTCCATGAACGTTTATCATGAAGAGCAGTTTGGCCCAGTGATTCCAGTTGTTCCATTTGAAAACCCGGAAGAAGCAATTCAATATGTGGTAAACTCCAACTTCGGTCAGCAAGTAAGTATTTTCGGAAATGATTCGAAGCAGATTTCGCGCATGATTGATGCTTTCTCTAATCAGGTGGGTCGAATTAATATTAATTCGCAAAGCCAACGGGGTCCAGATTCATTTCCATTCAATGGAAGAAAGGATTCGGCCGAAGGAACATTATCGGTAGCGGATGCGCTTAGGGTATTTTCAATTCGCACCCTGGTGGCAGTCAAGGCAACGGACTCGAATAAAAAGATTATTAGTACTATTATTAACAACCGAGAGTCTGTGTTTTTGAGTACGGATTATATTATGTAGTTGAGAGGTTGAAACATTTCTAACATGACTCAACACATGACTATCATTGTTTCTGGAAGAGTGCAAGGCGTATTCTTCCGTGTCGCCACGAAAGAAAAAGCAGATGAGCTGGGTGTAAAAGGATTTGTGCGCAATGAACTTAATGGAAGTGTTTACATGGAGGCAGAAGCAGAGGAGGACATTCTTTCCGAATTTATTAAATGGTGCAAGAGTGGACCACCTCGTGCGCAAGTGCAACACGCTGAAGTAATGCTTGGTGAAGAGAAGGGCTACACAACTTTTACTATTCAAAGGTAGAATAAGTGATAATCGGTGATCTAGAACAGATTACCGATTACACACACACCAAGTGTTACTTTTTATCCACCACTAGTCGTTGATCCCTGTTAGCAATTTCCCAAGCCGTGTAAAACACGCACTTAGTTCTTAAGGTGAGGGCATCAAAATCAATTTTTTCAATCTCATCACTTACTTTATGATAATCTTCGTGAATACCATCGAAGTAAAAAATGATTGGAATGTTATTTTTAGCAAAATTCCAATGATCAGAACGATAGTAAATCCGGTCAGGATGGTTCTGGTCATTATAAGTGTAATCGAAGACTAAGTTCGTTGTTGCTTCATTGATAGATTCACTTAGTGTATGAAGTTCAGAGGAAAGTTTGTCGGATCCTACAACATATACATAGGGTGCGCTGTCTTTGTGCTGCGGATCATTTCTTCCAATCATGTCAATGTTGAGATCAACAACAGTATTGGCCAATGGAAAAACAGGATGTTGCGTGTAATAGTCAGAGCCCAATAAGCCTTTCTCTTCACCTGTAACAGCCATGAACAAAATACTTCTGCGAGGCCCCTTGCCTTCTTTCTTTGCTTGCGCAAACGCTTTTGCCAACGCCATGACAGCAACTGTTCCTGAGCCATCGTCATCAGCGCCATTATTAATCAAATCTCCTTCCCCTGATTTCTTTTTTCCGATGTGATCATAATGAGCCGTGATAATGACAAGTTCATCTTTCTTGTCGGTTCCTTCCAGATAGCCTAACACGTTTTCTGACTTAACTTCCTTAAAACTTTGATTGATTGAATAAGAGATAATGGCAGGTTTAAATTTTGCTAATTTTTTTTCAACGCCTGCCTTTTTTAGTTTGGCCAATGGCATTTTGTAAATTTTTTCGGCAGCGGCTGAAGTGAGCACAAATAGACCAGGCATTGAACTTTTCGTTAAGCTAAGACGGTCGCCTCCCCTTGCAAAGGAAGAAATGGTTTCATAGGTTTCATTACTTTCAAGAATCACAAAAATTTCTTTTGCTTCTTTATCCCGCAGTGCGGTGATGACTGGATTGTTGCGCAATGTTGAGCCTTGTTCCAAAATAACAATGACACTTTTACCAGTTATGTTCACTTGGGTCAAGTCAATTTCATTTCCATTGCCAACAAATGTCAAAGGGGTTTCAATGAGCCCATTTGTTGAAGCTGAACCCAAATACACGTAGTCTTCCCCTGGCACTAGGGTAGTTGTTCCTGAGACTAGAGAAACTAAAGCAGGAGTTGTACTATAAAGATCAACTGTTTGCAAATAATTACTTCTGTTTAACGGGCCAATCAGACCTAACTCCTGAAAATGATTAGCAATGAAAGCGGCCGCCATCTTTTGGCCGCGCGTTCCGGTTTCACGCCCTTCCATGGCGTCTGATGCAATGATTGATAAATTATCCTTTATATCAGAAATGGTGATCAATGCGCTGTATATCTTCGCGGGCTCACTGACTTGTGCATTTACCTCAACTGTTAAAATGAAAGCAACAATTATAAATAGTTTATTCATGGGATTGATTTGTCCAAATATAGAAAAAGTTGTTAATCACGATTAGTAAAATTATACAAGGGGAAATTATGCGTTCCGCTTCATTTTGGATAATCATTCTATCAGATTGGCAAGGGGTAAACATTATCCGAAAGGACTTGCAATAACCGGAATTGATTTCTGGCTCGAACCAGGTTTTGTCCGGGGTAGGTAGTGTGATAATAGATGTCTCCATTCAGATAGTCAGCTAGAAACCGCAATGCCATAATATAGGTCATCATCAATCCGGAAAACGGAATAGCTGATTTTTCTTCGTCACTCATTACGTCACTCATCTTAGATAGATATCCTTTTGTTAGTGCTTGGTAGATGTTTTTGCGAAACACAATTTTTGTTACATCTTTCTCTTCCTCGCTTACTGGACTCACAAATGTGCGCACCATATCCCCCAGATCGTAAATGAAATAGCCAGGCATAAGCGTATCGAGGTCGATTGCGCAAATCGTTTGACTGGAGATGCCATCGAAAAGAATGTTATTTATTTTAGTGTCGTTATGAACGATTCGCAATTTTAAAGCGCCATTTTTAATAAGTTCTTCGTATTGCTTCACTAGAAAAGCAAAATGCTTAGCGGATTGAATACTATCAGAGGCTCCGGTTTTTCTTTCACTTGATGCTTTTGAGAGCGCATCCTCAAACTGCTGATAGCGCCATGAAAGATCTTGAAATCCCGGGATGACAGCTTTGAATTGCTTTACATCACACCCATCCAGGTTGCGGCACAAACTACCAAATGCCCACGCAGCCTCGAAAGCTTGTTCGTCAGTTTCAAGTTGGTCGACTGTGAAGGAATGATCAATCAATGGATACAAGCGCCATGGAAACCCTTCGGAATCATACGCCATTTCTTTCCCATCCACGGTAAGGAGGTTACTCATGAAAATAAAATGGGGGTGGTGATCTCTGAGATAATTTGCAGCCAGTCTGATATTTTGTGCTATAAGGTCAGGTTCTTTAAAGACGTTTTTGTTAATACGTTGTAAAATGAAAGAAGGCTCGCCTTCTATTTTGAAGGTATAGTTAATATGCCCTGAGCCAATGCGATTAGTGGATAGGCTTGGACTCAAGCCAAACGATCTGAATACTTGTTCGGGTATTTTCAAAAGTAAATGATTTTGTTGTTTCCAACTTTTCTAGACACCCCACAACTTCTCAGGGTAATCACCCTTCTTCACTAAAGCATTGATCTTTGATGATACTTCTTCTTTATCCTCCTTGTAGGTAACGCCAAACCAGATATTGCCACCCGGAATAACTTTCACTTTCCCCTCGTTGCGTTTGATCATTTCGTTTACAATGATGGGTATATAAAATTCTGACTTCAGATTTTGATGGTTGTTCTTAAGAAATTCATCAAACAACCGTTGAGCTGAATCAAATACATTTGGATGAAAGCCCCAGAAGTTCATTGATGTGGGTGTTTCGGGTGAAAGCACTAAATCTCCTTCTTTTTCTTTCGCGATGATCTTGCCGTTTTCTTTAACAATGGTAGTTCGCTCCACTACAGTTTTTAAAAAACCTTGTTCATCTCGTTCGCCACAACCACGCGATACGCTGCCGTGATCTGACAAGACGTTTTTTAACGTAAAGCCTACCATGCAATGGGCACCATTCGATTCATGTGAAAAAAAATCGGCTAAAGACTGAAAGGCTTCTCGCCCGTAAAAATCATCGGCATTGATTACGGCAAAGGGTTCGTGTATTACGTCCTTTGCGCAGAGTGTAGCATGGCCCGTGCCCCAGGGCTTTGTGCGCTCAGGATTTTTATAGGCGTCAGGAATGAGTTTATCCAGCGACTGCACCACAAATTCAACTTCAACTTTTCCTTTCAACTTGGGAAGAAATTTCTCTTTTACGATCTCGAGAATTTCTTCTCTGACAATAAAAACAACCTTGGTGAAGCCTGACCGGACGGCATCAAAAAGGGAGTAGTCCATAATGGTTTCGCCATGTGGGCCGAAGCCGTCAATTTGTTTAATACCACCATAGCGACTTCCGATACCTGCCGCCAACACCAAAAGCGTGAGTTTTTTTTGATTGCCCATTGAACTTTACTTTATTTCGCCTATTATCGAGTAATTAAATCGCAAAACTAACCTTTACTAGTTAGTGTGTGAAATACACCTCAACTTCTTTTAAGTAAATTACTGTAATTAAGCCTAACCTAATAACCTAAATATCCCTGCCCATCATGAGTAATAAAAAAAATTATATGCTCCCTATGATCATCATAGGAGCCCTGTTTTTTATCTTCGGATTTGTCACGTGGGTGAATGGTACACTTATTCCCTACCTTAAAATCGCTTGTCAGTTAGAGACGGATTTTCAATCTTACCTGGTAGCCACCGCCTTTTTTATTGCCTATACCGTTATGGCTGTACCTTCTTCTTTTGTTTTAAGGAAGACGGGCTATAAAAAAGGCATGGCGCTAGGTTTATTAATTATGGCAGTTGGGGCTATCCTATTTGTGCCTGCAGCAAGTGCGCGTGATTACAATATGTTTCTGATAGGATTGTTCATTATTGGTACTGGCTTGGCTTTATTACAAACAGCCTCGAATCCTTATGTGTCGATCATAGGCCCGATTGAAAGTGCCGCTATGCGTATTAGTATTATGGGTATTTGTAATAAAGTAGCAGGTATTCTGGCAGGCCTTATTTTTGGTTATATCGCTTTAAACGATGCTGATGTATTGGAGAAAAGCCTTCAAACTATGGACGCTGCAACAAAAGAAAGTACATTAAATGAACTGGCAAGCCGGGTGATAGTTCCATATATGATTATAGCAGGTGTGTTGGTAGTGCTTGCTATCGCTATTCTGTTTTCAGGCCTTCCAGACATTAAGGAAGATGAAGAAGATGAGAATACGCAATCTGGCACCATTCGAAAAACCAGTGTATTTCAATTTCCTCATCTTGTATTGGGTATGATCGCAATCTTCCTATATGTTGGGGTTGAAGTAATGGCTGGAGATACCATTATCAGTTATGGAAAGTCATTAGGCATTGAACTTTCTACAGCACGATTTTTCACGCAGCTAACACTTGCGTTTATGCTGGTAGGTTATATAATTGGTATCATCACAATTCCAAAATACATTTCACAGGCAAAAGCACTTCAAATATGCTCCATCCTGGGGGTGGTGTTCACCATTGCGGCCGTTCTTACAACTGGCTTTACATCTGTTGCATTTATCGCTATGCTTGGGTTGGCCAACTCATTGATGTGGCCAGCTATTTTCCCATTAGCCATAGATGGGCTTGGTAAGTTTACAAAAATCGGATCTGCATTGTTGATCATGTCTATTGCTGGTGGGGCCATTATGCCACTGTTGTATGGAAAATTGTCTGAATCATGGGGAACACAAGATGCTTATTTGTTGATGGTACCTTGTTTCCTTTTCACTTTATACTATGCAGTAAAAGGACATCGAATGGGAAAGAGTGTAGCCTAAAAGAATGCACTTATTTAAATGCTCGACTTGAAAAATACAATCATTTTCTTTTGCGTCTTAGGATCGGCTTTTAGTTGCTTTGGACAATATTACCAGGCTAAAGATCTTACGGCTGAAAACCTTTTCACTGGTAACATCGAAGGACCAAACGTTGATAAAAAAGGGAATCTCTATGTTGTCAACTTTCAAAAAGATGGAACGATC
The DNA here is from genome assembly GCA_031414855.1 of Bacteroidia bacterium. Taxonomy (GTDB): domain Bacteria; phylum Bacteroidota; class Bacteroidia; order Cytophagales; family Cyclobacteriaceae; genus ELB16-189. Next base: position 360 of record JANOQK010000397.1, on the reverse strand, counting down.
GGCCTGGTAAGTAAGAAGGGAAAAGTAAAACTTTTTGTTACGCTGCCGGTAGGAAGTACAGCCAACTCCATCATGTTTGACGCGAATGAAAATTTATTGTTAGCCGATTTCACTGGCCACAATATTTTAAAGGTTGATAAGAAAACAAAGGCAGTAACTATCTATTGCCACAATGACCAGTTCAATCAGCCCAATGATTTATGTATAAATAGAAAGGGGCAACTATTTGCGTCTGATCCGAACTGGAAAGAAAGCACTGGTAAAATCTGGCGGATCGACACGAATGGTCAGGCAGTCCTATTGGCAGAAGGTATGGGCACAACGAATGGAATAGAATTAAGTCCGGATGAGAAAATATTG
>JANOQK010000396.1:0-2940 GCA_031414855.1 Bacteroidia bacterium | reverse complement strand
GAAGGTGCTCCAACTGCCGCAATAATAGAAATGCCAGCAACTGCTGCCTTTTGCACCAACTCAAAACTGAGACGCCCACTTACCATTAACACAAAATCTGAAAGTGGCACTTGATTTTTAAGAAGCGTGCCCCCAATCACTTTATCCAGGGCATTATGGCGTCCAACATCTTCTCTCAACAAAATCAAACTACCATTTTGGTCAAACAAAGCAGATGCGTGCAGGCCTCCTGTGTGTTCAAAAATATGTTGAGCTTCTCTCAATTTATTTGAAAGACTGAGAATAAAGTCGCTGGTTATCTTGAATTCACTTTGAACTGGTTGACAATTTACCTTCACCGAATCAATCGAAGATTTTCCACACACACCACAACTTGAAGAGGTATAAAAATGGCGCTGAAATTTCCCGTAATCCAACTTAACATCTGGCTTCAGTTCAACGCGCACTACGTTTTCAAATTCGTCCGCCTTTACCGTGCTGCAGTAATTGATACTTCCAATCTGTTCGTTCGATTTGATAATTCCCTCTGTAAACAAAAAACCTAGCACCAATTCAAAATCATGGCCTGGTGTGCGCATCGTAACGGATATGCTTCTTTGCTCGCGTTCATTCAATTGACCAAATCCCAATCGTATTTCAAGTGGCTCCTCTACCGCAAGTAAATCGGACTTTGAGATAACTCCTTGACTGGTGAATTTTGAGATATGAATATTTTGTACTGGGGGCTTCATATTTGTTAACGTATTGTAAAAATACAATTTCACGCTAAGGCGCAAAGCTCGCAAAGGTTATTATGAATTCCGTTACTTTGCGCACCTGGCGTATTTGTGTGAAAAAGATAACTCCTTTTAAATTCAAACAATTTGATGTTCATCACGACCGATGCGGCATGAAAGTCGGCACCGATGCTGTGCTACTTGGTGCGTGGACAGGGGTAAAAGGCGTCAATACTATTCTTGAAGTAGGAACCGGATCAGGAGTGATTTCACTTATGCTGGCGCAGCGAACCTCACCAGACACAAAATTAGTTGCCCTGGAAATTGAACAAGATGATGCAGAACAAGCTCAGGAAAATATAGACCGATCACCGTGGTCAGAAAAAATAAAAGTTCATCATCAATCATTTCAATCATTCAATTCCAACAGCATATTCGATTTGATTGTCAGTAACCCTCCCTATTTCATCAATAGTCAATTACCACCTTCAGACAAAAGATCCCAAGCTCGGCATACAAATTCATTGAGCTATGCCGAACTTATTAGTGGTGCACTAAAATTACTTAGTCCATCAGGAAGAATCGTTGTTGTGCTTCCACTCGAGGAGGGGAAACTATTTCAATCGCTTGCCTATAAAAATAATCTACACATTGTCCGCCAACTTGCATTCTATTCCCGCCAAGGTAAACCGCAGGAGCGCTGGCTTTTTGAATTTGCCCTTGAACCGAAGGTGATCACAACCGAAAGCTTAATTCTACATGCAGAAGGTGAAGAGTGGTCGGATGACTATAAAATGCTGACTAAGGATTTCTATATTAAACTTTGACGCCACTTGTCAAAAAACTGTAAACTAGCCTTCTAAAAAGCGTTATTATTGCGCCTTAATTTTTATCGATCCAAGTGCTCTTACGTTCCCTATTTACTCTATTATTCTTCTCCCAGATTGCTTCCGCTCAGTTACCAGGGTTAAACATTCACAAGGCCATTTCAAAAATTACAGTGGACGGCATTATGGATGATGTCGATTGGAAGACAGCGGAGGTAGCAACAGGTTTTAAGCAGTACTTTCCATTCGATAGCTCCTCAGCAATAGTCCCAACTGAGGTTCGAATGACATACGATGATCACTTCATCTACCTGTTTGCTGTGATGCACAACATAGAACCCAGAAAATATGTTACACCCTCTTTGCGAAGGGATTTTCGTGGTGAAGCCAATGATGCCTTTGTTTTAGTTCTGGACACGTATCAGGATAACACCAATGCATTTCAATTTGGCGTTAATCCGTTTGGGGTGCAACGGGAAGGATTGGTTTCAAACGGGGGAGCTACTCGCGATGACCTCTCTTTAAATTGGGATAATAAATGGTTTTCTGAAGCCAGAATTGAGAATGATAATTGGGTGTGCGAAATGGCCATCCCATTCAAATCAATTCGTTTTAAAGAAGGAGTTTCAGAATGGAATATTAACTTTTATAGGATTGATAGTCATTTTACAGAGCGCTCCACTTGGGCACCAGTACCCCGCATTTATCCACTCATTAACCTGGCATTTCTTAGAAAACTTCATTGGGACCAGCCGCTTCAAAAACCAGGAGGAAATATTTCTCTTATACCGTATGTAGCAAGTAAGATCACACGCGATTTTGAAGAAGGCACTCCTCGCACTAAAGAAAATACAATTGGAGGTGATGCCAAGATTGCTATCAGTTCGGCACTTAACCTTGACCTTACTGTAAATCCAGATTTCTCACAGGTAGAAGTTGACCAACAAGTAACCAACCTTGATCGTTTTGAAATTTTCTTTCCCGAAAGGCGCCAATTCTTTTTAGAAAATGCAGATCTATTTGGAAGCTTTGGATACACCAACTCAAGGCCCTTCTTTTCCAGAAGAATTGGTGTTACCCGCGATCCATCAACAGGACAAAATATTCAAAATCAAATTTATGGAGGTGCACGCCTAAGTGGAAAAATAAATAACAACTGGCGCCTTGGAGTGCTGGACATGCAAGCTGCTGAGGACAATGCTGTCAACTTACCCTCCATCAACTATGCCGTTGCAGCCGTGCAACGAAAAATGTTTGCCCGCTCCAACATTGGGCTTATGATGATTAATAAGCAGGCCTTCGATACAACTGCCTATAACAGATTACTCGGAGTGGATTACAATCTCGCATCTAAAGATAACCGATGGACAGGAAAGTTTTTTTATCACCGCAGTTTT
>JANOQK010000395.1:0-2323 GCA_031414855.1 Bacteroidia bacterium | reverse complement strand
TTTTGGCACCCATATTAGTGCTAGAGCAGAAATGACCTGGTTCTCATTAAAAGGTTCTGATGCCATTGCTGGTGATCCAGGCAGAGTTCCAAGGAATCTTTCCTTTTCCTCTAATAATTATGAAATAAGTGCAACAGGGGCCTATAGTTTTCTATCCAATGGAACCCGGTATTATAGAAGGCCTAATTTTAACTTATACGCCTTTGCTGGTATAGGCCTGATGTACTATAACCCTAAAACAGAATACCAAGGTGAAAAGGTGGCCTTGCGCCCGCTGCAAACAGAGTTAGTGAGTTATAGTAGTTTCGGTATTGTCATTCCCTACGGTCTTGGAATGAGGTTTAAAGTAACTCCCAATTTCAATCTTTCAATTGAAGGAGGATATCGCAAAACATTTACTGACTATCTTGATGATGTGAGCACCACACATAAGGATGCATCTAAGTTCACCGATCCATTGGCTGCCACTTTATCGGACAGGCGCCCGGAAATTGGTCTTCCCTTAGCGCAAGATGGTTACATCAGAGGAAATCCAAACAACCTGGATGGATATATGTTATTGAATGCAAAAGTGGAGTATTATTTACCTATGAACATTGGAGGTGGATCGAGGAGTAAAGGTTTCACCAACAAGAAAAGAAATTCTATGTACCGGTATAATAAGAAGGGTGGCGTTAAGCAAAAAAGGCGCTAAGCTTTATCCAGCACTTCATACCTTGAATAGTTGCTGACAAACTCTGGTACCAGTTCCTTCATCAACGCCACCATCTTCAATTCATTCTTATCGTGAATTAAATCATTGAACAATTCAACGTACTTGTTGATTTCGATATATTCGTATTCCTGTACTTTCGCAATCATGATTTTCTGGTGATGGGTTGGCATGGTGTTCTCTGATTTCGCCAACAATTCCTCATACAATTTCTCGCCTTCCCGTAGCCCGGTAAAAACGATATTAATATCCCGTTCAGGGTCCAGGCCGGACAGATGAATCATCTTCTTTGCTAAATCCAGTATCTTCACCGATTGCCCCATATCAAATATGAATATCTCCCCTCCCTTTCCCATGGTTCCTGCTTCGATCACCAATTGACAGGCTTCGGGAATGGTCATGAAAAACCGAGATACTTCCGGGTGAGTTACGGTGATGGGGCCGCCCATCTTTATTTGATTCTTAAACAACGGAATTACGGAACCATTTGAGCCCAACACATTTCCAAATCGGGTTGTTACAAAACTTGTTTTTGCAGTGCCTTGGGACTTGTGATAACTATTTAATGATTGCACATATATCTCCGCGATACGCTTAGAGCAACCCATAACGTTGGTTGGATTTACCGCTTTGTCTGTTGATATCATTACGAACTTACTTGCCTTGCCCTCCACCGCCAGGTCGGCAATTAATTTAGTGCCTAGCACATTGCACGATACCGCCTCAGATGGGTTACTCTCCATCATCGGAACATGCTTATAAGCCGCTGCATGATATATGATTTCGGGTCTATGATCTTTGAAAATGGATGCCATGCGCTCCCTATTGGTAATATCAGCCAGGTACAAGGCAATCTTTGTAACACCAGAATACAATTTCAATTCCCGTTCCAATTCATACAGTGGAGATTCCGCCTGATCGACCAACGTTAATGAATCCGGGTGATATTGGATCACTTGCCTCACCAATTCACTTCCAATAGAACCCGCTGCCCCTGTAATCAGGATTCGTTTGCCCCTGACATCAGCCTCCACATTCTCGTTCTTTATTTTTATCGACTCTCTGCCCAGTAAATCTTCGATGTTGATTTCCTTGATCTGATTCATGCTCAATTCGCCTCGCACCCACTTTTCCACGGGTGGAACAGTTCTGATCCTTACCTGATTTTGAATGCAAATATCAACTACCTCATTTTTTCGTTCCAGCGAAATATCTTTAGCAGTGAAAATCAGTTCATCAATATTTAATTCTTTAAACAGCAGATCGAGTTCGCGTGGCTCAGCGCTATATATTTTTGCTCCGTCCAGTACTTTTCCGATTTTATTTTTGTCATCCTCCAGGTATCCGGCAATTCTCATGCGCGAGGTGGAGTCAATAACATGACGGGTGATGATCCCTGTTTGACCAGCACCAAAAATCATTACCCTTGATTTTTTCAAGATGGCATTTTTATAGTAGGTGAAGATATATTTAACCAGCAGTCTATAGTTGAACAAAAAGAGGAATGATGACAAAAAGCTAATTAAGATTACCGAATAGGGAATGATGTTACCCAGTTGATTATTATTTGAAATCAGATTTATTACACACGCAAACAGTGTATTCAACCCC
>JANOQK010000394.1:0-20375 GCA_031414855.1 Bacteroidia bacterium | reverse complement strand
GTAACCTTGTGTTTCCGTGCGAAACTTGATGAGCTTCAGTTGTTCCTCAGGGCTTTTTGCTTCTGGTTTATCAGCATAAATTCTTATAGAGTCTCTGTATCTTCCGCCAAGCAATTGCCAGGCAGGAACATTGTAAGCTTTACCGCAGATATCCCATAGTGCCATTTCCACAGCACATACACCGCCTGCCTGGCGAGCCTGACCTCCGAATTGCTTTATGATTTTAAATATCTTCTCCACGTTGCACGGATTCTCGCCTAGTATCCGACTTTTAAGAAACAACGCATAGCGCACATCTGCGGCATCTCTTACTTCACCTAATCCATAAATACCTTGATTCGTATCGATACGAATAATTGCTGTACCACCCATTACGGCAGTCAAGCAATAACGCATGTCGGTAATTTTTAAATCGGAAGGAGCGGAAGCCTTTTGGACTTTTGAAGTGGTCTGAGCCATTGAATCTTCAAAGGTTAAGCCTGCTAAACTGGTAAGTGCGATTCCGCCTAGCGTTGTCTTTTTAAGGAAGTTTCGTCTGCTGTCTAGGGTAGATGGACTTTCTATTTCTGCCTGTCTTGCGACCGCGGCATCCCGCTCACGTTGCTTATTCTTTTTAATGATTTCCTGAAGTATACTTTTCATTTTGGTAAATGTTTAGGTAGGTAGATTTGAACTTAACGATGCATTTATGAATAATATTCTTAGTTACCAATTGCGCTCTTTTAGAAATTTATCTAGTTCCTCCTTGCTCATAGGTAAATCTTTTTTCTTGTTAACCCAATCGAGAAAATCTTTTACGATAGTCTCATTCCATTTCGAGTCTATTTCACCGGCTGTGTATTTGCCTTCTTTTAATCTCTGTATACCAAACTGATCGCGCAGCATAATAAATTCAGCATTGATTACTAAATCGGCTAACAGATGTGCTGGAATAAAAACAACACCAAACTTATTGGCAAGCACAGCATCACCCGGGACGACTGTAGCTCTGCCAATTCTAATCGGGTAATTAATAGTTGATAACATCATTTGCTGAATATAAGACGGATCATGACCCTTTACCCAACCATTGAATCCGTCAATGTTGTTAAGGCCAGCCATATCTCTAACAGATCCATAAAATATTACACCCTTCTTAGATTTAGCATAAATAGCATTACCAAGATTGTCTCCAATCAGTGTGCCATCTACTATTTTTCCATAGCTATCCGCAACATAGATATCACCATTTTGAAGTTTATCAATTGGCCATGAGTTTGTACCACCCGCCTGCACCCGGCCTTCATTTTTACCAACTTCACGCACGACACTTTCAATATCTGGACGAAGAGGCATATACTGAGCGGTCAATGCTCTTCCGGCCATTACCTTATCAGTATTAATGATTATCCAATCGTTCTCGTATTGATTATTGTATCCTTTATTTCTAAGGTATCCCCAGGCTTCTTCCATTGAAACTTTTTCCAACCTTGCCAGCAAGGCATCCGGTACTTTGGGTCTGCCATCTGGAAATCGCTCACCTGTCCAAAGAGAAGTAATCGTTTTTATTTCGTCTGGTGTAGGCGAGATTTTCTGGGCTGTAACCATACCTGCCATCAGGGTGCATAGAATTGTGAATAAATGAATCAGTCGTCTCATCATCTTAAAGGATTAATTATTTTTAAGTAAACACTTGATGTTGGTGATGTATATCATTCAACTTGTATTCTTATTTTAATTTAAAAGGATGGGCAACCCTTATAAGTTGCCCACCTACTTTTATAACCAATATATTTTACTTTGCCCACCAAACTTTAGTACTCAATACATCTGACCCTCCTAATGTAGAAATTGCACTGGTAAGATTTTCGTTATTTACTAGTTTTTCAGCATCTGGATAGGTTAGTCTCTCTATGAATGAACCTGGAACCTGGCTTCCTGAAAATGGATTAGGTGCAAGAGCTGGTAAACCAATTCGTCTAAAGTTAGCCCACGCTTCAGGCCCATTTAGAAACGATGCTACCCAATATTGGTAACCTAGTTGAGGTAGTGCTGTAGCCAATGAACCATTTAACAAAGTACCCTCAGCTCCATTAGCATATGTATCTCTTGCGGTACCTGAAATTGCACAACCTGGATCGTAAGAGACCATTTGATCTATGTGGGCTTTGATTCCTTCTCTAAAATAAGTGGCAGCTTGTCCAGTGGTAAGACCAGCAAATCCTCTCATGGCAGCCTCAGCTAGCAATAGGTTAGTCTGAGCAGCTGTTACTAAAAATAAGGGTGATGTTCTTTTTACCATCCTGTTTCTATCGACCTGGCTGTAGGAAAAGCGATTCCCTGTTCTTGGTGCTGCTGGGGTTCCGTATAATCCACCAGCGGGTAGTGTCGCACCAGATATATCAGCACTCCCATCTGTGCTTCCAATAGGAGTACCAAACTGATCGGCCGCTGCTGTGCTGCCGTTTCCAAAATTGTTAGCTGTTTGGTCACCACCACTGCGGGCTCCTTTATAGCGAATTGCAATGGCTGATAGTCGAGGATCAACTACAGTTGTATTGCCAACATTGCCTGGCGTTCCTTTGAGTGCATTTACAAACGGTTCTGCCAGATAAAAATTAGCTGCTTCTCCACCGTTTACAGTGTTTCCAAATCCATTTACAAAATTGGCATCGTGCCGAATGATAGCATTATCTGCGTTGGCTATTATGAGATTAGTTGCAGCACTGCCTCCGAGAGCCGCAGCTACGGTAGCCGCAGCTTTAGTTGCATCTGCCTTTGTTAATCTCATGCCAGCTCTCAATAAAAGTGAATTTCCAAACCTCTTCCATTTTGTGATATTCCCGGCAAACAATGCATCTCCTGTTTCAATTGTACCAGTTGCATTCAATGCTGCTACAGCTTGTGTCAACTCATCGATTATTTTAGGATAGATGGATTGCTGTGTTTCATACTTTGGAAAAAACGTCTGAGCAGTGTACCCTGCACCTGCTTCTGTGTAAGGAATGTCACCATATGTATCTGTAAGAACTAAAAAAGCATTGGCTTGAACGATCCTTGCCATTTGGTATAGATTGGCTCTTGAAGCATTATCTTTAGTAGCAACAATAACATCGTTGGTGTACCGGATTACGTTCTGAAAATAGTTATTCCAGTTCGATGGTGTGTTATTTACTTGAACTTTGTTAAAATTTCCACCTTCCAGAACTCCCGTATTGGTTGAAAACCATTGTTGAACGATTGCTTCTTCGTAAATAAGGCTAGAACTTGGTGAAGAAGAGATAACGGCATTGTTTAGTGTAAAAACAGGATCTAGACTTGTTGCCCCGCTCTTACTCTTATTCAGTTCATCAAATCCACTGTCGCACGCTGAAATGATAGTGAACGACAGAGCTAGTAGTAATATGTTTAGTATCTTTTTCATGATCGGTCGTATTAAAATTTAACGTTTAAATTGAATCCAATGCTTCTTGTCGGAGGAATCGTAGGGGATTCCATACCGATTACGTTGTCAGAGCTATAACCAAAGGCTTCAGGATCTATATTATCAGCCCATTTTTTCAACATCAATACATTATTAGCTACGGCACTCAACTTCAAACCTTTAATAGGGAAGGAGGCTTTGAGAAACTTAGCGAAGTCATACCCGATAGAAATTTGACGCAGTTTCCAATAACCGGCATCGTAAATAACCGGCTCAATTAAAGCTCGTGCCCTTACCACTGAGAAATAATTCTGATTTGTAGCAAATGCAGTATTAGGTTGGCTGGCTGCATTGACACCTACCCCGGTGACTTTTCCTGGATCATTGCCATTGCCATCCAGTGTGCCTCCTTCTCTGCCTTCAAGTGTCACCTTGTGAAGTCCATGACGATAGGCGTTAAAGTTTGTACCTGATAATAATTTTCCGCCTAATTTGAAGTCGATAAGGAATGAAGCCACAATCCCTTTATAGTTAAACGAGTTGGTAAATCCACCCACCCACTTAGGCAATGCACTTCCAAAGATGACATTGCTTGTAGTGAGGGGAAGGCCATCGGCACCAAAAACTTTCTGACCTTTGTTATCCGGATTTATTGAACCATCGTCTCTCATGTAACCATTACCTAAAATCTGTCCCATTTCCTTCCCAACAATCTGCGCCACGCTACCGTTGAAAACGTGATTACCAACAATAATTCTTTCACCTTCCGTATCTGTTAGCAAGCTTAGAACTTTGGTAATGTTGTACGCTCCATTAAAAGTGAAGTCCCATTGGAAATCATTCATTTTAATGGGTACGATGTTAATCATCATTTCAAGTCCTTTGTTTTCACTTTCACCACTGTTGATACGGGTGTTGGTGAAGCCAGAAGCATTTGAGATTTGAGCATTTACAATCTGATCAGAGGTAATTTTGCGATAAGCTGCAAAATCTAATCCTAGTCGTCCGTCAAACATTTTCAAATCCAAACCAACTTCCGTTTCGGCAATACTCATTGGCTTCAGATTGGCGTTGGGTACTGTTGTGCCAAAATTACCAACAGGGTTTCCACCGAATGTTGCTGCAGCTGTACCATAAAACAGTTTGTCCGCATAAGGTGGTACATCTGTATCGCTACCCGCCTGAGCATAGGCAACTCTTAGTTTACCAAAATCCAACCAAGCTGGCATATCAAACGATTCTGAGAAAACGTAGCTTGCTGACACCGAAGGATATAAAATGCTTCTGTTTGCAGGAGACAAAGTTGAGAACCAGTCGTTACGTGCCGTAACATTTAAGTAGAGAAACTGCTTGTAATTAACTTCAGCCGAACCATAAACCGAATTTACCTGCCTTTCTGAAAGATCGTAGAGAGGGTCTTTTAATCTTCCGTTCTGTACGGTGTAAAGTCCTTTCACAACGAAGTCAGTTACCTGAACACTGTTTAGATCAGAACGTCTGTACATCTGGTTGCCTCCTGCGGTTATATTAAGACCAAAATCACCGAAGCTTTTAGTGGCTGATAAGAGGAAGTCAACGTTGGTCTCCCTAAAGGTGCGTGCATCTTGGGTAAACACACCGTTTACAAAACCAGGTGTTGCTGAAGCTATTCCACCTTGATTAAGGTTATTTTTTCCTGTTGGAAAGTTTGTGTAGTCCTGATTACGTGACCAGTAATCCTGCCCAACGCGAACCTGAGCAAAGAGCCATTTAGTGAAATCGTATTTTGCTGAAAAATTACCAAATATCCGGTCTCTACGTATGTTCTGTTTAACTTCAGACAATACCCAATATGGGTTTGTTCTGTTTGTAAACCGTGAATAACTATACTCTCCACCTACGGTATTATATTGATTATCTCTGAGGATATCCAATGGCATCGTATTCGCCATAGCATATAAGGCGGTAGGGATTGAGTTATCTTGTTCAGATACAACAGGAGGATTCTTGTTATACTCGTTTGAGTAATTGATATTTCCCTTAACACTTAATTTGTCAGATAAATCATATCCCAATCCCAGGTTGATGGTTTTTCTGTTATAGGAATTATTAGGTGTAACGCCTTCACTGCCCATATTTGCTACAGAAAGATTCATACCCCCCTTTTCACTTGTGGCAGCAATTGAAACCGTGTTGGTAAGTGTCTGACCATGCCTGTAAAAATCGTTGAGTATATTCCTTTGCGCTTCATATGGAACAACCAGGTTGTTGTATAGTACCTGTGTCATTCCTGGTTGAATCCTTGGACCGAATGACCATTGACCTGTAACTGGGTTAGCAGGTGCGCCAGGAGATGCAGTGCCAACGCCATTTTCTCCTTGCCCAAATTCATATTGGTAGTCAGTAAAGTCCTGAACCTGGTCATTTGTATAATTCATATTATACGTTATGCCCAATCCTTTTTCTGTTCCTTTTGATTTGGTGGTAATCATGATAACACCATCCTTTGCGCGCGAACCGTATAATGCTGAAGCGGCAGCACCTTTCAATATGGTCATGCTCTCAACATCATCTGGATTAATACTGGTTAAACCATCACCACCATCTGTGGTAGCACCACCGCCTCTTGTGCCAATCGAATTATCACTTCCTGTGTTTCCGGGATTGGTTCCGAAATTAGTGTTATCAATAGGAACACCATTAATTACAATAAGGGGGTTATTTTGTCCATTAATTGAAGATTGACCTCGAATACGGATTTTAGAAGTTCCACCAGGCCCTGTGCCTAATGATGAAATGTTTACACCTGCGATTTTACCTTGCAGCGAATTCATCAGATTGGGAGTACGATTGACTGAGAATTGATCTGGGTTTATTTTTGAGGTTGCGTATCCTAAACTCTTAGTTGACCTTTCAATTCCCAAAGCGGTAACAACAACTTCCTCCAATGATTTTACATCCGCTTTCATGGAAACGTCAAGGGTTGTTCTTGTACCAACACTTACCTCTTGCGTGAGGTATCCAATTGATGAAAAGACCAAAATCGAATTTTCATCAGGTACGGATAGTGAAAATTTACCATCTGTATCTGTTGATGTTCCTGTGGTGGTCCCTTTTACAATAACGTTAACGCCAGGAAAGCCTGCGCCATTTTCATCAGTTACTTTTCCGCTTACAATTACCGCGACCTCGGCAGCTTTATTGAATCTGTAGGTGGATAAAAAGTTACCATTGAATACCAGATTATTTGAGGTCGCGAAGAAATTGCCTGATAGTTCTGGCAGTTTTGATACTGATGCGCTTTGCAGCCCCACTGGTTGTTTAAACTTTTTCAATGATATCACATAGAAGTTAGTACCTGCCCGCTTATAATTAAGGTCCGTATCGGTCAGTAGTTCATCTAGGGCTTCCTCCACCGTTGAAAAATTACGGGTAGACTTCTGAACGGTTTTGTTCTCAACCCATTCATCTTTATACGCTATTGACACCTTGAATTTTTCTTCAAGTTGCCCTAGTCCGTTTTTTAAAGAATAGGTTTCCAACCTTAGAGCGTCTGATGCTTTTAGTTTAAGTGAGGAGGCATAAACTTCATCATACTGCGGCAACGCCTGATAGTACATCAGGCTAAAAACGCCAATCAAAATGTAGAGCTTTCGCATAGGTAGTATTATTTAGTTTGTAATTGGGTTTATTGGTAAGCCATATATTATTCTTTTAATAAATAGCCATTTTTTTCTCGTACTACTTTTAATTGAAAAGCCATGCCCACTTGTGTTACAAAACTTTCGGCATCACCAATTGGCATGGAGCCTGAGACCGTTTGTTTTAGCATTTTTTCTGAAGCCACATTTATTTTTATACCATAGTTATCTTCGGCCATTCGAATCATTTCCTGCAAGCTGGTCTGATCGAGTATGATCTTCTTTTCTGTCCAGGCTGCATAAATTTCTGGGTCAACCAAACGCTTGCTATACTTATTTTTTTTGTACTCTACCAATTCCCCTGGCTTCATCAGTATCTTTTTTTCTTTTTTATCAACAGGAAAACTCATGGTAATTTGCCCAGTGTTCAGTACTACTTTTGTTTCTACCTCACGGTGATAAACATTAAAGGTGGTTCCTAATACCTCCACTGCTATTCCTCCATTGGTAGTGACTTTGAATGGCTGATGATCTTGTTTATGCACAACTGAAAAGAAGGCCTCGCCATCCAACCAGATTTCTCGGGTAGCCAGTTGTTCCCAATTTTTATCAAATGAGAGTTTTGAATTAGCGTTTAGAATGACTGTTGAACTGTCGGGTAAAATAATAGTCTTGGTCTCACCAAATTGAGTGCTGTATTCGAACTGATTTGGTTGCTCCATCCAATAAAATGTAGTAAGGCCTATTATAGCAACAGCAGCAGCTATCCAATACCATCTTGAATTTGTTAAAGGTTTGGATTGTTTGCTTGTGTTGCCTGTTGGATTGGCTTGGATGCTTTTCCATAGCTCAGACACCTGATCTTGCGATAATGAATACTGAGGAATCGAAAAATTGTTTAAGATGTTTTTAGCTTCTTCAATATCAGCTGCTTTTTCGGGATGGCTCAACAACCATGATTTCCAAAATGCAGTTGTTTGTTCGTCAGGCCTAAACACCCACGATTGAAAATAATCGTCCATGGCGAGGTCGTTGACAGAGAAGTTCCGATAGTCTTTCAAATTATTTTTTTACAATCGGTTGCAGGATTGTAGCCTATAAGAGGAGGCTACTGAAGCTTTCTCACCATTTTTAGTCAGATTTTTTTAGAAATTTTAAAAAATGGCCAAAAAGGCGCTTTATGGAAGTGGAATGTATGGCTTTGCAACCTGAAGTTTCTTACGAAGGAGTTCGATGGTTTTTGAAACCAAGTTATACACGGAGTCAATTTGCAACTCTGTTATCTCTGCTATCTCTTGATAGGAAAGCTCATTGTAAAATTTAAGGTAGATTACTTCCCTCTGTCCCTTTGTAAGGGATTGGACACAATTTTTGAGACGTATAGTTTGTTCAGCTAAGATTTCATCTTCGATCAGTACGGATTCAATTGAGGGTGTGAATTCGAAAACCTTTTGCTCATCCAAGGAAACGGAATGTTTACGATTTTCAGTGATTTGATGAATCAGCAATCTACGAAAAGACTTAAATAGATAGGATTTTACAGAATGAACGCTGGCAATCGCCTCGCGTTTGTTCCATAGCTTAAAAAAGAGATCCTGTAAGCAGTCCATTACCATATCATGGTTGTGGCAGGTATGCATTCCATAACTATAGAGTGGATGAACATGTTTCTTGTAGAGCATTGACAGAGCTAGTTCATTGCCCGTCTTAAAATTGCTCCACAATAACTCATCATTAAACGAACCCTTTGTCGTTGATAAAGACCTGGATTTTTGATTTGCGAGATCGGGGTTCATTAGCATGGGTAGCTAATTTAGGAAAATATTTTTAACGCAAACGATTGTGATGAATTTAAGCGATGACAAGGGTGTTTAAACATGAATGGTCGAAGTCTTTGTATTCAACCAAATGCAATAAGAAACTGCCGGAATAAGACTACCGGATCATAATCAGATTGATATTTCATCAGCCCAATCAGGTGGATTGTCTTGGAAGGAAAGAGAATTGTGAAGGTGGGTAATTTAAAAAGTTGTTTCTGCCCCACATTAAGCAGGGCAGAAACAAATGAAAAGGATTAACTCCTACTTGCTTTTTTAACTTGCTTCTCAGCCCGCTTTTCTTTTAATGTTTTAGTGGCCGGCTTTTTAGTTTCCTTTTTTTTGTCTTGTCCTTTTGACATAATTATAAAGTTTAAGGTTTAGTAAAAATAGCAAAAAACGAGTTATCTGAAAACTTTGCTGTCATTTGAAAGTGACAGAGTCGTTAGCCAGTATTTCATTTTTTTGAGATAGACGACTAATACTATTATGGAAGTTGGGAATGTTTGAGGTGCGCCATTGTAGATATTAATACCCACCGCTTAAGCGCATTTGTTCTTTTTTGTCATTCATTCCATTATTTGGTCAGGTACAATTGTTGCCAAATGGATTAGAAAAATATATGTCCATGAAAAATCGCACTATTATATTGTCATCTCTGGTGACTTTACTTGCACTATCAATGTCTTTCAATACAATGGCTCAACAAAAAGTATGGAGTGTTGGCCCGGAGGCTGGCGTTAGCTTTTCCAAGTACGGAAAGGAAGCGAGTACAAATGATTTTAAGTCAGGTGCAATCGGTGGGATGTTCCTTACCTACAGCATCCTGAACACTTTTGCGGTTACGACTAAGTTCCTCTATTCACAGAAAGGTGCTTCTTTTGAGTCAGTTGACACCAAGCAAACTCTTAATTACTTTGAAGTGCCACTTATCGGACGATTTTTCCTTAACAAGGAGGGTTCATTTCGCCCGAATATTTTTGTTGGCCCTTCTTTTGGATTCTTAACTGGTGCTACGAATAAAGTTGGAAGCAATGATCGTGTGGACATTGAAAATTACGAGAACATTTTTAATGGGTTTGATCTAGGTGTAACTGGCGGAATGGGTTTCAATTTTCTAATCTCAAATGAAACCTATTTTATTATCGATGCCCGTTACACACACGGTCTTTCAGATATTACAAAGGCGAATGGTAACGTAACCAATAACGCATTGGGCTTGACAGCAGGGATTTCTTTTGGATTCTAAAGAGGACAGTAGAGTTATTAGCTTAATTACTCTACTGTTATTATTTAAGTACTTCGAGGTTTTAAGACTTTCCAAACAACTTAACAACCGTATCGCGAATCGCGCTTCCTTTGTCAGAGCCCAAATAGAAGATGGTCTCGGCAATTTCTTCTGGTTTCACCCAATCTGAAAAGTTAGCGGTGGGCATTGATGTGCGATTAGCCGGAGTATCAATAATACTGGGAACAATTACATGTGAGACCACATTGTTCGAAGCGCCTTCGGCATTGAGGAGTTCTGCAAGTTTAAAGATGAGCGATTTTGATAAGGAATAGGCAATTGTAGTTTTTCCATCAGCAGGATTCAAAGCAGGTCGAGCGCCAACGAAAACAATCCTTCCTGCTGATTGCTTCATCATGTGAAGAAAAACAGGACGCACTGCGAAGTATGCTGTGTCAAAGTTTAAGGAAAACATTTTTTGAAGTCCAGCACTGTTCGTGTCGTGAATGTTGCCAATTGCAAAACCACCGACCAGCAAGAGCGCAGCCTCTATTTTATGAGTTGATGTAATAGCGCTAATTATTTTTTCAACAGATGCTTCATTCGTTAAATCCGCTTCATAGATATCTACTCCATGTAGATCATCGCCTAAATTTTTGCCGGGACTTAATATGGCTAATACTTTATAACCTTCTGCCAGAAACTTTTCTACACAAGCCTTTCCCAGATTTCCTGTTGCACCGGTTATGAGTACCGTCTTCATTGTGTCCATTAATTGAAAATGGTTATCCGTTAATAGTGGCGAAATAGTTAATTGTACTACCTATTAACTTATAACAATTCACTATTAACTTTTTTAGGCGTAAAGTGCCTCTTTCTGTTCTGCTACCTTTTCGCTTTCAATATACTCATCGTAGGTCATGAGTTTATCGATGAAACCATTTGGTGTAATCTCAACAATTCTATTTGCAACAGTTTGTGTGAACTCGTGATCGTGTGAGGTAAACAATACTGTTCCTGGAAAATCTTTCAATGCATTGTTGAATGCCTGAATCGATTCAAGGTCAAGGTGGTTGGTTGGTTCATCAAGTATTAATAGGTTAGCACCTGTCAACATCATGCGCGAAATCATACAACGCACTTTCTCACCACCTGAAAGTACATTACACTTTTTAAATACTTCTTCACCTGAAAAAAGCATCTTACCTAAAAACCCACGAACGTACACCTCGTCTTTGTTCGCTTCATCTGCATACTGTCTTAACCAATCTACCAGGTTATCATCTGATTTGAAGTATTTCTCGTTATTACCCGGCAGGTAGGCGGTAGTAATGGTTTGTCCGTATTTAAATTCTCCTTTCGTAGGTTTGATCTCATTCATTAATATTTGAAAGAGTGAAGAGATTGCTAAGCTGTCATTAGATAAGACTGCAATTTTATCGCCTTTGTTTACAAATATCTCAAGATCTTTAAACAATGTTACGCCATTCTGTTGATATGAAAGATGTTCAATGTGCAAGATCTGATCACCAGCTGTTCGCTTCTGTTGATAAATGATGGCTGGATATTTTCTTGTTGAAGCTTGTATCTCGTCAATGTTAATTTTCTCTAATAATTTTCTACGACTAGTGGCTTGCCGAGACTTAGATGCATTCGCACTAAAGCGCATGATGAATTCCTGTAATTCCTTTTTCTTCTCTTCTGATTTCTTATTAGCTGAAGATCGCTGTTGCAATGCCAATTGGCTTGACTGATACCAGAACGAGTAGTTACCTGTGAATAATCGAATCGCACTATAATCAATATCAGCAACGTGGGTACACACCGTATCTAAAAAGTGACGGTCGTGAGATACAACTATAACGGTGTTTTTAAATTCAAGCAGAAAATCTTCCAGCCAACTTACGGTGTGGATATCAAGGTCGTTAGTAGGTTCATCAAGAATAAGAATGTCAGGATTTCCATAGATGGCTTGCGCCAATAGCACGCGAACTTTTTGATTCCCACTTAGTTCTTTTACCAGTTTAAAATGATCTTCCTCAGTAATGCCCAAACCGCTTAATAAAGATGCAGCATCTGACTCCGCATTCCAGCCATTCATTTCTGAAAACTCAGATTCAAGTTCAGAGGCTTTGATACCATCCGCTTCAGAGAAATCAAGTTTGGCGTAGATGGCGTCTTTCTCCTGCATGATGCTCCACAGTTTTTGGTGCCCCATCATTACCGTATTCAGGACAGACACTTCATCAAATTCGTAGTGATTCTGACGCAAAACTGCCATGCGCTTGCCTGGATCGATCGTCACATTCCCTGAATTCGGATCGATATCCCCTGCGAGGATTTTCAAAAAAGTTGATTTTCCGGCTCCATTGGCACCAATTACACCATAGCAGTTGCCACCTGTAAATTTGATGTTTACCTGATCAAAAAGTATCCTCTTGCCGAAACGGAGGGATATATTGTTTGCTGAAATCATATCTCGTTAAAAGTGAGGCGCAAAGGTAAGGTAATTTGGCTAAAAGACATGGGATGAAGTTTGGAGTTAATCGCTAATAAGTGTGCTAGTTAATTGTATTGGAACGAGTGATCTCAAAATCAATCGATTGATGTCCTCATCGGGATCTTGTCTTCCCTCCAATCCTAATTTCTACAAAACATCTTTCGGAATAACTCCTACGTGTCGGTAGGCAGGATTAACTATTTTTTTTATCTTGAACGCATGAAACAAATTATCATCACCGCACTAGTCATCAGTATTTGTGCTAGCTGTTCAGAAAAGAAACCAACCACCATGGAGAAAGCCAGCGACACAACCGCCATTACACCCAAGTTGGAGTTGTATACACTGACTAATAAAAATGGGCTTACGATGACGGTCACAAATTATGGCGGACGCATTGTAACCTTACTTATTCCGGATAAGAACGGTAAGATGAGTGATGTTGTGCTGGGGTATGATTCATTGGAGAAATATTTAACTAATGGTGGTGTGTATGGTGCCATGATTGGTCGCTATGGAAACCGAATAGCCAAAGGTAAGTTTAAGGTCGAGGGTGTCGAATATCAATTGGCTGTTAACAATGGTATAAATTCTTTGCATGGCGGACCTAAAGGATTTCATAATCAGTTTTGGCAAGCAAAGCCTTTTAAGAATGGGGAAGCCGATGCGTTGGAACTTCACTATAAAAGTGTAGATGGTGAAGAGGGTTACCCTGGAACGCTGGACGTAAAAGTAACGTACACACTCACAGATCAAAATGAAGTGGTGATCGATTATGAAGCGACCACCGATAAGGCAACCATTATTAATCTCACCCATCATTCTTTCTTTAATCTACAGGGAGAAGGGGAGGGCGATATTTTAGGACATCAATTCGTTATCAATGCTGATTACTTCACACCGGTGGATGATGGACTGATTCCTACGGGAGAAATAAAATCTGTGAAGGGAACTCCATTTGATTTTCTGACGCCACACACTGTTGGTGAACGAATCAACAAGGACGACCAGCAACTAAAGTTCGGAAAGGGCTACGATCATAACTGGGTATTAAATAAAAAAGAAGTTGGATCATTGACCTCAGCGGCAACTGTAACAGAACCTATATCAGGCCGAGTGATGGAAGTGTTAACAACAGAACCAGCCATGCAATTTTATACAGGTAACTTTATGAATGGAAAGGATATTGGAAAAAGCGGTAAGCCTTATATATACAGGTCTGCCTTTTGTTTGGAGACTCAACATTATCCGGATGCTCCTAATCATGAAAATTTTCCGAACACTGTTCTAAGACCTGGAGAGCAGTATAGCCAAAAAACTATTTATAAGTTTTCGGTCGCGAAATAATTAGCCGATTGCTCCATTACTTGCTTTGCAACCTCTCGCTTAGAGATTGAAAGCTTTGCTGGTTTGTCTTGCCGTGTGTGCTTCCGCTTTTTGTAAAGACCTGTTCCTTCCAGGAATTGCCGAAAGCATATGGGCCTGCCAAACTTTTCTTCGAAATATAGTTGGTATAGGAAGAGTAATCAGTGGCGATTTCAAAGTTGGACACTTCCAATGTGTTTGAAAATTGCAGTTCATTAAAATTAACATTGCTGGCGGCTAAAATCACTTCCCTTGGTACATCTGGCAATCGTATGGTTTGACTCCTTCCTGTGGGCCCGACCATTGCCCAATAAGCTGCAGAATTTGATTTTTCATTGAAGTATGCCCACGCTGCAGTGTAGATGTCAATGTCACCGAAAGTGGATACGCTAGCCGATAGTCCAGGCAGGCCTTTAAAATTAACCTCGGCATTCATAGGCAACAGATCGCTTTTTTTGTTGAATTGAAATGAATTGATTGTTAGTACATCATCCTTGTAAAAGGAAGTTGATCCATATATGGGAAAACCATTTGCGGGGTATTCGATTTTGATCACTCCGTTCTTGGAAAAGAAAGTTCCTAAATTGTAATACTCCTGAAAATTGTTTTGAGTAGTAAACCCAAACAGTTTCACGCTACCTCTTTTATTCATAGCTCCGCTTAATGTAACATTTTCAATAGCTAAGGGTTCAATGATGCCAGACAAGGAGATGGTCTGCCTGTTGGTTGGATCAAGATTGTTTACGATCTTAAAATGATTGATTGGATTGTTGTATTCTCGTATGAAAAGTTTGGTTGGTGTTTTACTCACCCTAAGATCCATGGAGCTTTTGCTGTATAGGAATTCCGCATCACCACTGGAACTGATGAAATAGTAAGCGCTTGAAATGTCAGTGAAATCCAGACCAATGTTATTGATAACGGCTGGGAATTCATTATTTTCAAGTAACGTCCAGTGTCCGCGTGGTATTTCCTGAAAGCTATATACACTTATGGCTTGAGTGCCATTGACATACGCTTCACTGAGTGTAAAATTAGTGTACGGATAGTCAGTTGATATGTTTACCTGATCGCCATTTTTGAATTCACGGCTCGCCAGTGCCTTACCATCCTTATCAGAAAGGAAAAGGAAACCCCTAACGCCCGCTGGAAGGTGATCGCTATCAACTTTCATCACCAAGAGACTATTGCGAATGGAGATTTTCACTTCGGCTTTGAGTTGAGTATCACTGGACACTGCCCTGAGCTCGTAATCGCCATCCGGGATTGATTTGGTATTGAAATCAAATGTATAAGGTGGTTTGCTAATGGTTCCGATTAGGGAGTCTCCCAGAAACAGATCAATTTCAGAGTCACCTAGTTCTGCTGTTGCTCTTAAATCGAGCGTAAATGTATTCCATATGATAGCCCCATTTTTTGGTTGAGAAAAACCAAGAGAAGGTGTTTCATTTACTTTATCCTCACATGCCATGAACGCACATAAGTAAGCAATAAAAAGCAAGGAGAGAATTCGATTGAGCACAGTGCTGATCATTGCTTAAATGTACAAATTTTAGAAGCAGTCGGTGATTTTAGTAAGTTAGGTCAATTAGCATTTTAAGCCTCTTGAGAGAGGTGTGAAACACCTGATTTCCAAAGTATATTTTGAGCAGTCCATTCTCCTTAGGCAGGTTTGTATTTAAAGCTACACAATAACATGTGAAGTCCAGAAATATCCATTTTTATGCTGTTTTTTATTTCGCAAACGATTGTTTTGTAAAAAAAGATAGATTTTATGAGGAAGAGTGGTAGTTAGTACCTAATTTTTAAGCCTATTTATTACTAACCTAAAATATACTCTATGAAGAAAACTTTACAAACGGCAGTTTTACTGCTGCTAGTTGTCTCTTGGGCATTTGCACAAGAGCGTACCGTCTCAGGCACGGTCAAGGACAAAGCCTCGGGCTCGGCTATGCCGGGTGTAAACGTCACTATTAAAGGCACGTCTGTTGGTACCATTACCGATACGGGTGGAGCCTTCTCACTAAGTGCAGGCACAAATGCCGAATTAGTTTTTTCGTTTATAGGCTTTGCATCTCAAACTGTCAAAGTCGGAAACTTGTCTACTATTGATGTCCAATTAGATGAGGACATATCTCAATTAGAAGAAGTAGTTATTTCAGGTTTGGCAACAAGCGTGAAGCGATCAAATCTGGCTAATTCAGTTGCTACGATCTCTGCAAAAGACCTTCTTGGAACGACCACTCCGATAACAACGGATGCAGCATTGCAAGGTAAAATGGCAGGTGCCAACATTCAGGCGAATGGTTCAATGCCTGGTGGTGGATTTAATATGCAATTGAGAGGTGTTTCTACTCTAGGAGCATCGGCTTCGCAGCCTCTTTTTATTGTGGATGGTATTTATATCGACAATAGTCAGTTCTCAAACGGACGCTCTCAAGCCAACAAGGCAACAGGCGGTTCTTCTTCATCAACTCAGGATAACAACGCCAACCGTTTGGCCGACTTAAATCCAGATGACATTGAAAGTATTGAAGTATTGAAAGGCGCTTCCGCTGCAGCTATTTATGGCACACGCGCCAATGCCGGTGTTGTGCTCATCACAACTAAAAAGGGAAAGGCTGGTAAAACTCAAATCAACTTCGGACAAGATGTTGGATTTAGCAAAGCGCTTAGCTTTTTTGGAGGTGCAGATTGGGATGCTCAAAAGTTAACAGATTGGTTCAGCGCAGGGGAAATTGCACAATTGAATGCTGCCAAAGCGAATGGAACTTATACCGATTGGGAAAAAGAAGTGTATGGTGAAACAGGTCAAATCAGAAATACACGTTTGAGCATTAAAGGGGGTGATCAAAAAACAACCTTTTATGTGAATGGTAGTATTGCCGATGAAACTGGTATTGTTAAGAATACGGGCTTTCAGAGATATTCAATCAGAACTAACCTCACACATAAAATTTCTAAATGGTTAGATATCGGCATCAACTCCAACTTTGTAAAATCAAATAATGACAGAGGCTGGGCAGGAAATGATAACTCGAATACCAACTATGCCTATTCATTGCCTTACACAAAACCCTATGTTAATCTCTTCCCGGATGCACAAGGAAACTATCCAGATAACTTAACCAGTGTTGGTGAAAACCCTCTTGCTATTCGCGACCGTGCGGTGAATAACCAGCAAGTGAATCGATTGTTCCAGGGCTTCAATGCCAATGCTTGGGTATTTAATAATGACAAGCAGTCCTTTCAAGTGAAATTTAATAGTGGGTTGGATTATCAAAATGGTTACGCAACTATTTGGCTTCCTTCCGATCTTCAATCTCAAAAAGTAGAGGCAAATCCTGGTTTTGCACAGGATACACGTACTGAAGTAACTAACTATAACGTGCAGTTCTCAGGTGTGTATACATTGAATGCAATGGACGGTAAGCTTGGATTGACTACCTCTGCGGGTGTTGTTCAACTTGGTACAAGCGCACATATCAACTATGTACGTGGAAGAGGCCTTCCGGTAGGTGTATCCAACCCAGGCCGTGCTGCCGTATTTACACCTGATGTTGAGAATTCACGAAATACTGACCAGGGCTTTTTTATCCAACAAGAAGCAAACTATGATGACAAAATCATTGCCTCTGCTGGTGTTCGATTTGACCGGTCTACATTAAACGGTGATGTTGATAAGTTTTATTCGTTTCCTCGTGGATCAGTAGCTGCCAATATTCACAAAATGGTAGATATCAGCGGAGCAGTAAGTCAACTAAAAGTTCGCATGGCCTACGGACAAACTGCAGGATTGCCTGGTTTTGGCGCCCTGTATAGTCGAATGGATGTTACAGCTGTTGGCGGACAGCCAGGTTTCCAACCCTTAACTACATTAGGCAACACTGCTATTAAACCTGAGAGTGCTACAGAGTTAGAATATGGTATTGACTTTGGATTGTTCAATAATCGTGTAACAGCCGAAGTAACGATGTATAATAAAAAGGTGTTTAATTTAATTCAACCATTAGTAACAGCTCCAACTACTGGAGTAACTTCTACTAACGTTAACGCGGCCGATCTTGTGAATAAAGGTCTTGAAATTACACTTGGCGCAGATATTATTAATAACGATAAAATCAAGTGGAATATTCAACCTATTTTCTGGTATAACCGATCAGAGATCACACGTCTGGATATTCCAGAGCGTTTAACTGGTGGTTTTGGAGCAACATTTGGCCAGTGGAGAATTAAAGAAGGACTATCTCCTACCGAAATAGTTGGTCAGCCAAGAACTGATCCTGCTGATCCTACCTCTTGGACGGTTTATGGAAATCAGCAACCTAAGTATGAGTTTTCCTTAGGTCAACGGATTACCTTCCTTAAGAACTTTGAATTTTCTGCCTTGTTAAACTACCGTCATAAGTTCACAGTCGTGTCATTGACCCGTGTACTTTGGGATGAAGGTGGAAATACTTCGGACTGGAATTCAACCAGCTATGGACTTGATTCAGGTGGAGATATTCCAGCAGATGCAAATGACGTTGTGCCAAACGGTATTGCACGTCAAAATGTAAATGGGTTGGATGCAAATGGCGTCCCCAATCCAGGTTACAATCCTATTCTTACCAGCTTCCTTAAACTCAGAGAGGTTGCCCTTTACTATGTTGTTCCTAGAACAGCCTTAAATAATGCATTTGGTAATGTAATTCAGGGTATTAGAATTGGCATGTCTGGTAACAACGTTTATCGTTGGACAGATTACGAAGGTGGATATGATCCTGAGAATTCAAACTTTGGATCTGCTGCTTTGGGTAGTGGTGTTGATATTGGAAGTATCCCAGCTGTGAAACGTGTCATGTTCCACCTTTCCGTTGATTTTTAAAAACTGATTTCAACAGTTTAAAACAAGAAATAATCATGAAAAATATAGCAATAAAAATAACTGCAGTATTGATGGTTCTGATCGTCAATGCCTGCTCTCTGGAGCCAGTTTTGGATCCTAACTTTGCGAGTGTGAATGCTGTCACTAAAGATGCATCCAAGTCCCAATTGAATGCATTAGCCGTTGGTCAGATTTCATTGGCACGAAATGGTTTGGCTACTTATACGCTCGTTGTCGGGACAATTGGAAAGGAGCTGTTTAATTTTAATAGCACTGAATCTCGTTGGATGACAGAGTTAAATGGGTTAAGGCCGATTGACAACTCAGCATTTTACAATACAGCTACTACCGCTTTTGGGTCGCCTGTAAGGCAAGCAAACATCATTCTTGCTTCTGTGGATAATACAGCATCTGTTACGGATCAGGAAAAGAACGCCTATCGTGGTTTAGCCAATACATTTAAAGGTTTGGCTTCCCTATATATGCTTAATGCTCAATATCAAAATGGTATACGCCTTGATGTTACTGATCCTTTCAAACCAAGCAAACCAGCTACCTATGATGAATCGCTAGCAGGTATTGCTGGTTTCCTTGACGCAGGTGCTACTCAATTGGATGGTGCAGGAGCAGCATTTCCCTTTAAAATGCCAACCGGTTTTGTGGGTTATGATACGCCAGCTAATTTCAAAAAAATAAACCGTGCCATTGCACTACGCGTAGCTATTTATCAGAAGAACTGGACAAAGGCGGCCACCTTGTTACCTCAAACTTTCTTTAGTGAGACAGGAAACTTAAAGGCTGGCCCAGTGCACACGTTTAACCCAAGTGCGCCTGATTTTGGAAATCCTCTTATCAATACAGGATCATCCATTATTGTAGCGTTAGAGGAAGTTATGAATGCAGCGGAGCCAGGTGATACACGTGTTACAACTAAAGTAACAGACGTAACAAAACTCACACCTCCTCTTTCTCCTTTGACATACTCATCTGGCGTTACTTACCAATCAAAGTATAGGACGAATATCTATACCGCTGCAACTACTCCATTCTCCATCATTCGCAACGAGGAATTGGTGCTGATTGCAGCAGAAATTGCGGCTCAGCAAAATAATGCAGTCGATGCTCAGAAGTATATCAATATTGTCAGGACTGCTGCTGGTCTTCCAAATTATGCTGGAGGCACCGGACAAGCTGCTTTGATTGATGCTATCTTAAAAGAGCGCTTGTATTCATTGTTTTATGAAGGTCATCGTTGGGTAGATATGCGGAGATATGACAAACTTTCTCAGATTGTTTTGCCAACAGTTACGCCTGCCATGAAGGTGCTTACGCAACTTGAGAGACCTGTAGCAGAAGTAAACTGGGATAAGGCTAATCCTTAATCCTAAACTAGTAATTTATGAGTGGAGGCGGTGTCAATTAGACACCGCCTTTTTTATTTATTATAGTGTATCTTTTTCGATTCTTTTGGTCATCGATAGTAAAGTGTACTTACCCACCACTTTTTCGCCTTCAGTTTTGACATACCCCAGTTGGGTATAAAAACTTTCTAAATGTATATGCGGAGCTAACGTT
>JANOQK010000393.1:0-7514 GCA_031414855.1 Bacteroidia bacterium | reverse complement strand
GAGCTGCCAGGCTTCTTCCCTGTCGTTTTTTATTACCCCTTCTAATATCGCTTCACGAATTTGTTCTTTTATTTCACCAATTATCCTTCCAGGTGGCACGTTAAACGCTTGAATTATTTCATCCCCAGATATAGGAGGTTGAAAATTTCTCAGATGATCCTTCTCCTCTACTTCGATCATCTTTTGCTCCACACGTTCAAAGTTGCGAATAAACTTGGCCACTTTTTCGTTATTTTTCGATGTGATATCTGCACGACAAAGTTTCATCAAGGCATCCACATCTCCACCCGCTTCAAATAATAATCTTCGCACTGCAGAATCGGTCACCTCCTTTACTAAGGCAATTGGCCGAAGGTGTAACCTCACCAATTTTTGAACAAACACCATGTGTTCATTCATCGGCAATTTAAGTCTTCGAAAAATCCCTGGAGTCATTCGCGCACCGCGGTCTTCATGACCATGAAATGTCCAGCCTACCTCTTTATCGAAACGTTTCGTCTGAGGCTTAGCAATATCATGAAGAATAGCTGCCCATCTCAACCACACATCATCCGATACTTTCGCCACATTGTCCAACACCTGAAGGGTATGAAAAAAATTATCCTTATGTGCATGGTTATCCACATATTCGACACCATGTAATAAGATCATCTCCGGAAAAAATTCTTTTAACAGGCCACTTTGAAACATTAGTTTAAAACCATAGGAGGGTACACGGGATAGAATTATTTTATTCAATTCTTCAATTATCCTTTCCATGGATACAATCTTCAATCGATTAGCATTTCTGGTAATGGACTCAAATGTGTCTGCTTCAATGTCAAAATTAAGTTGAGCAGCAAAACGAACGGCACGCATCATGCGCAGTGGGTCATCTGAAAAAGTTACATCAGGATCAAGAGGGGTTTTAATTAGTTTCTTCTTCAAAAAACCAACACCATCAAAAGGGTCAATCAGCTCACCATAGTTGTCAGCATTCAAACTTATTCCCATCGCGTTGATGGTGAAGTCCCTTCTTTTCTGATCGTCCTCTAAGGTTCCATCTTCTACAATTGGCTTGCGCGAATCACCCCGGTATGACTCCTTTCTGGCACCCACGAACTCTAGTTCAAGATCTCCATGATTAATCATGGCCGTGCCGAAGTTCTTAAAAACAGTTACGCCTATGCCACCCAATGCCTTGGCCACCGCATGGGCAAGGTCAATACCATTGCCTACACAAACAAAATCGATATCCTTACTGGGTCGCTCTAAAATAAGATCGCGCACATAGCCGCCTACTACATAGGTCTCGCATCCCAACTTTTGTGCTACTGAACTCACCGTCTTAAAGACAGGAATCTGATCCAGACTACTTATAAAATTCATTGAACTCTTGGCCACCAATCCGCAAAGGTAATCAGGAATTTGACCTTTTAAACCCAGATAACGCATTAAGATTTACGACTAAATAGTAGCTGTTAAGCTGAACCTTACATCGAGATTAGTCTATCTATTTAGTCTATGTCTTTTACTATGCGCAAACCGCTTCGGGAGCTTGAGCGCAAAAGCAGACTTAAGGAGAAATCTATTTAACGGAAACGATCGTGTTAAACTAAGGAAGATTTCTCGCCATTTCGTGAGTGCCTCGAACAAAGATGGCACGCTCGAAAAGACTGGATGAGTAATTCGGGTTAATTCGTGATTACGCAATAGTAATTTTCTATTCGATAATGAGAGCCTTTGCTTACCTAAATTTATGATCTGGATTTTCTATTAGTCTTCCGTCCTTTCAACCGTAGGAGGAAATCTATTTAATGGAAACGATCGTGTCAAACTAAGGAAGATTTCTCGCCATTTCGTGAGTGCCCAGCATAAAGATGGCACGCTCGAAAAGACTGGATTAAACTAGATTATGCAATGGGATTTTCTTATGAATAATCTGAGCTTATTCTTAAAGGTAAATTTATGCTCAGGATTCTTCTATTGGTCTTCAGCTTTTTCCACCTTAGTGGGAAATCTTATCTAATGGAAACGATCGTGTCAAACTAAGGAAGATTTCTCGCCATTTCGTGAGTGCCTCGAACAAAGATGGCACGCTCGAAAAGACTCCATTAAACATAATCGCAAAAGGATTTCTAATTCATAATTTGGGTTTAAGAAACAAAAAAAGTTTGCTATCAAAAGCAAAATAGTATTTATCTTTCCATGTGGTTTACTTACGCCTTTCTTTTTATGGCCTCAACCCGCCTCTCCAAAAGAGAGGAGCCAATGGAGACTTAAGTAAACGACATTGATCTACCTTACCTAAAAAATAATTATCCATTGTCGCCCCGATCGCGATTTCTTCTTTCTGGATTATTGTTTGCCATGCTCTGGTCATCGGCTTCAGTAGCTGGCAAATTCGGTTTACTATCTTCTGAGCCACTTACTCTCTTCACATTCCGATTTCTTGTTGCCGGATTACTGCTACTTTTCTTTAGCTTATTCCAGGGAAATGCAAGATTCCCAAAAGGAAATGAATGGAGGCAATTAACAGTCTTTGGCGCGTTGAACACGACCCTTTATCTCGGTATTTTTATCCTTGCCTTACGCGAGGTTGCGGCTGGCATCACCACCTTACTATTGGCACTCAATCCCTTGTTGATTAGTCTCTTCACTTCGATGTGGTTGAAGCGAAAAATTGCCATTCGTGAATGGATCAGCATTATCGTTGGAATGATAGGCGTAAGTATCGCCACCTTTCCGCTCGTACAGAATGGGTATGCCAGTATGCTAGGATTGTGCCTGCTCGTGATCTGCATGTCCACCTATTCGATGGGGGCTGTTTATTATTCATCTGTTAAGTGGAGCCTCTCGCGCACCACCATCAATGGCTGGCAAGTATTAATAGGCGGTCTTTTACTATTGCCCTTCACGTTGTTTTTTGAAGGCAACACCAGTCACTTTGATATTCGGTTTTGGCTTTCCCTCGGTTGGTTGGTCATTCCAGTTTCGATTGGAGCTGTGCAATTGTGGCTTTTTTTATTAAAAGAAGATGCCGTAAAAGCTTCTCTCTGGCTTTTTCTATGCCCTGTCTTTGGGTTAGCCTATGCTTCACTACTTCTAAATGAGCCTTTCACGATCTATACGGTCATAGGGACTGCACTGGTACTCCTCAGTTTATATTGGGGACAACAGAAGATAAAAAAGATAAAAGATAAAAGATAAAAGATAAAAGCTTAAAGATAAAAGCTTAAAGTTTATAGTTTAAAGTTTAAAGTCTACTTGCGATTAAAGGTTGGGCACGGAATAAGCTTCTCGCGTTTTTTTATTCTTGATTGGGTGTTAATCGCTAATTTATACTTCAGTGAAACCTCGTGTGTGCCCCCGGAAATAGGACCGAGTTCAGAAACAGTAAAATCATAACTATACGCTACCTCTACCCTTTCAAATTGAAAACCTAAAATTACCACCACTGCATCCTGGCTGATGTTGTCGTTTATGTTTTGTTGAATAGGAATGCCTCTGTACCATAGACCAAATGAAACAGGGCTGTACAAAAAAGAGGCACCTACATCCAGCTGATCAAAATTTCCTTGTCGCTTATATACAAACGATGGTGACAGCACTGATTCCCTATCATTCTTGAAAGGGCCCGTGTATAAGGGGATTCGCATCCCTCCGTGAAAAGTAACTTTAATAGGAAGATACGATTCCTCATTTATTAGTGATCGGTTAGGGGTATTGAGGTGATTAGCAGCAAACCCAAACCAGAATGTTTTATTGTACACCAGCAAACCTGCCTTGAAATCAAAGTAATGTGTCATGCCTAAATTATAGAGTGATGGATCATCACTAGGCGCATTCCCATCTGTATCAAATTGGAGTTGATCTCCAAACAACAATTTGCTGTAATCGATGCTTCGAAAAGCGTATCCAAAATTTAAACCCGAGGCAATCACCCACTTATCGGCCATGTTCAATCGATATGAATACAAAAAGTTAAACTGGCTTGATTTCATTCCGGCAGTACCCGCTTTATCCAACACGGCCATAAAGCCTACGCCACTATTGTATTGATATAAGTTGTAGTCGTATGAAAACGCTGAGGTCACATAACCCTGGGCAATGTTTGGCCATTGATTACGATAGTTTGCTATAAAGCGATGATCGGATGTTGTGCCCGTAAAGGCAGGGTTAAGATAAAGGGGTGCTGCATAGTACTGAGAAAATTCAGGGTCTTGTGCACTCACAAAAAAAGGCAGAAGCAGGAATAAAAATTTGAAAACTCCTTTCATCACCGTATGAGATTTATATCCCCTACCCTAACTGCCTTTTGGCCATTCGCAAAAGAAGCGCTCACTTTATACACGTAGACATCCTGAGGGCAAAGTTTTCCATTGTAATAACCGTCCCATCCCTTTTCAGGATCACTGCTTTGAAATAGCAACACACCCCACCGATTGAAGATCGTCATGTCAAACTCTACTACGCCACGCATTAATGGAAGAAACATATCATTCTTGCCATTTCCCTGACCACCGGTATTTGAAGATCCTGAGAGATTGGGAGAAAATGCATTGGGTATCAGGAGTTGTCCGCCATTCACTACTTTGACAGCGTTCTCCTGCCGGGCGGTATCCAAACAACCATACTCGTTTTTTGCTATCATTACAATATCATAAAATCCCTCGCTCTTATACTTATGTTCTGGCTCCTTCAATGTGGATTTCTCACCATCACCAAAATCCCACTCATAACTCGCGGCATCAAAACTTCTGTTACTGGTGTACATGATTCCATCCGGAGCGTAAACAAGGGTAGGCTTAATTTCAAACTGAGCTGCAGGAACAGGATACGCTTCAATGATCATTTGCTTTGTTAGGGTGGCAGATTGACCCGTTGCATTGGTAGCTGAAAGCGTAACCGAATACGTTCCTGGTTCGAAGTACGTATAGCTTGGGTCAATGGCAGTTGACTTCGCCTGCCCATCTCCGAACATCCAAACAAATTTATCAGGCTCCCCGAAGGTTGTCAGGTTAGTAAACTTTACGGTGAGTGGCACACAACCCGTTGGTGGGGAATAACTAAAGTCAATAATAGGAGGAACAGCCAGTATGGTTATGCGATCAGAGAAAACCGCAAAGCAAGTATTTGTTTTGACCGTAAGTGTGATTACAAAATTACCAAAGTTGCTGAAGTTGTGCGCTGCTGGTTGCTGTGCAGTAGATGTTGTTCCATCCCCAAAATTCCACAGATACGTCCACGGCCCTGGAGTTGTTGTGTTTGTGAATGTCACTGTTGCATTCGGAAGAGACTGTGACTTTGGTGTGGCGGTAAACGAAGCTTCAACGCCATCGCGCCTGGGTACGGTTAAACTCTTCGCAGTGATGGGACTTGCGCAATTGGCAAAGTTTTTAGTATCCAGATTGAATTTTAATACCATATCATTTCCTGTAGGCGATTGGCGAAACGCTTGATACTCAATAAAGTCTGTTGTATTTGCGCTGCTAACAACAATCATATTGTTTTCACTCACCTGCCAGTGGTACTCCATCAGACCTTTTTGCAAAGCACTTACTCTTACTTTCATTTTGTCGCAGTCGTAGAGTAGTGTATCTATCGTGAAATCCGAAGTTGGCAATGGGCTGATCCTAATCATTCGGGTAGAGTCTCCGAAACAACCTGTAGGAAGTGTGGTGATGAGCATTACAGAATAATCCTGCAAAGCTGGTGTTGCGTTGATAAAGTTATAGCTGAAGGTTGGGATGATGCCGGTACTGGCTTCCGAAATAATTCCATTCGTATCACTTATGCGCCATCGATACTCAGACGGATTCAACGATTGCGTTTGCGGGTCCACCTTGAAGTTTACTGTCTGCGGAGAGCAGTTGCTATTAAAAGGTGAATAGTTGGTGGATATAAATCCTGATTGTGTGCCCGGGAAAACTGTTATTGTTGTAACAGCAGAAAGGCGCTCGCACTTATTAACAGACACTACTCTGAGGCGAACATCAAATTGGCGATCCACTGTTTTGATGTTTTCAAAACTATGGGTAAAGACAGGAATAAATCCTGGGGCTCCTGGCAATTGAGTGCTTGCCACTGTAAAACCCGATCCCATCTTTTCATCAATTTCCCAGACATATCGATCGATTACTTCTGGTTGGCCTGCCACTGCCGTGTTGGTGAAGTTTACGGTAAGTATGCTGCAACCCGAAAGAACATCCGGTACAAAGCTGGCGTTTGGCAATGGATCAACTGTAACAGGTACGACAAGAAGAGCGGAGCACCCCTGCTGATTCGTTGTTACTCTCAACGCCACCTGATGAATGCCACCTGTTCCCAATGATCGGGTAAAAGAAGTTTGATTATCAAACAAGGGATCTTTGGTAAACGTGATGCCATCGTAATTAAAGTCCCACTCTTTTAGAATTATAGATTCACCATTAATTGTTGTTAGTGACGAGGCATCTGTAAAAGCAGTCAGCTGTCCCTCACAGACCCTCGTAGCTGAAAACAATGGAATAGGGTTTTCATAGACGCGAACCTGAACTTCGTCTATGGTTTCGCACGAGGTAATGTTATCCCTGATCACTAATTTAATCCGATAGACGCCACGATTGATAAAATTCAAATCAAAGGACCCTAACTTCACCGATGAAAATCCTCCACCTGTTGGCTCCTGCCGCACTAGCGAATTATTTTCATCATAAAACTCCCATCTCCATTGGGTGGTTGGTGTAGTTAACCCGACAGACGTATCGGTGAACCTCACGCTAAATGTTGTCAATGGTGTGGCCGCATTTTGACAGAACTGAGGAGTAATGGGAGTGTTTGACAAGTCGGTAATTCCAATCTTTGCTATCAGCGAAGGCGATATATCAATTATTTTATCGATGATGGCCACACAATTACCGGCCGCGTTCTGATCTCTGACGGAAAGACGAATTAACTTCTGCCCAGGTGTGAGATACGACCTGGTGGGATTGGTAGCATTTGATGTGGAGAGAGGAGCACCAACGCCTGTGTTGTTGTCAAAGAATTCCCAGGTGTATCGAAAGGATGCTCCACCAATAGGAGGTGTTTCATTGTCAAAATAAATAGCATCGCCTATGCAAAAAAAACTTTGAACAGGACCTCCCGCAGTTCCCAGTCGTGTGAGGAAATCCGGTTGAGGTGCATCTACGATAACAATGCGTGCCGTGGTAAACTGAAAAGGATTATCCCCATTGACTACATCTCCGTTGACCGGATTAAATGCATTAAGGTCCGTGAGATTGTTATCATACGCATTGCATTGGTTCCAATTCCTTAACGAGATTTCAAATTCCTTTCCAATATCAATCGGTGCTGTTATCGGAACATTAATCGGAAGACTGACTTGTCCCGGTGAGGTGACCGGATACATTGGATTTTTTAAAGGTGCCGGATTAAGGTAAGGATAACCACCTGGTAAAATACTGTTTACTCGAGTGCCGGGAATCTGGTTACCGATCGGTCCTGTTCCATACAACCATTGTATCCAGCGGGGTTCATTGTTTTCGCGAGTG
>JANOQK010000392.1:0-2529 GCA_031414855.1 Bacteroidia bacterium | reverse complement strand
CATCCTACTTATTACCTCTGTTTATAACTAACAATAATCTTTACGTTTATTCAGGTTTATCCGAGTCAATCTGGAAATTCAACTTTTTATCTGACACTTGGTCAAATACAAATTCAAGCCCATTGGAAGGATTCTTACCACAACCTGCTCCATTTATTGGAAATCTGGCTTATTTTGTTGCAGGTCGATATTGTCACTCATTTAATCCACTTAATAACACGTGGAATCTTTTAGGCTACTCCAACAATATTTATTTACTGGATGATTTGAGACTAGTCTATACGATAGGGAACATTGGCTACTTTATTCATGGCAATGAACTACTATCTTTTGATCCTACTAAACTTTAATCCTTCGTATCACACTTTTTACTCACACAACCTTATCTTCTGCTCAATCAATTGCTTCTCTTTCTGAGAAATAGTAAGCAGCAGTGCCCTTTGATAACTAGCCTTGGCTTGTAGATGATCTTCCACCTGCAAATAAAAATCACCAAGAGCTGTGTGATATAAGTGATGCGCTTCCAACCCATTGATCTTTTTCAACTCTTCTATCCCACGCTGGGATGATTCAACATAGCCTGTTACAATTGCTTTGTTCAGATCGACAATAGGCCCAGGTTTGATTTTTGAAAGCAGTTGATACAAACTTAAAATCTGCAACCAATCTGTTTGCTTAAAGGCAGGTGCCAATGCATGACACGCTGCAATGGCTGCCTCCAGGTGATAGTCGCTTAACTCTTCTCCACTGGCAGCCGAGTTAAGGTAGGATTGTCCTCTAGCAATCAATTCCACATTCCAAAGCGTCCTGTTCTGATACTTCAATAAAATAATACTTCCGTCATCGGCCTGGCGTGCATCGAGGCGCGAAGCCTGAAAACACATCAACGCCAGCAATGCTCTCACTTTAGGTAGGTCAGTTCTGGATTGTTGTGTAAGTAACATACAAAGGCGGATGGCTTCAGCACAAAGATCTTTTCTCAGCAACAGTTCCGGATGCGAAGATTTATACCCTTCATTAAATAATAAGTAAAGTGTGTGAAGCACAGCATCGAGTCGTGCAGCCAGTAATCCTTCCGATGGCGCTTCCAACTCAATCTTTTCGGATCTTATTTTTTCTTTCGCCCGATACAGTCGCTTCGCAATAGTTTCTTCCGTGGTGAGGAAACCATTTGCAATTTCATGAACACTTAATCCACAAAGTGTTTTAAGTGTAAGTGCAACTTGTGATTCATAGGGAATAGCTGGATGACAACAGGCAAAGATCATTCGCAGTTGACTGTCTTCTATTTCATTCTCCTGGAATAATTGATTGACTGTGGGTGCCAGTGTCCATTCTGATTGAAATTCGCGTGCAAGATCTCCTTCAATTTTCTTCAGCACTTGCTGCTTGCGCAAGAGATCAATGGCTTTATTTTTAGCCGTGCGATATAGCCAAGCCGATGGGTTATCTGGAATGCCCTGATACTTCCAGGTGTTTAATGCTTTCAATAAAGCATCTTGAACAATATCTTCAGCCAGCTCAATGTTTTGAAATCCCAACAGGCGTGTCAACACAGCGGCCATCCTTCCCGCCTCATGACGGAAAAGATGGCCGGCCAGTTGTTGAACTTTTTCTTCTTGCTCCACAGATTTACATGTCCACTTTTTGGACAGGTCTTACCTGCACTTTTCCATTGAAGATAAAATCAGGATAATCTTTTGTGAGGGAAACAGCATCGTCCAAGTCTTTGGCTGTAACGATAAAGTAGCCACCGACCAACTCCTTGCTCTCCGCGAAAGGCCCATCGGTAACCACTTGCTTGGGCCCGCTTACAAATTTACCTCGAGGTTCAAGTGGCTCACCACCTTCATAACGACCTTCTTTTCTAAGTTTTTCTACCCAGGCAAACCACTTTTGCATGTGTTTTTCCATGGCTTCGGGTGATTTCATTTCAGGGGCAATGTCGCTGCCACCGTGAAAAATAAGCATGAACTTTTCCATCTTAATAAGTTTTTAGTTAAACAATTTACCCGAAGACGAATGTATTTTCAAAAACAGGACAGCCTTCTAAAATAAATTAATTGGTCGGGTAGATACCCCATCTTTTACCGGGAATCTCTGAACGGAAAGTTTCCACACACTTCCGGTCCTGTAAAGTTACGTAGCAGGTACGGCCATCTTTCCCACCAAACGTAATATTGCTCACGTTCTTTCCCTTCAATTCCACCTCGCGAAATAGTTCGCCATCCGGTTCAATAAGAGCAATGGTTCCTTTTCCATAGCGAGTCACATACAGGTTCCCTTCCAGGTCGCACTTCATGCCATCAAAACCAAAATCAGGAAATTCAATCAAAAGGCGTTTGTTGCTGATGTTACCGTTGTCATCCACATCAAATGCCCAAATCTTGCGTTGCACACTTTCATTCACATACAATATTTTCTCATCCGGACTTAATTCTATTCCATTCGTTGTGCCCATACCTTCTGCCAATAGGACTGCCTGACCATTCGTGTCGATCCGCCAGATTTTGCCGGTGCTTTCTTTCC
>JANOQK010000391.1:0-9646 GCA_031414855.1 Bacteroidia bacterium | reverse complement strand
AGGTGCTATAATCTCCGAGGCTTAGATCTTCGGATGCGCCCTCAAAATTAACGAAATTTCCTAATAAGCTATTGCGAAGAATAGCTGTATTCAGAGAACAATTTTTTTGAATAATAGAGTTTGAAATACGTGAATCCCTCACCTTGGTGTAGGCGCCAATAGATACGTGAGGTCCGATAACAGAGTTTTCGATCACAACATCATCGCCAATGAAAACAGGTGGAATGATAACTGAGTTAATCAACTTTGCTGTGGTGGAGATCAAGGGCTGATCTTTAATAAATTCCAGGTACCGTTGATTGGTTTGAATTACAACATCTTTGTTGCCACAATCCAGCCACTCTTTTACTTGCCCTGGAATGAACAAAGCACCTTTCTTTTTCATATTCTCAAGGGCTGTTGTTAACTGAAATTCACCTTTTTCTTTTATGTCATTGTCAATGAGATATTGCATTTCATCGCGCAGCATTTCTCCTTTTTTAAAAAAGTAGATACCTATGATTGCCAGATCGCTGACAAATGCAGTGGGCTTTTCAATCAGTTCAGTAATTTCTCCGTTGGCATTTAACTTTACAACACCAAATTGAGAAGGGTTCTCCACCTGCTGCACCCAAATAGTTCCATCGCGTGATGTATCTAGTTTAAAGTCGGCTTTGAAAAGCGTATCGGCAAATGCGACAATGACTTTACCCTGAAACAATTCTTTCGCGAAAAGTAAAGCATGTGAAATTCCGAGTGCTTGTTCTTGATAATAGATTTTTCCTTCTGCACCTACAGCTTTTGCGACCTCTTTCAAATCATCTTCCACTTGTTTACCAAAACCGGGGTGTACGATAAAGCCTATGTAATTGATCTTTTCAGGACAAACTTTTGCAATATCTTCTACCAATCGATGAACCATGGGCTTGCCGGCAATAGGGATCAACGGTTTTGCTGTGGTAAGCGTATGTGGTCTTAAGCGCTTGCCTAAACCGGCCATGGGGATAACGATATTCATATGAATGCGATGTTAAAAAATGTTTGTAAGAAACTTCTAAAATAGGGAGTAATCCCCAAACAAAGAATCGGATCAGGTTTCTTGTCTTAATTTTTTTCGCTCAACAAAATAGACAGCGCCTATAAAAAGGAGAATGATTAGAATGTGAAATGCTATTGCCTTTCCCTGGTGGGGAATTTCGATTAAGTTAACGGAGTAGATCAAAAGTAAAGTTGCCATAAGATAGATCAGACTCTGAATAATTTTATAGGGAATGGCATAAAACTTTTGGCCGGTAGCGTAGCAGGCAACCGTCATGCTGAAGTAACATAATAATGCAGCCCACGCGCTGCCCGTGTAGCCCATTATGGGAATAAGAAAGTAGTTTGCAGCAATGGTGATTACCGCCCCACCAACCGTTATCCATGTTCCATAATAAGTCTTATCCGTTAGTTTGAACCAAACACTAAAATTGTAGTACACACCCAGAAATAAATAAGCAACTAATAGAATAGGAACAATGGATAGGCCAATCCAAAAGTCTTCACCGATGAAATATTTTAGAATATCAAGATTGATGCTGATGCCTAGCAACACAATGCAACAGGTGATCACGAAGTAATGATTTATTTTAGCGAAAAGCTTTGGTGAGTTATTATCAACGGCATTAGAAAAGAAGAAGGGTTCGGCCGCATAACGAAACGCCTGCACGCCCAGAAGCATAAAGACGCCAAACTTATAGCAGGCTCCAAAAACACCAAGTGCATCTTTTTTGGAAAGCGCTTTATAGAAATTATCCGGTAACCACCACTCCAATGTTAGCCTTGAAAACATTTCGTTGGTCATGCCGGCTACACCTGTTAGCATCACCGGGTACGCGTATTGAAGCATCACTGGTGAAATCTCCTTATCATAGGCAGGTCTCCAACTCAATAAGGTTCTCAAAAAGAAAAGCAGGAAAAATGCATTGGCGATCAGATTGGCCAGGAAGACATAACCCACATTGATAGCCGGATCGTAATTGATCTTTAAGAAATAATAATTGAGTACAAGCAAGATCAGCACGTTAATAATTTTAGCTGAAGCAAACTGCATTGCCTTTTTTTCGAGCCTAAGCCTTGCAAACGGAATGGCCACAGCAGCATCGGTCAACATCACTATCGTAAGCCAGGTAATAAACTCTGGATGTTGCTCCACCCTAAATGAGGAAGCTATAGGAGTAGAAAACATAATGAATATGACAGAAAGCGGCACGCTAATTAACAGCACGCTTGTTTGCGCCAAATTAAAGATCCGCTTGGCATCTGCGCCAGGTTTGGTGGCAAAACGGAAAAATGCCGTTTCCATACCAAACATGAACACGATATTGATAAAAGCTACAAACGCATACAGTTTTGTAACCACACCATATTCGGCCAGGCTGAAAACATCAATTGTATGAAGTGGCACCAGCAGGAAATTGAGCATTCTAGGCAAAATGCTGCCCAGACCGTAGAGAACTGTTTCGCCTGCTAGTTGTTTGAGTTTAGACATGAAGAACTATGTAAATGAACGGATTAAATATATTTGATTTTGGTCTTGAATCCGACTATGTAAAATTTAGTGGATCGGCCCACTCACAAAATGATCATTAATTGCATTAATTTTGATACAAATAGCTTATAGGCGCAGTTGTTGTCTGAATTTGCTAATGACTAATGTCTGGAAAATTGTAATTTTGAAGTTCTTAAAATATTTAAAAAAATGAGATTACGTCTTATTGTATTACTCGCTGCGATCATTCTGCTGAGCAATTACTCAGCATTTTCTCAAACCTGTACAACTGCTTCAAATGATTCTAATTATACATTCTTTGTAAACTGCGAAGCGGGAAGCAACTATACCCTAACTGGCAATTACTCGATTACTGTAAGAAATGGTACTACACTTAAAATTAATGGCAATATCACTATAAACGGAACTCTCACTATAACCTTACAATCAAATTCAGGACTAGTTGAAATACTCAATGGATTTACACTCACTGCTACAAATTTAATATTTGCAGGAAATCCTAACCCAAAAAGCCTAATAGTAAACGGTCCATCTGGAGCACTAGTTGTTCCAGGAACTTTGGATTTTGGTGGCCGTGCAATCGACATTGATGGTACGGGTACAATTACTGCAGGAACAGTAACAGGTGGTGGTAGTACCACCTGCTCTTCTGATGGAAGTTGTCCAACATTCACAGCTACCAATTGCACGGGAGGAGGAATATGTACAGGGCAAGGTTTGCCTGTTACACTATCAAGTTTTGTAGGGAGAACAGACTTAAGCAGGATAGCTCTTTCTTGGTCGACAGCCTCCGAACTAAACTTCGACTATTTTGATGTAGAGCGTTCTGCCGATGCAATAGATTTTATGAGCATAGGAAAAGTTACAGGCCACGGTACCTCCAATGTTAGAAATGACTATAGTTTAGTAGATGAAAAACCGCTAATCGGTAAAAATTACTATCGTCTCAAATCGGTTGATTTCGATTACTATACTGAATATTTCAAAGTAATTGCAGTGGATTTTTCGGGAGAGAAGAGTTTTATGATATCGCCCAATCCATCGGATGGTACTTCACTAGGTTTTTCATTGAACTTCACTCCATATGGAAACTCGAAAATTATTATTTTCGATAACCTTAGCAATATTGTAGGAGAGTATGATCCTTCTGATTATTCTCAGAGTATTTCATTTACAAACCCTTTGAAGGGCGGAATCTACTATGCGAAGATTATTTCCGATGATTTCGTAAAAGTGGAGCGGTTTGTTGTCAGGTAAGTTCAATGATTAAGATATTGAGGACTCGATTCCAGATTCTTTAAAATATCTTCTGTCATCTCCTCCAATCCAAACTTATGTTTCCAGCCCCAGTCTGCTCGCGCGGCAGAGTCATCGATTGATTTTGGCCAGGAATCCGCAATGGCTTGTCGAAAATCTGGTTTGTAAGTGATCGAAAAATCTTGAATATGTTTTTTGATGGTGGAGGCAACTTGTGCTGGACAAAAACTCATTGAGCCAATGTTATAGCTCGTGCGCACTTTCACTTTTTCGGCAGGGGCTTCCATTAAATCCAAAGTGGCCTTTACAGCATCATCCATATACATCATGGGTAAATAGGTATCAGCAGCTAAAAAGCATTCGTATTTTTTTTCTTTTATGGCTTTGAAATATATATCAACAGCGTAATCTGTTGTGCCACCCCCCGGAGGGGTCTTGTATCCGATTAAACCAGGATATCTAAGACTACGAACATCCACACCATATCTTCTGAAATAATATTCACACCAAAGTTCACCGGCTAACTTGGTGATACCATACACTGTGGAGGGATCCATGATGGTATCCTGAGGTGTATTTTGTTTCGGAGTTGTTGGCCCGAAGGCTGCTATGGAACTTGGCCAATACACTTTATCTAATTTCAATTCGTGCGCTGCCTCAAATACAAAGAGTAAGCTTTCCATATTCAACTTCCAAGCCCAACGAGGATCCTTTTCGCCAGTAGCGGAAAGCAAAGCGGCTAAATGATAGATCTGTGTGATTTCGTTTTTCTTTATTAATTCAAAAAGTTTGTCGCGTTGCATCACGTCAAACTTTTCATAGCGCCCTTCTTTTAAAATGCCTTGAGCATCTTTGATGTCGGAGGCAATCACATTGTCCTTTCCGTAAATATTCCAGAGGCCCTGGGTGAGTTCAGAACCCAATTGTCCGCCAGCTCCAATGAGCAAAATCTTAGTTTTCTTCATGCCTAAATCGAATGCGGGGGCGAAGTTAATGGAAAAAGGTCACTAGCTACAAGCCATTTGCTGTGAGCAAATTTTCCTAAAAGCTTGTAGCTTGCAGCAAGATGATAATAGCCTGGTAGAATAATGAATTTTGAAGATTACCTAATTGAGAAAAAAATAGATACATCGGCCTTCAAGACCAACGAACCTGAACGTTGGTTGGAATGGAATACTATTTTCGTAGAGTTAAGTCCTGTGAGTTTTACAGCACAAAAGCTTTATCTAATCAATCCCATACGAAGGAAGTATCCCTTGAAAAATATTTCTGAGCCGATAAAAACGGAGGCCAACTCAGAATCAAAAAGCCCTGAACAAAAACCTGTTGGGGCAAAACCTGTTTTCAGACCTAAAATGAAATAAGCTATGTATAATAAATTACAACCTGTTTTAGAAAAAGAACTTAACTCTATCCGTGAGGCTGGCCTTTACAAAAAAGAACGAATCATCACTACTCCACAAGGAGCAGATATAAAGACACTGGATGGGAAAGAGGTTATTAATTTTTGTGCGAATAACTATTTAGGACTTTCCTCTCATCCCCGGGTGATTGCTGCTGCCAAGAAGGCAATTGACACACATGGCTTCGGCATGTCTTCCGTGCGATTTATCTGCGGTACGCAGGATATTCACAAAGAGCTTGAAAAAAAAATTTCTGATTTTTTGGGGACAGAAGATACTATTCTCTACGCGGCAGCTTTTGATGCCAACGGTGGTGTGTTCGAGCCACTCTTTGGCGCTGATGATGCCATTATCTCCGATGAGTTGAATCATGCTTCCATTATTGATGGTGTGCGATTGTGTAAGGCTATGCGTTATCGCTACAAACACAACGATATGAATGATTTGAAAACGCAACTGGACGATGCGAAGAAAGCCGGAGCGAAGCAAATCATTATCGTAACTGATGGTGCGTTTTCAATGGATGGAACTATAGCAGAGCTGGATAAGATTTGTGACCTGGCCGATCAGTACGAAGCGTTGGTCATGACGGATGAATGTCATTCATCCGGTTTTATTGGAAAGACGGGTCGCGGTGTTCCTGAATATCGAGGTGTGATGGGCAGGGTGGATATCATCACCGGTACATTGGGCAAAGCGTTGGGTGGAGCTTCTGGTGGCTTTACTTCAGGACGCAAAGAAATCATTGAGTTACTGCGTCAACGGTCGCGCCCTTATTTATTTTCGAATACATTGGCACCTTCTATTACCGGTGCATCGATTGAAGTCTTCAATATGTTGTCAGAGACAACTGCACTTCGTGATAAGTTGGAACAGAATACCAAATACTTCAGGGAGAATATGACAAAGGCTGGGTTTGCAATCAAGCCAGGTGAACATCCTATAATCCCGATTATGCTATATGAAGCACCGCTGGCACAACAATTTGCTTCGAAGCTTTTGGAGAAAGGAATTTATGTAATCGGATTTTTCTTTCCAGTTGTGGCCAAAGGACAAGCCCGGATACGAGTGCAAATCTCTGCAGCGCATGACAGGCATCATCTCGACAAAGCGATAAAGGCCTTCACAGAAGTTGGGAAAGAGCTAGGTGTAATTAAACAGTAGAGGCGCAGCATCTTGTGTCACCTACTCAGCCTTACCGATCAAACCGTATCAGGTTAACTGATCATATTAATCCTGATTTGGCAAGCAAATATTTTTATATTTCAAAAAAGTTAAATACTCCATCAAATGAGAAAAATTCTGCTCCTTACTTTGTCAGTCTTCTTGTTTGCTAGTGTTTCGGCACAAACAAGCAAAACCCAATCAATCAAAACTGTAGTTCCATCAGCAACAGATCTTAACGATTACTACAAACCGGTTAAATGGAGAAGTATCGGTCCGTTTAGAGGAGGAAGATCAAATACAGCAACAGGTGTTGTCGGTGATATTAATACCTATTACATGGGCACAACAGGTGGCGGCCTTTGGAAAACTGATGATCTTGGTATTACCTGGAATAATATTTCGGATGGATATTTCAAAACAGGATCTGTAGGAGCTGTCTCGGTTTCTGAGAGTGATCCAAATGTAGTTTACGTTGGTATGGGCGAGCATGCAGTGCGCGGTGTTATGACACATCATGGAGATGGCGTTTATAAATCAACAGATGCCGGAAAGTCCTGGAAAAAAATGGGTTTGGATTTAACGCAACATATTTCGCGTATCGCTATCCATCCTAAAGACCCGAACATCGTTTATGTTGCTGCACAAGGCGCATTGTATAGCAAAAATCAAGACCGAGGTGTGTATAAATCAAATGATGGTGGCATTACCTGGAAGAAAACATTATATGTAGATGACAAAACGGGTTGTGTTGAGTTATCACTCGATATGAACAATCCCCGAATCCTGTATGCGGCCATGAACGAGTATGGAAGGCTACCGTGGAAAGTAATCAGTGGAGGGGTTGGAAGCGGACTTTATAAATCAACAGATTCGGGTGAGACATGGGAGAAAATTCACAACGGTCTGCCGAAGG
The DNA here is from genome assembly GCA_031414855.1 of Bacteroidia bacterium. GTDB lineage: Bacteria > Bacteroidota > Bacteroidia > Cytophagales > Cyclobacteriaceae > ELB16-189. Next base: position 2,376 of record JANOQK010000391.1, on the reverse strand, counting down.
AATTGGGTAAGATGGCGGTGTCGGTTAGTCGCGCTAATTCCAACAAGGTTTATCTTCTTCTTGAGAGTGATTCCGATAAAGAATTAGGAGGCTTGTTTGTTTCGAACGATGCCGGAAAAAATTGGTCACGTGTTACAAATGATCATCGGCTTATCCAACGAGCTTGGTACTATATTGAGTTATTCACCGATCCCCAAAATGAAAATACAATTTATGTGCTGAGCGCCCCTGCCATGCGATCATTAGATGGAGGAAAAACCTGGGAAAATATTAATAGTAGACACGGTGATCATCACGACCTGTGGATCAATCCACAGAACTCGAAAAATATGGTCATTGCCGATGACGGGGGTGCATCGATTAGCGTGAACTTTGGAAAAACGTGGTCGCTTCAAAGCAACATGCCTACGGCTCAATTCTATCGAATCAATGTTGATAACCAGTTTCCGTATAACATATATGCTGGCCAACAGGATAATTCATCCGTGATTATTTCAAATCGTGAGTTGAATAGCGGTGGAATCACTACATCAAGCTGGACATCCTCAGCCGGAGGTGAAAGTGCTTTTCTTGCTTTCAATCCAGACGATCCACGTTTTGTTTTGGGTGGCAGCTATCAAGGAACCATTGATGTATTGGACACAAAGGCAAAAGCAGGAACCAATATTATGGCTGCACCTATCCAATATCTGGGCAGAGATGCAAAGGATATAAAATATAGGTTCAATTGGAATGCACCTATTATATGGTCTAAACACGAGCCCAATACCTATTATCATGGATCTCAGTATCTACTGCGAACAACGGATATGGGCGTATCATGGACGGAAGCATCACCCGATCTCACTCGTAATGAAAAAGACAAACAAGGTAAGGGTGGTGGGCCTTATACAAACGAAGCGGTAGGTGCCGAAAATTATGGAACCCTTAGTTATGTAATCGAATCTCCCCATGAGAAAGGAGTGATTTGGACAGGTAGTGATGATGGATTGGTGTATGTGACCAGAGACAACGGAGCAAGTTGGCAGAACGTAACTCCAGCAGGTTTGCAGGAATGTCTCATCAATGCTATTGAAGTATCTCCTTTCGATCGCGCTACGGCTTACATTGCAACTACACGTTACAAATTTAATGATCATACACCGGGATTATTTAAGACTACCGATTACGGTAAGACCTGGGTAAAAATAAATTCGGGTATTCCAGGTAACGCATTCACTCGGGTTGTAAGAGAAGACAACAAGCGTAAAGATTTACTCTTTGCCGGTACAGAGTTAGGCGTATTTATATCCTGGAATGGAGGTAAGGAATGGTCTCCGTTTCAACTGAATTTACCGATCACCCCAATAATGGATCTTCGGGTTCATCAAGGAGATTTGATTGCTGCTACTTCGGGAAGATCGTTCTGGGTGTTGGATGATATTGGTCTGGTGCGTCAATATAAAAATGAGGTATCAGGGTTGACCTTGCTTCAGCCGGAGGACGCAATGTTGCTGAATGGTTACAGTCAGTTGGATGGATCATCACCTGAATTTAATGGTAGTCATCCGGAGTACGGGGTTAACCCAGCAACTGGCGTTGTCATTTATTATCAACTTCCTGAGATCAAGGCTACCGAAAAAGTAATACTGGAAATCAAGGATACACAAGGAAACCTTGTTCGTTCTTTTACCTCCGTTAAGGATAGCACCTATCAAAGCTATGATGGTGCACCTCCTGCTGATCCTGCCTTACCTAAGTTGAAAGGACTTAATCGCTTTGTTTGGAATATGCGATATCCAACTATGGCTGGAGTGCCTAATGTGTATGTCGAAAGCAGTTACCGTGGACATAAGGCTTCACCAGGCAAATATTCTCTAACAATGAAAGTGGGTGATTTGACGGCTGCAACTAATTTTGAAATACTTCCTAATCCACTTTATCCAACAGATTCAAAGACGTATCAGGAGTATCATTCCCTGATGAGCACCATGGAAGCGGAAGCAGTTAAGATGCACCAACTGGTAAATACGCTGCATAGCAAACGCGAACAGCTCGATCATGTATTATCCACCTTAGCTGCAGATGAAAAATTTAGTTCCCTTAAAAAACAAGGCGTGGCATTAAGTCTGCGAATGAAGCAGTGGGATGAAGAGATGGTTCAGCGGAAGTCAAAAGCGTATGATGATGTGGAGAATTTCCCAAATAAGTTTACCGCAAATTATTTGTTCATGATTAATCACACAGAAAGTGATATTCCTAAGGTGACTAAGCCTACACTCGATCGGCTAAAGGAGTTAGATGCAGAATGGTCAGTTCTTCAATCCAAACAGCACCTATTCCAGCTTCCCACAATTGTTTGTTAAATGCTGGAACTTCATTATCAAGTAATGCACG
>JANOQK010000390.1:0-4214 GCA_031414855.1 Bacteroidia bacterium | reverse complement strand
ACATCGGCCAAGACTAAAATAGGAAGCATGATACCGCTCGAAAGCTGGCCTCCAAAAACATTTGCTAGGATGGGTACAGACATCATACCTGCACCGTGCACACCTGTCTTGGCCATGCCAATGAAAAGGGCAACCACTATAACGAGCGCGAGACTTGTATACGAAAGTTGAAAAGAAAAAAGAGAGATCAAATGGTCAGCTTCAAGTGCTAAAGCTAACGAAAGGATTTAAAAAAAATGAGGCGCCTCAAAAGTCCTTTGTTATCAAGGCCTTTGGGCCTTGATCCCTTTACAGCCAGACTGAACGTTATTCCGGCTCGATGGCCGAAATGACATTCCATCGTTAGGTAACTTTTGAGACGCCCTCTTCTTACAATTTAAAACTTGCCGAATTTTAATGTGGCATTGTAACTTACTTTACTCAAATCAGAATCAGTTAAGCCCACTGCTGAACTACCAAATGAAGCACGATAAGAAACACCTGGGCTAAATCGCATCCATCTGAATACATTGATCTCTAGTTGCACACCTGGCTCTGCTACGAAAAAGAAATCTTCTCCGCCTCCAAAATATTCGTAGTTATCGTAATTGTAATCATACTGATTCCACTCAGGTCGCTCATACTGCATGGTGAAGCCACTGCCAGCAAAAAGGCTGAATGCTACGTGAAAAGCTTTTTGAGAACCCATAACATACTCCGTAACCAAACCCATCTGACCGTATTGATAGCTCATTCTTCGTGAAGGATCCATACTATACTGAAAGGGAACCGGGATGAAGTTGGTAGAGCCCGCTCCGCTTAAGCCGATCATAAATTTTTTATTGATAAATACGCCACCATACATTTCAACGAGGTTAGCATAGCTGTCGCCCAGATAAGTAAATTTATTTGACAAGGCCCCATAACCAGTAACGGAGCCAGGCTTAGCCGGTCCAAATATGGTTTCCATTTGATCTTGTCCGTTGGCTACAATTCCTATACTTAGAAATCCAACCAGCATAAATAAATTAAAATGTGTTTTCATGTCTTTTTTATTGTTTGTATACCATAAAGACAAGCGAATAGGCTGGCACCCCCACGTGACTTTTAAAATTATTTACACCTCAGTCTAACGCACATTAGGCTCCATACAAAGTATGTATTTAGCCGTTGCAAACGGTTTCTGGTGAATCATTCCTAAATAGAAGGTCAAAAAATTATCCCATTTACCGAGCTAAAGGGTCATATAATCTGATGAATGTAAGATTTGGACAACATTTCTGATTATTGAAAAAAATGGATTGACAAATTTTGTGCACCACAAAAACAAAACATTTTATGAAAAAACAATTTTACTATTTAGCATGTCTAGGGCTGGCTCTCCTCTCAGCACCAGCATTTGCTCAGGAAGCTGAACAAAAGAAAGACGAAGATATTTATGAGCTCTCGTTGGAAGAATTGATGAATATTCCCATCCAATCGGCCTCTAAGAAAGATGAGACACTTTTTGATGCACCTCTTTCCAGCTATACTATCACTCAGGCCGACATTGAAAAGGCAGGTTCCACCAGCATTATGGAGGCGCTTAGGCTAGCGCCAGGCGTCATTGTTCGTCAGCAAACCAATGGTATTTATGATATTCATATTCGTGGATTTGATAACCTGTTAAGGAGAAGTGAAGATTATACCAAATCGAATCTTTCTACATTAGTAATGATTGACAACCGCCCTGTTTTCAACCACAATCTCGGTGGTACATTTTGGGAGACGCTACCAGTTGACTTGAATGATGTTGAACGCATTGAAATCGTACGAGGTCCATCTGCCCCATTATTTGGCCCTAATGCTGTAACTGGAGTTATCAATATTATTACTAAGCGTATTGCAGGTAAAACATTTGCAAATGCCTCCTTACAATATGGCACGCCTTCAACTATGCTTGCCAACGGTTCTTTCGGTAAATCGGTAAGTGAGAAATTCAGTTTTGGATTATCAACCAATTATCAACAAAGAGATCGTTTTGACGATACCTACTTTAATCCTGCAACTGGAGACTATTTACCTGTTGATCAAATTACATCTACCCCAACAGAAGAATATCCAAATTATCAACGATCTATGAAGAAAGTTGGTGTGAATAGCTTTTTTAACTTTAAAGCAAATGAGCAGGTCGCATTTGATCTTAGCCTTGGTCTTCAGACTTCTGAAGTGCAAAAGAATTTCTTAAGCGGTGCAAACAATACTCCTTTTACTACCAGTCAAACCCAAAGTCAGTACGCCAACCTTTCAGGAAAAGTCTACGGGCTGACACTTCGTTCTTCATACTTAAATGGTCATGACAATTTAAATGTTGGCTCACCTCCAAATCAATACGATTATCAGGTGGCTGATGTGTTTGCCGAATATGAAATTAATGCAGGCAAAAAAGTAACTATTGTGCCTGGTGTGAATTATCAATATGCCGGTTATGGAGATGCTGATTACGTGAAGGACGGCTCTGTATTCTTGAACGGAAAGAAGGTAACGATCAATACAAGTTCAGCATTTCTGCGCACCGATATCAAACCGATTGAAAATTTAAGGATTATTGCTGCGGTTCGTGCTGATAAATTCTCCGTGCCTAACAAAACATATCTGGCATATGAATTTGCAACGACCTATAAACTCAACCCAAAAAACCTGCTGCGTGCGGCTTTTACGAGATCAAATAGCGGATCATTTATCGGAAACAACTTTCTGGATCTGAATATCATCGTTCCTAACGCCATAGCACCCGGGGTAAATGCGACCTATTCAAGATTGGCTAATCAAAATCTAAATTTATCTACCGTTGATATGATTGAATTTGGATACAGAAGTCAGATAACTAAAAATCTTCAGCTGGATTTGGACGTTTTCTCTCAAAAAATTGAAAATCTTTCCGCTCTGATTTTTAAAGGTTTCAATGGAAACTTTGCTGATCCAAGAATCATTGAACAATTTGAAAATATCCCAACAACAGCTTCCCAATTAGGCACCACCATTGGTATAAACTTTGTTCCTAATGAAAAGTTTCAGTTCAAGCCATTCTTAACTATTCAGCAAACTAAAGCTTACAAAGTTTTGGATAGCTATGATAACTCCACGGCAACAACAGATGATACTCATAAAAGTACACCTACTTACTATGGCGGCTATTACCTGAACTATAAGCCCGGAAAGAAATTAAACTTCAATCTTAACGGATATTATTTTGCCTCTCATGTGCAATATGGTAGAGATGGCAATCGTGTTCCTGTAAACTTTGACGTAAAAGGTAAATTCTTAGTGGACTTCAAAGCTTCTTACAATCTTACTCAACAACTTAGTGGATTTGTAAACGCTCGGAATGCATTAAACAATAATTCAAGAGAATATTACGGTACAGATAAAATAGGTGGACTATACCTAGTCGGTTTATCATTCAAAATGAATTAAAACTCATTCATCAAAGAAAAAAAGGCTACCTGTAACCAGGTAGCCTTTTTATTTATTTCTCGAGTTTTTTAAGTCCGTTGTCAATGTAGGCTTTAGACAACCATTGACCACGAAGCATTACACCTTCTACCTTCTTGGTTTGACTAATATCTGTCAGGGGGTTTCCAGCAATTAAAATAAGATCTGCCATTGCGCCTGGTTTAATTACTCCAGAATTGGGTAGGTTCAAATAAGTAGCAACATTAACAGTTCCTGTTCTCAGGGCCTCATAAGGAGTTAAGCCCGATGCGACCAAATACTGTAGTTCATTGTGTGTTGAGAAACCTGGCACGTTAAATATCTGCGGGGCATCACAGCCGAGGAGTAATCCAACACCACTCTTCTGGCATTCGTAAATTAATTTTCTTCGAAGCCTGATATAGTTTTCGATTTTGTCGGCTTTATATAATTCATTCGCCATCAAATTATTCTTGCTGTCAATCCATTGTTTGACAGTTTCTGCTTTCATGTATTTGGAGTCGGGATCGCTTTTGAAACTATCTCCTGTGAAGTTTGGTGCAAACCAACGATCGGCCAATGATTGCGTTGGAACCACCCAGATGTTTTTTTCTTTAAGACCCTTCATAAGTTTTGGCATCTGGGTTAGGTCAGCTTGATCAGCCAGAAACATACCGAAGAGACCTACCTGTTGTTCCATCATCGCTTCGGCATTGGGAACCATTCCTTCAACAAATCCATCCAGATGATCGATGGAAGAGTAACCCGCATCAATGGCACGC
>JANOQK010000389.1:0-3275 GCA_031414855.1 Bacteroidia bacterium | reverse complement strand
CAGACCTGTCAGTCTTTAGAGAGGGTACCCAAAAATAGGTAGAGCGGAAATCAGGAATCCTTTCATTTGGCTTTGGTTTTAAATAGTCTGGCGAGTAAAAAACAGATGGTCTGCTTTGACCGGCTATTTTAAAGATGTTGTTTTCCGTTACCTCCCCCAGATTTCGTTTCTTAGACTCGACAAATATGATTCCATTCTCCCCAAGTTTTCCAAGTTGACCTAGCTTATTTGGGTTGTTAATGATTTTTAAAGAAATAAGTTGCTCAGGTTTTATAGATAAAAAGTAGGCTGTACTCTTGCTCATAAGCCCATCGATAATATAGAGAGGATCGTCTTTAAAGATCTTTACAGATTTTTCATAGCGATACGACATCTTAATAGTTTTGCGGGTTCCTTTTTGTTGAAATTGCACAAACGGAACCACCTCACGAAGTAAGTCCTCCATGGTTGGAAATATGACATAGTCTGCGATATTGATACTGGCATCCGCACCTAGGAATTCTTCTTCCAACACACTATTAACTCCCTCGTCAGTTGCACTGGTGGTTGGCTTGCTATTGAAAAAGGAATATGACTTCAAAATGATTTGTTTGTTGAAAGCGAATTCTCCATAATTTGATTTTTGTGACGTTTCTGTAGAAACCCATCTGTCCTTCAAGTGGATGGAATCTTTGTCAAGGTATATGATGTAGTCGTTATCAAGATTTTTTGATTTATGCTGAAGCGTGCAAAAAATCTGATCATCTCCCCAAAAATCAAAAATGATTGGTACCGAGAAGTTTCCCTTTTTCGTATAACCTTCATAACCAATGGTATTCTTTTGGAGATAGCTGATAACTGTAGTTGAATCCGGTGGGGCCGTGCCAGATGTTTTGGAAGCAATATGTCCTGTGAGGGTGATCAAACTTTGGAAGGGATAGGGCATCGTCAGTGTCTTATTTTCCAGGATAGCATTCCAGTTGGTTCGATGCCATTTTTGGGTAATCAAAAAATCGTTTAGGGCAGATAAATTTTTAAACCCAAATTTTGCTGCCCTGTCCATAACATCGGGTAAGTCCGACAAATTGAAACTATTGTATGAATGATAATCAGCAAAAAGATTTTTTTGCAAGACAGTAATACTTAAGTCGGATTCTACTGGATAGTCTAAGTTATCCACTAAGCCAACTGTGAATGAAATACTTTGCCGCTGGTTTGCCGTGGGCGATACTTTAAGTGTTGTAGATACTTTATTTGTTTGATAGGGTACAAATACCCGTTCCGCAATAACCCCCTCACTTGCATCAATGACAAATAGTTGATGATAAGCACCCGATTTTTCCAGAATAGGAATTTGAAACCGATACGTCTCGTTTGCTTTAATGATCACTTTTTTTCTCGCAACTATCTTGCCTCTCGAGGTTACGATTGAATATAATTCCGTGTTGATCCATTTCGAGTTAGCTGGAAGTGATAGTAGTATTTCACAAGTGTCCTTTAGTTCAATTTTTACAGAAAGGCCATCGTGAACGGCCTTTGGCAGCACCCATTTTTTTTCAACGGTGGGCCAATTTGTATAGTAAGTTTGATCGGGTTTAGGAACAATGTAAAAACTCCCCATACCAGTTGAATCAAGTGATACTTTGGCCACTTCTGAGTGGTTGGAATCTCTTACCGTTAATGCACTGGAGGCGGGACCTAATACAACCACCTTATTATCTATGCCTTCGATAAGATTGCCACCTTCTGCAAAAAAAGTAACAACATGGTCAGGTGCTTCTTGTACTTGAAGTTTTTTTCTTGAAACTATTTGAATTCGCTTTTGGTAAAACCAAGGCTCACCGAAATTTCTCATCCAATCCGTATAGGCAACAAATTTGTATTCTGCTGGGGGTAGGTCAGCCCGGAGAGCCATTTGATTGCTTCCCCTTCCATTTTTTACTTTGAAGCGCATTTTTTGCATGGTAATGCCATTTCCATTTACCAGATCCAGTCTTACAATATGATCTCCTCTTAATGCCAATAGTTCTTCGTTGACATACCAGGCAGAAAAGAAAGCCGTATCGCCAGGAGCATAGGTCGGTTGATTAAATATGAGATTGATTTTCGCAGTCGGATATTTTTCAATATGCGCGCCATATTTTTGTTCTAATTCTTGTAAGAAGTCAATGGGGAGAGCTGCAAAAAAAACAAAAGTGAGGATGCACCAACTCATCATCTTAAATTTAAACGAAAAGGTATTTGTTATCATCTTAGTCATATAGTGAGCTATCGTTAGGGTTTTTACAAGGTAAGACACATTCCACTTCTAAAAGAACCAATAGAATAGCTAGTAGTGTCCTCATAGTTCTTAGTCTTCCCAAAAAACTGGCTTTTGAGTGGTTGCATTTGGAAATAGTGTTAAACAGCTCTCCGCCCATGGTGGGTAGGGTGCTGGTGGCAGAATCCTTTGATTCGGCACGTCCTCTCGCCTTATTAGAATAGTTTTGCTTGCAATTGAAGTTGCATAAAACAAACCTTCAATAGGTTTTTCTGGCCCGCTGATCTGTATAAAATTGCCAGGTATGCGCCCGGAAATTGGCTGAAATAGACTGTTTGCGGCTATCTTTTGATCTTTTATACCTTTCCAAAAGGCAAAAGCCTGCCGCGATAAACTCAATTGTGTCACGGTTACATACACTTTATGCTGAAAAATCCATTGATTGAGGGGTAAGTTGTATGCCTTTATCGCTGTAAATCGATCACCCCTCACCAATTGACCATCACTGAGTATAGGTACGTTATTGAATAGGTCATACCAGCAAGTGCAACAGGTGCAAGGTGCTACTCTTACAAATTGGGCTCGGGGGAGATCATTAAAAACAGTAATATTTCGAATGCCGCTGCATAGCTCATAGAAATTACATTTGCCATTTATACAGGGTGCTGCGCGGTTAACAATATCTCTCAGTTCCGGATGTGTATCAGACTGAAAAGTGCCAGTGAATTTCCATAAAAAATTGTAATTATTTTTTGTTGAGGTCGAGGAGTTGAATAAAATATCAAATGAATAGACGGAAGCCCCATTTGCTGACTTTTCTTCTTTAAAGGAATGATATACACTATCTACACTGCCTGAGGCGAAGAGAGTATCAGGAGTTGATTCGTAAATTCTACCATCATACAGTTCCACATGAAGCGTGTAAACATTCCCAATCTTTCCGCGAATTCCGGTTGAACTGGTTTCATAGGTACCCTCATTAATATTAGCTAGTACCTCGCGGTTTCCCTCATTATCTGACAGCGCGACTTCTTTT
>JANOQK010000388.1:0-6224 GCA_031414855.1 Bacteroidia bacterium | reverse complement strand
ACAGGTCGGTTAGAAACTATCATTAAATCCAAATCAGAAAAGTCAAAAAAATCAATTGAAGAAACCACGCAGGAAATGATTGCCGAAATTCCCGTTGGAAGAATTGCAGAACCAATTGAAGTTGCTGCTGCGGTGGCTTTCTTAGCAAGTCCGGCAGCTGGATACATCAATGGCATTAACTTTCCTGTGGATGGTGGACGGACAGGAAGCTTATAGACTACATTGGCCATGCAAAAAATACTCAACTACATCAACGGAGAATTAGTTAGTCCATTATCTAATGAGTATTTGGATAACTACAACCCCGCGGAAGGAAAAGTATATAGTCTCATTCCTGATTCAAATGAAAAAGATGTCGACCGGGCAGTTAGTGCCGCCAAAGCATCATTCCCTGAGTGGTCTTCAATGCCATTAGACAAAAGGACTTTTATACTATTAAAAATAGCCGATCTTATTGATCGCGATTTTGAAAAGCTTTCTCTGGCTGAATCTATTGATAATGGCAAACCAGTTACGTTGGCCAAGTCGATGGATATTTCTCGGGCATCGGCCAATATTAAATTCTATGCCACTGCGGCCATGCACTTCGCATCAGAATCGCATCTGATGGAAGGCGATGCGGTCAACTATACCACACGATCTCCAATTGGGGTAGCGGGTTGCATTTCGCCCTGGAATCTTCCCCTTTACTTATTCACCTGGAAGATTGCACCTGCCTTGGCAGCTGGATGCACGGTAGTGGCAAAGCCATCTGAGCTTACACCGATGACTGCCTTTCTGTTTTCACAATTATGCATAGAAGCCGGTTTACCAAAAGGGGTATTAAATATTGTTCATGGACTGGGAGGTAAGGTTGGTCAGGCGATCATTGAACACCCTGACGTTCCGGTTATCTCTTTTACGGGTGGAACAGTGACTGGCAAAAAAATTGCCGCTACAGCTGCGCCTATGTTTAAAAAACTTTCTCTTGAATTGGGTGGAAAAAATCCTAACCTCATATTTTCGGATTGTGATTTTGAACAAGCTGTAGAGACCTCCATCCGTTCTTCGTTTTCCAATCAAGGTGAGATCTGTTTATGCGGATCGAGAATTCTTGTGGAAAGAAGTTTATATGATCGCTTTGTGCAAGAGTTTGTAAAGCGCACTCAGACCTTAATCGTTGATGATCCGCTGGAAGAAAAGACAAAGATCGGTGCGTTGGTATCAGAAGCTCACATGAACAAGGTGCTTTCTTATATTGAACTGGCAAAACAAGAAGGTGGAAAAATTTTATGTGGAGGAAAGCAGATTAAAATTCAGGGAAGATGTGAAAAAGGGTATTTCCTTGAACCTACTGTCATTACAGGATTGAATCAAAACTGTCGTACCAATCAGGAGGAAATTTTTGGACCAGTAGTAACTATTATGCCTTTCGATAAAGAAGAAGATGCGATCACATGCGCAAATGCAACCATGTATGGCCTTAGCGCTACCATTTGGACGGAGAATTTAAAACGTGCACATCGGGTGGCACATCAACTAAAGAGCGGCATCATATGGATTAACTGCTGGTTGCTTCGCGACTTGCGTACACCTTTTGGCGGCATGAAACAATCCGGAGTCGGAAGAGAAGGAGGCTGGGAAGCCATTCGCTTTTTTACAGAAGCGAAGAATGTGTGTATTAAACTCTAACTTCTGAATTTGAGCTTCTTCGACATCAACAACATCTTCTTTCACTTCTTAGGCTACGCCTTAAGTTATCTGGAATTCTTTAGTGTGATAGCAGGATTAGCGGCAGTTTGGCTTTCAGCTAAAGCTAACATCTGGAGCTGGCCAATTGGCATAATAAATGTCTCTCTCTCTTTTTTCTTCTACTATCAGATTCAATTATATCCGGACATGTTTCTCCAGATTTTCTTTTTTATTACCAACATTATGGGTTGGTGGAGATGGGGTAATCCAAAGCTGGAAGAACAGAACAGCAAGCTAGAACTGAAAGTAAGTCGCATGAAATTGAAAGAATTCATTTTGCTTTTCATTGCAGGCATAGTCGGAACATCTTTAATAGGCAAGCTGGCTAGCCATCTTCATGATTTGTTTCCCTATCTATTCAATTTACCAAGCTCTTATCCATATGCTGATTCATTTATTTTAGTCATGAGTATTATTACCACCTTCCTGATGATTCGAAAAAAGATTGAATGTTGGATTATATGGATTGTTATTGATATGGTGGCCACTGTTTTATACTTCATAAAAGACGCAAAATTCTTTAGTGTAGAATATTTTGTATTTACACTTCTGGCTGCGTATGGTTTATGGAACTGGATACGCGAATACAACGTAAATAAAACAGCCACGCGTCCAACATGAGAATCTCCATCAAATCGTTTTGGCCGGCTATTGTGTGGTTCATTCTTTCTTCGATAGCCTTTTGTCTTCCAGGCAAAGCGCTGCCGCAAAATGATTGGTTTGCTATTATCCAATTAGACAAATGGATACACATTGGATTATTTTCTGTGATGATTTTCCTTTGGTGCCTGCCCTTGTTTCATAAACCTGCTCTTCAATTAACAATTGTTAAATTATCAATATGGATTTCTATTGCTTTTTTTTTCTATGGAATTATGATGGAGTTTATTCAGCATTATTTTATTTCAAATCGTTCATTTGATATTGGAGATATTGCTGCCGATGCGGGGGGCTGTTTGCTCGGATTACTATTTGTAAGATGGCAATGGAAGCGATAAAGAAAATTTGTTTCTATGGACCAGAGAGCACTGGCAAATCCACCATGGCCAGGTACATGGCTGAGTTTTACAAAACAGAATGCGTGCCTGAAGTTTCACGCGAAATAGTGAGTACAAATGATTTCACGAGTGAAGACATTATAAAAATTGGATACGCTCAAACCAAACGTGTTATTGAAAAAACCCGAACAGCTAATAAAGTTCTCTTTTGCGATACTGATTTAATCACCACCCAAATTTATTGCCGCCTTTATTTGAAAGTTGTTCCTCCAATTCTTTATGAACTTGAAAAGCAAATCAAATACGATCTCTACTTTCTGTTCGAGCCGGATGTGCCGTGGGTAGCCGATGGCTTGCGCGATCTTGGAGATCATGAAAAACGAAAAGAAATGTTTAAGATATTCAAAAGTGAATTGGACAATAGGAATATTCAATATACTATTGTCAAAGGAAGTTGGGAAGAGCGAGAACGCATTGTGAAAGCTGTGCTAATTAAGATTGTAGTTTAATTATGAGATTCATTATTGTGACCATTTGCTTTATGCCATTGTTCACTTTGGCACAAGGAGATTATAGAAATGGGTTTATCATAAAGACTAATGGTGATTCCATTGGAGGTTTTGTTGACTACCGTGCTGATAAATTCTCCACGAAAATCTGTCTCTTCAAGTTTAAAAGAGGGCAAAAAAAAATCAAATTCAAACCAGAAGAACTTAAAGGGTACGGTTTCATTAATGATAAATACCATGAGTCGAGAGAAGTCATGATAGACGGTAAGAATAAGGAATTAGTCTTTATGGAGATATTGGTAAAGGGTACTATGAGTTTATTAAAGTACAATGAACTCTATTTCATTGAAAAGGACAGTTTATTCCTTTTGCCAGAAAACACCAATGAAGTTGTTCGGCAGGGTTTTGTGAAAACCAACCTGAAGTATGTCGGTATTCTGAATTATGCTTTATCAGACTGTAACCTATAGGCTGACGAAACGAAGTATGAAGAGAAAGACCTCTCTAACCTCATTCAGAATTACAACAGATGCAAAGGAAATAAGGGAATGGAATACAAAGTAAATCAACCCTGGATAAAACCATTTTATAATGCTTTTGCAGGGTTTGATAATTCTCATTTCAAACTGGTCAACTATGAAGCGGATACTTTCAGCCCCAGTCTTTCGGCAACGGGGGGATTGTCGGTCGATTTATCCTCACCCAGACTTTATGATAAAATATTTTTTGTTACCGAGTTTTGGTTTGTCAAAAAGTTATATCAAGGATACAGCGAGGTAAAACAATTCAACGAAATAACAAGAAGCGATATTTTCTTAAATGCGTCCTTCATTAAAATTCCTATTGGCTTTCGTTTCAATTTTTTTAGTGAAAATAGAACGCCTTACGTTAAGCTCGGTTTAGTTCGTTATGTTTCAACAAAATCATCCTTCCGTATTGTTAATGAATCTGAGGTCAACGGAACAGTGGAATCAAGTGAACTGATACCAAAATTTGAAGAAAGTCCACAAAGGGGTATTTGGATTAGCGTTGGTTACAACCAAATAATAACAGGCAAGTTCAAAGCATTTACAGAAATCAGATTTGAAAAGTGTGATGGTTTTATTGGCCCTATCACACAAACCTATTCTACTTCAAATAATTTCAATTTTATTATAGGTATAAGATTTTAATAGAGATGAGAAAACTTTTTTCTTTTCTTTTGGTGCTTTCCCTCCTAATTACCTGTTCCAAAGAGGAAATAACGAGTCGTGCATATCCTCGGGTAAAAACCAATAACGTTGTTAACATCTCGGCCACAGGGGCGCTCCTTCAGGCCGAAATTTTTTTTTCAAATGTTGAAATCGTTGATCACGGATTTGTATGGTCATTTTATTCCTCGCCTACGTTAGAAACATCAGATAAAATATCGCTAGGGAACAAGGCGAGTGTTGGATTTTATGAAACACTGATTGATCGTGGGCTTGCCGCAGGTAAAGTTTATTACGTTAGAGCATACGCCAAATCCGATAACCACTTGGTTTATGGAAACGAAGTTAAGTTTGTAAGTCAAGGTTCATTTGCCCCCACTATTGAAGATTTTACTCCTAAAAGTGGAATATGGGGAGATACTATTCTGATTAAAGGGAAATACTTTAGTGAGAACGCTCAAAATGATTTAGTAAAGTTTGGTGATGCCATTGCACTTCTGGTTAAAACATCTGCAACAGAATTAAAAGTTATTGTTCCGTTTGAATTGGCCACCTCCAAGACCAACATCACCCTAAAAGTTGCCGATCAAGTAACCAAAAGCCTCCAAGATTTTACATTGTCATCTCCCATTGTGGAAGCAATTATTCCAGATGTCGGAACTGTAGATGTAGAAGTAAAACTTAAGGTTAAGAATTTTAGACTATCAACCGGTACTGTCAAAATGGGCAGCAAGAGTATTGTATTGAAAACAAAATCGACTGACCAAGATCTTTATTTTGACATACCCGCTGGTTTAAATTCGGGTCTCAATAAATTTTCATTGGATTTTGGGGGGGTAAGTACTATTAGCGACTTATCATTTAATCTGTTAACCCCTGTTATAAGCAGCATTGATCCTATGATGGCAACCTTTGAGGACTTGATTTCTATTTCTGGTGAGAACTTTGGGCAATCTGGACTTGGGCAAAAAGTATTCTTTGGACCACATGAAGCACCAATAGTAGCATATTCCTCAACTAAAATTAAGGTAACAATACCTTATCAATTGGAAATCGCTAAATCTAAAATTAAAATCACTTTTAAGGGATACGAAGCTGTGTCCTCGATTGATTTCAGTCTCTCACCTCCTGTAATTACTTCTGTGAACCCATTAAAATTAGATTTCATTTCAGAAGTCTCTACCGATGAAGTAATAATTACTGGGGAGAATTTTAATCCAGTCAGTGGTAATAATCAGGTTTTTCTTGGCGATCAATCAATTGGCAATGAAGTGAATGGTACAAATAATGAACTCATCATTCCGTTGGGCGTTATTCCTATACCTAATAATCATGAGGAGTTTATTAAGGTCTTGGTATCCGGACAAGAAGCTATTTCACCTACTAAAATTCAATCCGTATGGAGTCGCAAAAAAGACTTTCCTGGAGAATACGCCCAAGCAGGCACCTTAATTGACGAAAAGATTTGTCTTTATGATCTACATACCCCAACTGGAATCGGTAAACTTTTTGAGTATTCAAGTAACTCTAATAGTTGGTACTCGCTGACTGAAACTCCTGGTTTTGAAAGATATTCTCCGATTCTGTTTGGTCTTCAGGATAAACTATTCTTCGGAGGAGGAAGTGAGGGTGCGACCAACCCATATCAGGATTTTTACGAATATGATCCGAATACAAATGAATGGACGCAATTGAATGATGTACCCTTTTCGGGACATGTTGTTGGTCATTATTCGATAAATGATATTGGATATGCAGTCGTTAATACTTTTGAAAATGAATTATGGCAATACAAT
>JANOQK010000387.1:0-3797 GCA_031414855.1 Bacteroidia bacterium | reverse complement strand
GTTACTGAAACCTTTTTGTGATTGAATGAATTCCAATACGTTCTTATTCGGATTGTTGAATTTATCATTACTGATAATCTTTGCATCATCGGCAAACCCAGTGAGGATTTCATTGTATCCTGGATAGGAAAACCACATGGTGTTTGTCGTATTTACTTTATTTCCAACTAACCGGTTTCCATAAAGTTGCCCTTGCTTACCCATAACTTGCCAAAGGAAAGGCATCAGGAGTTCGCGCCTTTTTTCTGGAGACTCATCCCAGAACAATTTTTTTAAGCTGTTTGAATCACCGACAAATTTCTTACTCACCATAAGTCTTTTTTCTGCACCTGTGAATACTTCCTGCCAGCGCATGCCATCCAGCGTGATGAGTATTACATTTTCGGTTCTGCGCTTCTGCTGCGCCATTAGTTGAACTGTCAGTAAACAGAAACAGGTCAGGATAATTATTTTCTTCATTGTTATTTGATTAATTGTTAACCATAAAAGATTCCGGGCCTTACGGCCCGGAATACTCTCAACTAAACTAACCTACTAAAACTATGAACAGCAATTTTTTTCTAACTATTGATTAATCAATCATTACTAGTTCTTTTCAATCCACAAGTCAGAATTCAAATTGTCACCTGCAGTTCCAAACTGACGACCAACTGCTTCTGTATACATGGCTCCATTATTTACTTTCTCAGCAACTGGATACAACCATCTTTTTGGAATAACTCCGCTATTGCCTGTGCCTGGTCCTGTTAAGAAGGTCGGGATGCCGGTTCTTCTAAAATTAAAAAATGCCTCCTGGCCGGACTGCTGAAAGAAGCCGATATATTTTTGTTCTAAGATTTGTTTCAACCCGGTTGCGTTATTTCCTGAGTATTTCACAGCCGGCTGATTCAAATAAGCTGTGACATCTGCGGTAACACTTCCGATCACTAAATCATTATCCGATTCAGTGATCGTGATTACTGCACCATCTTTAACTCCAAAGAATAACATGGATGCTTTTACTCCTTCATTGTAAAAGGTTTCTGCATTGCCAGTCGCCCAGCCCCTGTTGATTCCTTCTGCGATGTTAAAAGATTGTTCAGCATAACCAAGTTGTACAGCTGGCTCAGGACCGACCAGCGTAGAATAATAACGCTTCTGGTTGGCATATGAATACTCACCCTTTTGAGCATTGGTCGACATGTTATCCAAACTTTCGCCAGAGCTTGCGCCTACATAAGCCGCAAAGTCGCTTGGCGCTACACCGTCAGCAATTTTCTTCTTGGCTGGATTAGCCACCACAAATACTCGTGGATCCTTTAAAGTGGTAAGTAAGCTCACGTACGTGGCGGCCATGTTATAACGGTTCTTATCAAAACCTTTGTTGCCAGGATTCAACGGATACAGATTCGTTGTTCCATTGTACACATACTGCATATTATCGGAATTGCTTGTCATGAGTGGATACTTGCCAGGATTATTGAGCATCTCTGCAAATTTTCCTTTTACGTTTAGTTCAGCATCATTTTCCTTCTTGCTCAAGCTGATCAACACACGTAGTCTAAAGCTATTCACTACTTTTCTCCATTTCGTAAGATCGTTGCCCATATAAATATCACCCTGCAACGTCTTATCGTTAACGGCAATCAACTGACCTAATTCAGTGTTTGCCTCATCCAACCAATTAAGCGCAAGTGAGTAGATTTTCTTTTGCGTATCGTATGTTGGCTGTACTTCTCCAAGACCAAGTAAAGCCTTATCCAAGGGAAGATCCCCCACACGTTGACTCATCCGAACATAAAAAAAAGCCCGGGCAAACTTGCCAAGCGCTGCATACGGATTTACTTCGCCAGCACCAGTACGAATGGCTTCTTCTTCCATTTTCACAACGTTTTTAAGTGTTTGAAAATTTAAAGTAGCGCCAGCCCAATACTCATTGGTTCCGTAGTAATTATAGTTACAAGCCCAATACTGATTCTGTCTATGCTCTAAGCTCCAGGGGCGCTCATACAAATCATTCAGCACACCATTCAATGCAAGCCCGGCAGGAACCTGGTTAGGTTTGTTCTGGTTTTTTTCCAACTCTGCATAGTCTTCACATGCTTGAAGCAGCAGTATGGCCAGAATAAAAGTGATTACAAATTTGATATTTTTCATCTTCATTTAATTTAGAAAGTGATGTTTAAGTTGACACCGTATCTTCTGGTAGTAGGTGTTTGAAGACCTGAGCCTGTTTGAAGACCTGCTCCCGGCTCGCTTCCTCCGTATTGCTCAATATCCAAGTCCTTTGTTTCGGCAAAATAGAATAGATTTCTACCTACCAAAGAGACACTTGCACGGTTGATGAATGTTTTATCCAACATAGTTTTAGGAAGGTTGTACGTAACGATTACTTCTCTAAGTTTGGTGAATGACCTGCTAATAATATTGGATTCATTCGTATTGTAGTAGCGACTGATCCAGTCTTGCAGATAAGTCTTATTTGTATTAGCGGAAGAGAAAGTCAATTCACTTTCGTTCGTGATATTTCCTTCGATGTCAACTTTAGGTGTACCCGAAATAATGTTTACTCCTTCCCCTACAAATGATTTCACTCCAAGAACGTCTTGTGCACGCGCTTCGCCCATCTCTCCTTCAACTGTTGCAATGTGACGGCCTCCGCGGAAGGTTTGCTTTTGAATATAGTTTTCGATTACACCACCTACTCGTCCATCAAACTGGAAACTCAAACTGACACTCTTATAGCTTACCTTGTTGTTGATACCCCATGTCCAATCTGGGTTTACGTTGCCCAAATTCCTACGGGCGTTACCGTTAACACTTGTTAGCGGAATGGCTCTTCCATCTGTCCCAATGATGAGCGTTCCATCTGTTTTGCGCAACAATCCTGTGCCATAGTATTGATCATAGCGTTCGCCTACTTGACGGAAGGCATCAAGGTTTTGAACATTCTCATATATTTTTGTGATGTACTCGTTGTAAGTAGACCAGTTTACATTCACATCCCATCTAAAACCACTGTTGGTAGAAACAGGTGTTGCGTTCAACATCACTTCCCATCCTTTGCGTTTGGTTTCAATTCCATTTACAAGCGCATTTGTGTAACCAGATGTCTCAGAAATAGGAAGATTATAGATACCTGGGCCGTCTGCACTTTGGAAATAAGTGACATCCAATCCAATCTTGTTTTGCAAGAACTTTACGTCCAAACCTGTTTCCCAAGCCGAACTAAAGCTTGGCTTAAGATTGGGATTGGTAATTGTATTGGAGTAAAAAGCAGCAGGTTGATTGTTATACAAGAGTGAGGTGCTATAGACAGGAGCATTCACATAGCTTGGACCGTCATAAGGAGACTGATAAGTTGAACCATAACCAAGAGGATTTCCTGTAATTGAAACTGATGGAGTAGGCCCAACAGTTGAAGAGGTTAAAGCAGAACCAACGTTGGCATAAGAACCTCTTACTTTCAGATAAGAAAACAGAGCAGGCAATTCTACTACTTCAGAGATAACAGCCGCTAAAGAGGCGGATGGGTAGAAGTAACGATTGTTTGAAACAGGTAAGGTTGAATGCTTGTCTGTTCTACCGGTAAGCGATAATGTCAAGAAGTTTTTATAGGTAAGATCCGCATAACCATAAGCACTTAGCACTGACATAGGCGCTTCGAAATTATACGACTTGATCGGATTAAGTGTGTTGGAGAAACTGTACCATCCCGGAACATTTAGGTAATCGGTCATAGTATAGCTGGAACGGTAGATAAACGTTCTTAAATTACCACCGGCAGAAGCACTTAAGGTAAAATCAGGGGAAAGTTG
>JANOQK010000386.1:0-4230 GCA_031414855.1 Bacteroidia bacterium | reverse complement strand
CATGGCGGTAAGCAATCGTGGCAATCCACGTAGAAAGGCGTGATTGAAAATTAAATTCGCTTAACTTCTCATGAACTTTCAAAAACACATCCTGACAAAGCTCTTCACGATCTTCGGCATTATCAATCAGGCGGCCAATCATGTGAGACACAAGCCTTTCATGTTGTTTGATCAACAACCTGAAAGCCTGCATATCCCCACTTGCAACACGCGCGACTAAGGCCTGATCATCCGTCATTTTTGGGTTAGACACAGCTTTTAAACGGGATGTTGCAGTAAACTAGTGAAAAAAGTTAATAGAAAATCGTTAAAGGTTAATCGGAAAACGAACCGCCATTAACTTTTCTCTATTAACGCCTGCCTGCCGGATTAACTATTTTCAAATTAACTGCAACCTTATCGACCAACCCGCTGTCTCACGCCCCAAAATCAGAAAAATTAAATACCTCTTATATGAATACAAATGAATTATTAATGCCGGTTTCAATTTTGGGTAGCCTTGGTGCTGCGGTTTATTTCTTTGCAAAAGTGATGACAGACTATATCCTGAAAAAGAAAATGATCGATAAAGGATTTGTCAACGATGAGACCCAAGCCATTTTTAAACAGCACGCGTCAGCAGTGACTAATAAATATTCATCTCTTAAATGGGGATTGATTACTTTTTTTGCCGGACTTTCTCTTATTCTAATGGAGTACATTCCATTTGATTCGTATTCCCCGCTTCCTTACGGATTGTTTGCAGTCTCAGTTTCCATAGGCTTTTTGATTTATTACTTTTTGGTGAAACAACAAGAAAGCAATAACAAATAAGCGAGTTGATCGTCCTTTGACGTAGGCTCTCATTCTTTATTCACTAATATCTAAAATCATGCTTCGGAATTATATTAAAACAGCTGTCCGCAGCTTGTTACGGCACCGCTTTTTTTCATTCATCAACATATTTGGTCTTGCAGTGGCCATGGCTTTGTCAATGGTTATCATCATGCTGGTGGCAGACCAGATGACGTATGACAGGTACAACACCAAACGCGACCGAATTTATCGACTTAACACTATCCCACAGAGACCAGACGGATCTTTAAATGAGTATGCTACAACTACGCTACCATTGAGGCAAGAACTTCTCGATAATTATACGGGTGTCGAGAAAGCAGTTCGCATCATGCGCGGATTTGGAAACTTGTGGCTGGAGATGGAGCAGAGCGTTAACATTGCGATTGCAGGATATTATGCAGATGCAGAAATATTAGATGTGTTCGAATATGAATTGGAATATGGTGACTCTCGCACTGCATTGGTCGAACCCTATTCCGTAGTGCTTACCAAAAAAGCCGCAAAAAAATTATTCAAGCAGGAGAATCCTATTGGTGAAGTTTTTAAGGTAGGCGAAGAAGGTCCTTACAAAGTGACAGGTGTACTAAAAGAGACGAAAAACAAATCGCACATTCCCTTTGAAGCATTGGCAAGTATTAACTCGGTAAAAAGTTTGGAGGCACAAAGTAAGCATGGCAAACAATTAGATAATTGGTACAACTACACAGCGGGCTGGGTATATATATTGCTTGAAAAAGGGAAACAACCCAAGGACATTCAGCCAGCACTTACAGAAATTGAACAAAAACATTTTGCCACGCTCACCAACCCCGACACGCAAGAAAAAGTAAAATACAAGCTTCAACATTTGATGACCATTACACCTGGTCCGTTTATTAACAACATGATTGGCCCCTTTCTGCCTTGGATTTTCGTGTACTTCTTTATGGGTCTGGCTGGTGTGGTCATGCTTACCTCCTGTTTTAATTTTACCAATTTGTCCATTGCGCGTTCATTGACACGGGCACGTGAAATTGGTGTACGCAAAGTAACGGGTGCCATGCGCAGTCAGGTGTTTATTCAGTTCTTATCAGAATCTGTGATGGTTGCCCTGCTTGCCCTTGGGTTAGCTCTGGTGATGTTGGTTGCCTTACGGCCGCTAATGCTTCAATTGAGCCTGGCGCGTATGATGCGTTGGGACTTAGAGGCCAATTATATAGTCTACGCAGTGTTTTTTGTTTTTGCAATTGTGGTGGGCATTCTTGCCGGAATTTTTCCTGCAGTTGTATTGAGCAGTTTTCAACCCGTGAAAGTGTTGAAGGGCCTTAACACCATGCGATTGCTTTCCGGAATGCGTTTGCGCAAAACATTATTGGTTACACAGTTCACCTTTTCGCTCATATTTATCCTTACCGTAATTGTAGTATTTAATCAGCTGCAGTTGTTTCTCCGTGCCGATCATGGGTTTAACATGGAAAGGAAAATAGTGGTTGGAACGACCAGTTCCACATCTTCTGTATTAAAGACAGAACTGCTGAAATACAGCAACATTGAAAATGTATCGGCTGTTTCTCACTTGCTGGCTGCAGGCTCTATGTATGGCGAGAGTTACAAAAAGTCGTTGGAAGATAAAGAGTGGACAGATTTAAGTTACTACTCCACTGATGAGGATTACTTAAAGAACTTGGAAATTCCCATGGTAGCGGGAAGGTATTTTAAAGAGCAGGATGGCGTATCCAATAAAAATTTAATAGTATTAAATGAAAAGGCAGTAGAAGCGTTTCAATTTCAATCTCCCTTAGATGCCATTGGGCAGGAAATCATTTTGCAAAAAGATTCATCACGCAAGCAAATCATTGGCGTGGTAAAGAATTACAATCACCAACTACTAATGGAGAAAATGGGACCAATGGCGTTGACTCATAATCCGGAAGAGTATCAACTGCTGCAAGTTAAATATTCAGGCACCTATGAAGAAGCGGGTAAAAGCATTGAGACAGGGTGGTCTAAAGTCAATCCGTCATTAAAAGTAGACTATAAAGATTTCTATGGCGAGGTGCACAAACTGTATGATATCCTCTTTGGCGATCTCGTTGGTTTATTGGGGGTGATCTCCTTTTTAGCCATTACCATTTCTTGCTTGGGCTTGCTTGGCATGGCCACCTATGCCACAGAAACACGCATCAAAGAAATCTCTATTCGTAAAGTATTAGGTAGCAGTGATCGTTCTTTGATTTATTTGTTGTCAAAAGGATTCGCATCTGTTTTGCTTATCGCGATTGTGTTGGCTGTGCCGGCAGCGTATTTCATTAATAATTTATGGCTGGAGAAATTGCCATACCATGTTTCTGTTGATGTTCTTACTGTGGCAATTGGGGTAATGACCCTAATTATTTTTGGAGTCGCAACGATTGGCTCTCAAGCATGGCGCGCCATTTACGTGAAGCCAGTGGATAACTTAAGAAGTGAATAGCAAGGCAAAATAACACTGGACGATAGCTGGTAAACTCTTTAAGTCGTATCTTCGAGCATTAATGCTATGATTATGAAAAAATACCTTTTTGTTCTTGCTCTTTTGTGTGCTTGTTCAGGAGAAACCAAAACAGATGTTTTATCCCCAGCAGAATTTCAGGAAAAACTAAAAAGTACATCTGAGGCAATACTGATAGACGTTCGAACACCTGAGGAAATAGCTGTAGACAGAATTGAAAATTCTCAGAACATTGTCTACGATGATTCATTTGAATCGAAACTGACAGGCCTAGAACAAAAGCCACTGTTTGTTTATTGTGCCGCTGGCAAGCGAAGTGCCAAAGCCGCACAAATACTTCGTGATAAGGGATACAAAAATGTTTTTGAACTAGAAGGTGGGCTTAACGCATGGAAAGCAGCGGGGCTTCCCGTTGATAATTCTCCAAAGTAGCGAGACTTACTTCGCATCTTCAGCGAACATTAAAAAATAACCGTCCAAATCTTTTATAGCGAACTCCCTTGCTCCATAAAAAGTGCTGCGCAGATCAACCGCTATTTCCGCTTTGTCTTTTAGCGACTCGTAAAGACTATCCAATCCTCTTACTTTTATATAGAAAGTACCGAGGCTGCCATTTGAATTGAATTTTAATTCAGGCAAATCCTCTTTTAAGCTTGATAACAACTGAAACATCATGGTTATCCCATCCCGCATGACCATGGCCCAATTATAGATGCCTGTCTCTGGAACGGAAGCAATCAATCTAAAACCAAGCGTTTTGGTATAGTACTCAACCGTCTTGTTTACATCAGCGGTAATTAGATTGGGGGATAAGGATTCAAATTTGGGTGTGTTCATAGGTAAGGTTGCTTGATTTAAAATTACTCAGAAAGTGGTATTGCAAAATGTGTTTGAAGTGCTGATCTTTCAATCTTCTTCAAAAT
>JANOQK010000385.1:0-13592 GCA_031414855.1 Bacteroidia bacterium | reverse complement strand
CCTTTAG
The DNA here is from genome assembly GCA_031414855.1 of Bacteroidia bacterium. Taxonomy (GTDB): domain Bacteria; phylum Bacteroidota; class Bacteroidia; order Cytophagales; family Cyclobacteriaceae; genus ELB16-189. The sequence continues at coordinate 13,585 of JANOQK010000385.1, read as the reverse complement.
CGTAAGCGATGGATTGAATTTAGAGATTACCCAAGCTGGATAAATTCCTGCCGTCAATCCAATGAGGATGGCTGCTGCAAAAATAAATAGCACAAGCAATGGTGATTGAATAAGATCGAAAGGGATATTTTTCTCCAGTAACGTATTGATATTGGGCAGTGCCAATTGCGCAATGGCAACTGAAAAAATTCCTGATATAAACGTTAATATCCAGGCCTCTGATAAAAATTGTGCAATAAGATTAAGCCTTCCTGCTCCAACAGATTTGCGGACGCCAACTTCTTTTGCTCGAGTGAGAGCTTGGGCAGTAGATAAGTTGATGAAATTAATGCATGCTAGTATCAACACGGATATTCCGATGATGCCAAAAAACCATAACCAACTGGATGAGACGGCTTTTACCCAGTGTCCTCCACCTGCAAGAGAATTATTAAAATGAACTTCACTTAGGGGTTGAATTTCAAGATCACTTCTGAAATCAGGTAAATCTTCTTTTGTGTTGATGTGTTTATCGACAATTGCGTTGAGCTGAGCTTGAATGATTTTTAGCTCAGCATTTTCAGGAACAACAATCAAAGTCTCTGTTCCGGATACATACGTCCATCCATCTAAGTTGGGTTGTAAAAACTTTTCTGAATAGGAATACGACACCAGCATCGAAGATGGCAAATGCGTGTTGGCTGGAAAATCTTTAATGAGGGCGCCAACAGTAAATTCAAATTTATCGCCAACGGTGAAGCTAAATGTTTTTCCAATGGGGTCTTCCTTGCCAAAAAATCTTTTGGCCGTTGATTCGGTGATGGCAACTTGATAAGCTGTGCGAAGGGTTTTGTATAAGTCGCCTCTAATAGTTTCTACTTTAAAGATGTCAAGGAATTCTGGCTCCACTGCCATGATGTGCTCATCAATAAATTTCTTTTGTGGGCTTACCTCGACAATTTTAGTGTAAACCGGATGAGCAAAGCTCACATGCTCAAGTCCAGTTACTTCTGCCCGGATGGTATTTGCTAATGGAAAAGGAGTAGAGAAATGATAGTCAACCTTTCCGTTTTGTGTCCACTTGGAAATGATCCGATAGGTGCGATCAGCCTTTTCATGATAGGCATCGAAACTTAACTCGTATCGTATGAACAGTGCGATCACCAAGCATACGCTCAATCCAAGGGTGAGGCCAATGATGTGCAGGGAAGTATTTAGTTTTTGTCGACCGAGATGGCGGAAAACGATTTTTAGATTGTTGATCATACTATTTTAGTTCACTATGTAATATCCAAATACCTAGTTTGAGCCTGCTCAAGATATCCCTACTCCAAATCAGTGCCACAAAGAATTTCATGCGAAATCCTCTCAAAGCGTAGATTCAAATTTAGAAGGCGGTCAACTATGGACAGATTCGTCCGAATGCGGTCATTTATTTGGATTCGAATACCTCATCTCTTTTTCAAGAGCAGTAATCTCATTTTCACGGTTGATATGAACTTTAGCGGGAGGGCCAATCATAATGGGAACGGTTTCTTCTTCCACATTGGCAAGCTCAAGACCGAATTGGGCTTCGGCTGATAAACTATGTTTCTTAATAAATCTATAACCTTGGATCACGATGTTGTCAAATGATGAGATTTCATTATCTACTGATGCTCGCGTATAAAGAATAATGAATTTGAAATCCGCATCCAGATTATGCTTGTGAAGCGAAGGGTAGGGGCTACCTAAATCTATTTCACCTTTTTCAGCGAGCTCTCGAAGTATTTCAGTAAAGATGAGATTAACCCGATGCTCGGCCTTGAATCCTAATTGAATTCTAACGAAATAACATTTTTTTGGAATGACGGTATCCACCAGATATTTACTTGCATAGGGACTGTCCATCGTGTCAACGTGAACGAACCAATAGACATCTGCACGTTTGGGTCTCTTTCTAAAAATAGAATAAATGATACTTGTGTCAATATGTTTTTTGCTATCAGCAACAGACATGTAAACTAAATGAGTTGCCTCCTTCGGCACAGAGGTGTCGGCTTGTAGTTCTTGTAGTAAGGGTATATAATCTTTCAAGTTCACAAACTCACGAAATTTTTGTCGTAAAATCCGTGCCTTATGGAGCAAGAACATCATGACAAAAAATGAAATAGCAATAGTGTAGGTAAACCAGCCACCATGCAGAAATTTATCCAGGTTGGAAACGAGAAAGATTCCTTCTAGCATGAAGAACAGACCAGCTAGCGCTATTGTTCGGATAAGGGATTTTTTCACCTCTTTAAAATAATAGACCATCATAGCTGTGGTCATCAGCATGTTCAAAATAATGGCAAGTCCATAGGCGCTTTCCATTTTGGTTGACTCTTTGAAGATTAAAACAGCAGTGAGGCAACCTCCCATTAATATCCAGTTGATTGAGGGGATGTAGATTTGACCATTAACATGGCTTATGTATCGCAGCTTTGAGTTGGGCCAGAGTTTGAGTTTAATCGCTTCACTCACCAGGGTAAAAGTTCCGGAGATTAATGCCTGGCTTCCAACAAGCGTAGCAAGCATTGCTATAAGTATAGCCCACCAAAGAAATCCTTCTGGTGCAGAAAGAAAAAATGTTTGCCCAAGTCCTTGTTTGCCCGTTTGTTGCAACAGCCAGGCAGCCTGACCAAAGTAATTTGATAACAAACAGATTTTAATTAATCCCCAACTCACACGCATATTACTTTTTCCGCATAAGCCAAGTTCTGAATACAATGCTTCGGCACCAGTTGTGCATAGGAAAACAGCTCCTAGTAACCAAAAGCCTCCAGGGTATTCTGTTACAAATGTCCAGGCGTAATATGGATTTATCGCTTTAAATACTTCGGGCGTATCAATCCATTGCAACAATCCAAAGATTCCAATAGATGAAAACCAAAGCAGCATGATCACACCAAAGGATTTTCCGATGGCGCCTGTATTGAATTGCTGGAAAAGGAACAGTGCCACCATAATAGCGATAACTATGTTAGTGGTTTGAATGCCAGGATAAATCAATCTAAGCCCCTCAACGGATGCTGAGATACTAATGGCAGGTGTTAAAAATCCATCGGCCAATAGCGAGCAGCAACCAATGATGGCGGCATAAATGACCCACCGTGCTTTTCCTTTTCTCACAAGAGCATACAGCGCAAAAATTCCACCTTCGCCTTTGTTGTCTGCATTAAGTGCGAGATAAATATACTTGAGGCTTGTAATAAGCGTGAGTGTCCAAATAATACAAGACAATGCTCCAAGTACTAGCTCTGAAGAAATTACCCGATTGCCTATGATGGCATTGAACACATATAGTGGGGAGGTGCCAATGTCACCATAGATGATTCCAAGGGCAACCAGAACACCGCCAGCGGTCAGAGATTTCTTTATCTTATTCACAGAAGTTTTAGATAACTCAAGCTAATGAAGTAAGGAGTTGGTGATGATTAATTGTGGCTGATCTCTTCAATCTTGGTAATTAATATAGGGCTGTCTGCTCCGGGTTTATTATCCTTTTCCCGCTTCACTCTGATTTTAGCTGATGGCCCCACCATAATGGGGACATTTTCAACGGCAACATTGGCAAGTTCCAAACCGTATTGTTCTTCAGTGGGAAGGCTATGAGCCTTTATAAAACTATATCCTTGAATCATTAAATTATCAAGGTTGGATATTTCGCTGTCGACAGATGCAAGTGAATGGAGGATGATATACTTAAAATCTGCCGGCATCGAATGTTTACGAAGCGAATCATAATGACTGACCAGATCAATCTCTGCATTGTCTGCCATCTCGTGAAGGATTTTGTTGAATAACAGATTTACTCGGTGATCTGCTTTAAATCCAAGTTTGATTCGCACAAAAAAGCACTTCTTTGGAATAATAGTGTCAACAGAGTACTTACTTGTAAAAGGACTATCAACTGTGTCCACATGAATAAACCAATAAACGTCTGCTCGTTTTGGTTTCTTCTTAAAGATGGAATAGACGATGTTTGAATCTATGTAGCGCTTACTATCGGCAACGGCCATGTAAACTAGATTTGTTGCTTCCTTTGGGATGGTCGTGTCTGCTTGCAAATCTTGGATAAGTGGTACGTAGTGTTTTAAATCCACAAATTCAGTATGGCGGTCACGCAGTTCGCGAGCTCTCATCAACACATACATCATAGCAAAGAACCCGAAAGCGATAGTAAAAGAAAACCACCCACCGTGTGTGAATTTGCTTAGATTGGAAATCAGGAAAGCCCCTTCTATGGTAAAGAATACAGCAGCTAATATCAACGTGCGAACAGTTGATTTTTTTGCAGTCGAAAAATAATAGACCAGCAATGAGGTGGTCATCAACATATCAAATGTGATGGCCAAGCCATAAGCACTTTGCATGGCATCAGCCTCTTGAAAATAAAGTACCACTAAGATGCAGCCAAACATTAAAATCCAATTGATAGCAGGAATATAGATTTGACCCTTAACCTGACTAGGATAACGCACACGTGTTGCAGGCCAGAGTTTCAATTTCATGGCCTCATTCACTAATGTAAATGTGCCCGAGATTAATGCCTGGCTGGCGATTACGGTTGCCATTGTGGCAATGATTACACCAAAAACTAACAGCCAGTCTGGTATGATGGAAAAGAAGGGAATGGTTTCTCCTAATGGCTTGCCTTCAAAGTTTGCAAGTAACCATGCACCTTGTCCGAAGTAACTCAATAAAAGACTGATCTTAACAAAACCCCATCCCAATCTGATATTGGATTTTCCGCAATGACCAAGGTCAGAATACATGGCCTCAGCTCCTGTTGTACACAAAAAGATGGCACCTAATATCCAAAATCCTCCTGGGTATTGAATTAATAGATTGATACCGTAGATGGGGTTGATGGCTTTCAATATTCCAAAGTTGTCAGATAAATGGTAGGCTCCAATGGTTCCAATAAATAAGAACCAAACCATCATAACGGGGCCGAATGTTTTGCCTACTACGCTACTACCAAACTGCTGGAACATAAATAACACAACCAAGATGATCAGCACAATGGTGATAATGGTCTGCGTGGTGATATCGGGCATGAGGGTTTTAAATCCTTCCACGGCAGATGTGACACTAATGGCTGGGGTAATAAATCCATCAGCAATAAGTGTACAACATCCTATAATAGCTGGAAAGATTACCCAAGATGCTTTATATCTTCTTACTAAAGCATACAGCGCAAAAATTCCACCTTCACCTTTGTTGTCAGCACTAAGTGCTAAGTATATATATTTAATGGAGGTGATGATAGTGAGTGTCCAAAATACAAGTGAAAGCCCACCTAAGATGAGATCTTCAGTCACCAGACGATGACCAACAATAAATCGAAGTGTATAAATAGGTGAGGTTCCGATGTCACCATAAATAATTCCCAATGCAACCAGAACGCCTGCTGTTGATAATTTATGTTTAGTTGATGATTCCATTTATTGAATTGTGAGAAACGTCCAAAAATTCATAGTCGTTATGCTGAAACTATAGCTAAGAATTTTCTTGACGATGTATAATTTGAGCCGCAAAAAACTATCTCTGTTCGATGTTCAATTAAAGCTTCTATTTCGTTGACTGTGCCACTTGAAATGATCTCAGGTTTGCCCCGCTCAGAAGTACGCGTGCGCGTGTGTATTAAATTGGGCATTAAAAGGCTGTTTCTTCCAAAACGGGGGCAATTTACGTCAAGGAAAAGGATTTCAAATCAGGTTGAAAATAATATTTTAAAGACCCCGCAACACACTGCCCAAAATCGTAATTTTGATACAACTAAATTCTAAACAGTTATGGTAAAAAAGCTTCTTTTCGTTTGTTCTATAGGTGGCCTATTAACAGGTTGTGGTGGTGCTGAAAACACCAAGCTTCAATCTCAGTTGGATTCTTTGAAGTCTGAATTGCAAACCAGTCAACAACTTGCCCAGACCTTGGCGGATGTGGGTGTGCTGATGGATTCAATTGATGCCAACAGACAACTTTTGAGAGTGAACATGGTTGAGGGAACAACCTATGATGACTATTCATCTCGAATGAAGGACATCAATAATTACGTGAAAGACACCCAAGGCAAGATTGAAGATTTAGAAAAGGCTTTAAAAAAATCAAAGGGAACCTCTAATGCGTTTTCAGCTGTTATAAAGAAATTAAAAGCTGATTTAGAAACAAAAAATAAAGAGATAATGAGTCTTCAGGCTCAAGTGGAGGAACTTAGCAATGAAAATAAAAACCTGATTACCACCACGGAATTGCAAGAAGCTGAGTTAACGGATAAGGAGGCGCAAATTCAAGCTAAAGAGCAAGAGCTGGCATTGATTGAAGCTCGTGTACAAGAGATCATGATTCAGAGTAAAATGAGCGAGGCTGATTCGTATTTTGCCCGTGGTCAGGCCGTAGAGGAGGCAGCCAACCGAACTAAACTAGCTCCAAAAAAGAAGAAGGAAACTCTTAAAGAAGCTCTTGAGCTTTATAAGAAAGCCCAATCTCTAGGCAACACAACTGCTCAGGCAAAGATTGATGAACTTGAGAAAAGGTTGAAATAATACAGTCGTAGCAAGACATTGAAAGGCTGCCTAAGGGTGGCCTTTTTTATGTATTAAGTTCTAGCTCTTCCAGCTTTCAATACAGGCAAAACAAAAAACCACGAACTATGGGGTATTATAAAAAACGATATTCTGCATAGCTTGCATTATCGTTTTAAGAGAACAAGGTGTTTGGTGTAAAAAAGGCTGCTTTGGGTAAGGCAGCCTTTTGTTTTAATTGATATTCAAACTGAGCGTCAATCCCAGCCAAGGTTTGTTTTGATAGATCCATATGTTTTTGTCCCTATCGGTTAGATAGTCCCACCCAATACCAGCCCCCACAGTTAGGTTATTAACAGCTAGCATTGCTGATATTCCTCGGCTAAGAATGAAACCATCATACTCATCGGTAGTCTGGTAGTTTGTCGTCCATGAGCTTATAAAAGTTGAACCAATCCCCACGAATCCTCCCAAGGTATATCCAAAATGATACAACCCCTTCTTCGTTCCAGCTCGAGATTTTTTCATTTTAAGGTTATAGCGGTCTTGCCGATAACCCAAAAATAAATTTCCATTAAAATTGGTGTTTAGCTGACGAGGAAAACCTGCTGAGCCTGGACGATACTTAAAAAGTACCGTCATCACATCAATATCGAGTGATGTCTTGTAAAAGATTTGCTCTTTATCTGCCATGGGAATAATCCTTTCATGATCTTCTTCCCGTGTGATAATTAATGAATCGTCCTTGATTTTTAAATTGATTTTCTCCGAAGACATTCCCGGCTGTTTGAAAACATAACGCCCGTTGTCAAGCTCATTCTCAGGTACTTTCTGTGTGGCAGAGCAGGAACTGAGATAGATGATAATAACAGAGAAAGTAAAATATTTCAAAAGATCGAGACAAGTTAACCCCATATGGTTTGCGTGGTTATTGGCCAGGATCAGTTCCGATCAGGTAAATCGTATAGGTGGCGTAAGCGGCCAACATCATAAAAGCTTCCCACCGATCCAACTTACGTGTATTTAAGGTGAACATAAAAACCATTAACAATACTGTTGAACCCAGAAGTACGTATATATCAAAGTTCATGGCGGTGTTGAATTGAATGGGATGGATGACACCCGTAATGCCAAGGATAAAAAAGATATTGAAAATGTTAGAGCCAATCACATTGCCAATAGCAATGTCTGTATTCTTTTTATAGGCAGCCACGCAAGAGGTGGCGAGTTCGGGTAGAGAAGTACCAGCTGCTAGAATTGTAAGCCCAATCAGTTTTTCACTCAACCCATAATGATGCGCTATTTCCAAAGCATTATCCACCACTATTTGTCCACCAAAAATCAACATGACAAGACCTCCGATAGTCATAGCAACCGCTACAGGGGTTTTGTATATTTTAATAGGCTCACCTTCGTCAATTTCAGCCGAATTTTTCATGGTCCGGTAGATGTAAAAGAGAAATCCACCAAAAAACACCAGAAGAATTATGCTGTCTAGGCGACTTAGAATACCACCATAAGGAGCTGAAAAGGAAGTGTCGCCCCACACCAGAAAATCATTGACACAAATGAATAAAATACCAGCAGCTAAAAGGGATAAAGGCACTTCATATTTCACTGTATTTCGGTGTACCACCAATGGATAAATAAGGCCTGCAATCCCTAAAATAAAGAGGAGGTTAAAATTGTTGCTTCCAATTACATTTCCGAATGAGGCGTCATTTTTACCATCCAGTGCGGAGACAAGGCTAACAATCAGTTCAGGCATCGAGGTGCCAAATGCCACTACTGTAAGGCCTATGGCCAGATTAGAAATCCCGTATTTTTTGGCCGCAGAAGAAGCGCCATTTACCAGAAAATCTGCGCCTTTGATCAGGATTGCGAAGCCTACGAGAAGGAGTACAATGGGAAGAAGCATAGGTATTTAGGTTTTAGATCCTCTGAAAGTTAAAATCTTTTTGTCATTACAAAAGGGGGGCGGCCAAAATAATTGCCCTCCTGTGCGGCAGATTCTTGCTACCTTTGACTTTTACATGTTTATGACCTTTGATGTAATTCTTACCCTTGGACTCGTACTTCTGAACGGCTTCTTTGTAGCAGCTGAGTTTGCTATCGTTAAAGTTCGATCCTCACAGATCGCGCTTGAAAAGGGAAACATGTCCCGCGATGCGGCCAAAACCATCATTAATAATCTGGATGGATTTCTGGCGGCCACGCAATTAGGGATCACATTAGCCAGTCTGGGTTTAGGTTGGGTAGGTGAGGATGTGGTATCCAAAATGGTGTTAAGTGTCATTCATAGCATTGGCTTTGAAATGAGTGAAGCAACTGCCCATAGCATCGCTATTCCAGTGGCGTTCACCGTGCTCACTGTTCTTCACATCGTGTTTGGCGAACTTGCTCCTAAAACAATTGCAATTCGATATCCGACTTCTACCACCCTTACGTTGTCTGTGCCACTCCGAATTTTTCATTTTGTTTTCCGGCCATTCATCTGGTTCTTAAATGGTTTTGCCAATACCATCTTAAAAATATTTGGAATCAAGCCGATGAATGAAACAGAGATACATTCAGAAGAAGAATTGAAATTGATCATTGCTGAAAGTGAAGAAGGTGGAGCCATCGAACAAAGCGAACGCGAGCTCATACAAAATGTATTTGATTTTGACGATCGCATTGTAAGACAGGTGATGGTGCCACGTATTAAAATCTCTGCTATCCGTTTGGATTCACCTATACCAGAAGTGATGAATTTGGTATTAAAGGAAGTCTACTCCAGGTATCCGGTGTATGAAAATACGTTAGAGGAGATTGTTGGAGTTGTTCATGCAAAAGACATAATCAGTCTTTTTATGCAGAACAATGACAAAGGGTTGAAAGATATTATGAGGCCGGTTCACTTTGTGCCGGAGACAAAACCAATAGATTCTTTGTTACGTGAGTTTCAAAAGCGAAAAACTCAGATGGCTGTGGTGGTAAGTGAATTTGGCGGTACTATTGGACTTGTCACCCTGGAAGATATCTTGGAAGAATTGGTCGGTGATATACAAGATGAACATGATCATGAGCAACAGATTGTAGTGCCCATAGAGCAAAACCGTTATCAGGTGCAGGCTCTTTCTTCGTTACATGATGTTAATAAATTTGTTAAATATTCCTTCCCAGAGTCTGATGATTATGAAACGCTGGCAGGATTGTTATCCTACCACTGGCCAAATATGAAAGAGGGTGACGAGAATGTGCTCTTCAACTATAAGATCAAAGTAATCAAACTAAATAAGACTCTTCCAGAGTCAGTTGAAATTCAATGGGTAGGTAAAGAGGTGGTATCTTAAAACCATTTTTTGTGCCGAAAGTAAAGAACCATGGACGCCATAATTCCTCCCATGAAAATGAGAACATAAAAATATCCGTATTGCCAGTGTAGTTCTGGTAAGATGTCAAAGTTCATTCCGTAAATACCTACAATAAAAGTCAAGGGCATGAAAATGACTGAAATAACAGTCAGCACTTTCATTACTTCGTTCATCTTGTAATTAATGGTGTTCATATATAAATCCATTAATGTTGATGTCAGGTCTTTGTAGGTATCCAACGAATCAATCAGGTGAATTACATGATCATAGACATCCGAATAATATTTCAATGTAGTGGGCTCAATAAAGCCTGACTCATTTTTCATGATCTTATTGAGTGCCTCACGAAGTGGATAAACTACCTTTCGTAAATAGATAAACTCTTTTTTTAGTTCTTGTATTTCTCTGAAGTCTTCAATAGTGGGGTTTGTTGAGATATTTTCTTCCAGGGCTTCCACCTTGTATCCAACGTTTTCAAGAATGGTATAGTAACTATCCACAATAGTATCCACCAGGCGATAGAGGAGATAGTCAGCCCCGCGTTTTCTGAATATGCCGGTGTCGCTTTTAATGCGCTCCCGTAAATGGTTGAAAATATCACCTTCTTTTTCCTGGAAGGAGAGCAAAAAATCCTTTCCTAATACAAAACTGATATGCTCATAATCGATTTCGTTCCCTTCCATCCGATATAGCATTTTCAACGTCAGGAATAAGTGATCTTCATACTCATCCACTTTTGGGCGATGATCCGTGTTCGTGATATCGTCCAATAAGAGATAATGCAGATTAAAATGTTTGCCGACCTTCTTAATTAATTCTGTGTCTGATAAACCGTCAACGTTAATCCAGTTAATAGATTTTCGGTCGCATTTTTCGAGGATGTCGTCTATGGGGATATTTTCAACACGTGAAAATGATTTCTCATTAAACGAGATCATTTCCAGGATAACATTGGATGCCGGAGGGATACCGGGTATATCCTGTGCTACCTTCTGAGTAATTTGACGAGGTAGTTTTCTGGTTGGCTTATCTTTTTTCATAAGGATCAGTCTTGTAAAGAACCGTTCGATAAGGATAAGGTATTTCTATCCTGTTAGTGTCGAATTGTTTCTTAACGCTTTTGTGAAGATCGCATTTTAATTCGAATCCTTCTGTTGCATTTTTTGCCCAGGCATAGGCTCTTAATTGGACAGCAAAATCCGTGATGGCCAGTACACGAACCATCACCTGATGTTCCCCCTTGTTTACTTCCTCACTCGTGCGTCCATCAATGCACTGAGGGTGCTTCAATGCCTCCTCTTGTAACAACTTCATTGCCTTATCGATATCGGAATCAAACGAAATGTTAAATTCTATGAACATGCAAACTCGTTCATCATTAAGGGTAGAATTGATAATGGTTTCATTGCTGATCACACTATTAGGAATGACCACGCGCCTGTTTTCAAAATCTTTGATTACTGTGTGTCTGAGTGTAATGTCCTCCACATCACCAGTGTATAAGGTTCCAATTTTAACACGATCACCAACACTAAAAGGTTTAAAAATTACCAGAAAAACTCCACTTACAATATTTGAAAACGCTGCTTGAGAAGCGAAGCCCACAATGGCAGCCAACACCCCGGCTCCTGTTAATAAAGTGGTTCCAAAGTCTTTAAAGGCTGGGATCGACCTGAAAATAACAATGGCAGAAACTAACAAGACAATAAAGTCGATCGCATTTTTGAAAAAATTGTAGCGCGTGGGATCTACCTTCAGTTTTTTTGCGGCCGCCCTGAAGAATCTTCCGATAATTATACGGAGAAGACGCGAAACAAGGAATGCCACGGCTAAGACGATGATCGCGAAGACGAACTGCTCCCAATATTTATCCGTAATTTTCACAAGCCCTAAAGTAGTCATTAGTCCACAGCTCAAGGCTTTGGGAATGCATTTTTTTTAGCGTCTAACATAGTTGGGGTTATCTTGTTAAAGAAAGGATAGTTGGCTACTCTATTTTAACTCATCATTTGATAGATGCACACATATTGACTGTTTACTTTTGCTTATTATTGCAATTCATGGTTTTACAATTAGAGGACATAAAGGCACCCATTGCAAGAGAGATGGAAGACTTCGAACAGAAGTTCAGATCCTCCATGAAAACAAAAGTATTGCTCCTGGATAAGATCATGAGTTACATAGTCAAGCGAAAGGGAAAGCAAATGCGCCCTATGTTTGTGTTCCTAAGTGCAGGTGCGTGCGGTCAAATTAATGAATCAACCTATAGAGGTGCTTCCCTAATCGAATTAGTGCACACGGCCAGTCTTGTCCATGATGATGTAGTCGATAACTCAAATTATCGGAGAGGTTTTTTTTCGGTCAATGCGCTTTGGAAGAATAAGATTGCGGTTTTGGTTGGTGATTTTCTTCTGACAAGGGGATTGTTTCTGGCGCTTGAACATAAGGACTATGATTTACTTGGAATTTGTACCGAAGCGGTAAAAGAAATGAGTGAGGGAGAATTGCTTCAAATGGAAAAGGCAAGACACCTGGATATTAGTGAAGACGTTTACTACGAAATTATCAGACAAAAAACAGCTTCCCTGATTGCTTCTTGCTGTGCGGTGGGGGCTAGTTCAGTAAACGCGCCTGCGGATGTAGTTGAAAAAATGAAATTGTTTGGCCAACATGTAGGGATGGCTTTTCAGATTAAAGATGATTTGTTTGATTATGGTGAGGATGAAATCGGGAAGCCGTTAGGGATCGACATCAAAGAAAAGAAAATGACATTACCATTGATCTATGCATTATCCAAAGCATCATGGCTGGAGAAGCGTAGGATCATTGGTATTGTGAAAACCGAAAGTGATAAGCCTAAAAAAGTGAAGGAGGTAATCGATTTTGTTAAAAAGTCGGGTGGAATAGAGTATGCAAACGAAACGATGAATTCCTATCACCAAAAAGCTTCTGATATGCTGTCTGCCTTGCCAGACTCAGTTTATAAAAAATCGCTTTCGCAGCTAGTCCAGTTTACAATCGATCGAAAGAGTTAAGCCACTTTCGCAATAGCTGGCAGGCGAGTTCTCCCGGCTTCTAATACAGCGTAGTCTTTTAGGTGCGTATAGGTATCGGAATCCAGATTTTCTACTGCCGGCCCCGTTTTTTCAGGAATGAAGTTCCCTTCATTGGCCCACCATTTTTGAGCGTTCTCTTTTGCGGTTTTCTTGTCTACCTCAAAATACCCTATAACAGAGTCTGATATCATCCAGGGTTTCCCAATGGTCGCATACTTATCAAAAATCATGGAGCGCATTTGAGTGCCGCTGGATTGGTTTTTAAAGTGCGACACTGTGTAAGACATGGTTTCGGGTTCTGTCATCACCATGTCCCAATATTTTTTGGAGCTTATTACCTCGGCAGTTGTGAGCAGATAGCCAAATCCTTTTTCAATCGGTTCTTTTGTAATGGTGCAAGAAGCTTTCAATTCTTTCTTCTTTTTTCCGAATAGGGTATCTAAAAGTGCCATAGGTTACGTGATTATACTCCTTAGATACTCTCAAAAGGGTAAATAGTTGCACCAGATCAAATATTTTTTGTGCCAATTGTTGTAAAACCGCATTGAATTGATCTGAATCGGGTTTTGCGTCCACCGGTATTCTAATCAAAATTTGAAAACCTAAGACTTACATTTAAGTCCCCTTTGCCGCAGTTGGCTTAGGT
>JANOQK010000384.1:0-13963 GCA_031414855.1 Bacteroidia bacterium | reverse complement strand
TGTTTTTTTCTTCTACTAATTTTTTAGGAGTATTTTGAAACAGGTCATCTTGAATTACATTTTTGAATAATCTTTTTAGTTCGCGATGATCCGCATCAACTACTATTAATCCTTCTTTGCCAAAAAGTTCGTTAACATATTGCCGGACGGCTCCTGCGAGCGTCTTATTCTTAGAGTAGGCATTTTTAAATACAGAAATATCTCCTGGGATTTCCGCAAATAATGATTCAATACTTTTTGTGCTAAATCTTCCTACGGCTCCCTTTTGATCAGTGTTCCACACATACTTTTTGCCGTACAATTTAAAATATTGAATCTCCTCAAAGTCATGATCTTCTGAAGCCATCCAATACACGGGCACAAAATGACAGTCAGGATAAAGTGATTTGAGCTGCTTACATGCATTGATGACTGTAACAATCTTGTAAATGAAATAGAGTGGCCCTGTGAAGATGTTGAGTTGATGGCCAGTCGTAACAGTAAATGTTTTTGGGTCGCTTAAGGAATTGATATTGGAAGTTGCGGATTCAGAAACGACCAGTCCTTTGTATTGATCTTTTAATGTGGCTGCCATCACCTCACGATTATGAGTTGGAAATGTGGAAGCTTTCTCCTGAATTTGATCTTTAAAATGTTCAGGGAGAGGAAAACGATTGTTAAATTTTTGTAAAGATTCTTTTTGCTGAATGTAATCTAAGAAGAAGGAAGAGAATGCACGCGTATTGGCAAATGCAAGTTTGTGAGTCTGCATATCAACAACAATAGGTTAGGGATTTCAGGAGCATGAGCCAATAACGTTTTGGGTAAGTTAAGGTTTAAAAATTTACTGAACCTAAGAAATTACTTTTCCGGTTAAATCAAACTCGGTGGCTGCATTGACCTTTACATTTACAAAATCGCCAATTCTCAGATAATTTTCTTTGCTTTCTATAATGACTTCATTATCCACTTCAGGTGAGTCAAATTCGGTTCGTCCAATGAATGTCCCTCCTTCTTTGCGATCGATCAATGTTTTAAAAGTCTTTCCAATTTTACCCTGATTCAGTTCGAGTGAGATTCCTTGTTGCAGTTCCATAATGGTATCTACACGCTCTTCCTTTACTTCTGTCGGCACATCATCTGCCATGGAGTGGGAATGTGTATTTTCTTCATGAGAATAAGAGAACACACCCAGCCTATCAAAACGAGAACGCTCTACAAAGCCCAGCATTTCATCAAAGTCTTGCGCATTTTCTCCCGGATGACCCGCTATGAGCGTAGTGCGAATGGCTATGCCTGGCACCTTTTCGCGAATGGTTTGAATCAATTGCTCGGTCTTTTCGCGCGTTGTTCCTCTTCGCATCAGTTGCAGTATCCGGGAAGAGCCGTGTTGCAGTGGGATGTCAATGTACTTGCAGATATTAGTTCGCTCAGCCATTACATCTAAAGCATCCATGGGGAAGCCTGTGGGAAACGCATAATGAAGACGGATCCAATCAACACCATCTACATCAGAAAGACGCTTAAGTAATTCTGCCAGATTTCTTTTTTTATACAGATCAAGACCGTAGTAAGTCGAATCTTGAGCAATCAGCAATAATTCTTTCGTGCCATGCTTAGCAAGATTCTTTGCTTCCAGTAAAAGCTCTTCCATGGGTCGGGAGATGTGACCTCCTCGCATCAATGGGATAGCGCAAAATGAACAAGGTCTGTCGCATCCTTCAGATATTTTCAGGTAGGCGAAATGACTTGGATTAGTTAAAATTCTTTCGCCAACTAATTCATGTTTATAGTTGGCGTTCAATTGCTTTAGTAATCTCGAAAGGTCGCGTGTTCCAAACCACGCATCGACCTGTGGAATTTCTTTTTCAAGATCATCTTTATAGCGTTGTGAAAGGCAACCTGTCACATATACCTTTTCTACAATTCCTTCTTCTTTGGCATCCACATACCGGAGGATGGTATCAATTGATTCTTGTTTAGCATTATCTATAAAACCGCAGGTGTTAATGACCACAATATTGGCATCATCCTTTTTCGATTCATGAATGACATCAATTCCGTTGCCCCGAAGTTGAGTTAGCAACACCTCAGAATCCACGAGGTTTTTAGAACAACCCAGTGTTACAATGTTGACTTTCGTCTTCTTAAGTCCCTTCGTTTTCAAATTCTTTTATTAAGGCCGCAAATTTACTAAAAATACCACCCGGAAAGTCCGGTGCGGGGTTGATCAAAAACTATATTTGCAGCTTAATAATTCCGTTTTGAGGATAGTTTTGTTGATTTTGATGGTAATGATCCTGCCTAGTTGCTTCGAGCAAACGGATTGCCTGATCAATAATACCAATATTTTGAAAATCTCGTTAAAGGGTTTAACCCTTGGTAAGGACACTACTGTAACCTTTATTTCCATTCATGTTTTAAAGGCGGAGACCATTCTTTATACCAACAAAGAGTTGAAAACTTTGGAGGTGCCATTGCTCACCACTGATTCGACTACAACTGTGGTATTCAATTATACAGAAAAGACCAAACTTGTATCAGACACACTTGTGGTGGGATATCGAAATGAATTGAGAGTCATTTCTATCGATTGTGGTGCCTTTCTTTATCAACACGATATAAACATCCCGAAGACAACTTTTGAAAAAACGAAGGTGACTTCTTCAGTTTTATTAACTACAGCTACTAAAAACCTTGAAATATTTCTTTAGCATAGCGCTTATCTGGTGTTCGTTCAATGAAGGGTTCTCTCAGAAAACCGAGACGGAGGAACAACCAAAAACTGAAGAGACAAAGAAACTTGACACAGTGAAAGTAGATTATAGACCAACCGGCATTCGATTGGGTACAGATTTACTCAGTTTGGTTATGAGTCAAGTGAATGAAAAACAGTACGGATGGGAAGTAAATGCTGACATTGATTTTTACCGCTATTTCCTTGCGGTTGACTATGGATATTGGGCCAAACAATTGCCCATCAATAATGGATACTTTGAGAATTCAGGAAATTATTTTCGAGTTGGGGCTGATGTCAATTTTCTATTAAAAGATCCTGATCGCAACATGGTTTTCCTTGGATACCGATATGGGCAATCAACCTTTGATCATAGGGCATCTTATACAAAGAATCTGGTAGTAGATCCTCAATACTTTTCTGACTATTCCGACAAGGGTATGAGCGCTCATTGGATGGAACTAACGGGAGGTCTTCGGGTTAAAATATGGAAAGCGATATGGATGGGCTACACAGCCCGGTTTAAATTTGCTCCACGTGCTTCAGGTTATAAGGAAATGCAACCCTACGACATTCCGGGTTATGGAATTTTTGAGAAAAAAATCTCTTGGGGATTCAATTACCAGATTTTTATTAAAATACCAGTGCGCAAGCAAGAGCAAGTCAAATCAGTTCTTGCGAAATAATGAATCTACGAACTCAGCTTTGTTGAACACCTGAAGATCTTCTACTTTTTCACCCACACCGATATATTTTACGGGGATTTTGAATTCATCTGAAATGCCTATAACAACACCACCTTTAGCAGTGCCATCTAATTTTGTAATGGCCAAACAACTCACCTCTGTAGCTTTAGTAAACTCTCTTGCCTGAACAATCGCATTCTGACCTGTGCTTCCATCCAGTACTAACAAAATGTCATGCGGGCCATCTGGTATTACTTTCTGTATCACCCGCTTTATTTTGGAAAGCTCGGCCATCAGGTTCACTTTCGTGTGAAGTCTTCCGGCTGTATCGATGATAATGATATCCACTCCTTTTTCCACTCCTTGTTTCACGGCTTCATAGGCAACAGCAGAAGGATCGGTATTCATGCCCAACTCTACGACAGGAACCCCGACACGTACACCCCAAAGTTTTAGTTGTTCAACTGCTGCCGCACGAAACGTATCAGCTGCACCCAGCAAAACGGATTTTCCTTTTTTCTTGAATTGAGCTGCGAGCTTTCCAATAGTGGTGGTCTTGCCCACGCCATTTACACCAACCACCATCAGCACATAAGGCTTTTTGTCCAGAGGAGTTTCAAAATCAGGAAGATCGTCAGATTGATTTTCTGAAAGTAAGGCCGCAATTTCTTCTTTTAGAATACGGTCAAGTTCAGCAGTGCCCACATATTTATCTCTTGTAACGCGTTCCTGAATGCGTGTAATGATCTTCAACGTGGTATCTACACCTACGTCAGAGGAAATCAGAATCTCCTCCAGGTTATCCAGTACCTCTTCATCAATTGTTGATTTGCCAATAAGCGCTTTCCCCAGCTTGCCAAAAAAACTCTCTTTGGTCTTTTGAAGTCCAGCGTTGAGGGTTTCCTTCTTTTCTTTTGAAAACAGATTACTGAGAATGGACATGAACGTAGTTTTTGAAAAAGGGAAATTGAACAATAGTGGTGAAATAAAAAAAGTCCCACGGGGGGACTTTAATTTTTTTGAAGGTTAGGCAAGCTTATTTTCTAGCCAAGACTTCTTTCACCAGGTCTGCAGCAACAATTTCTTCGCGAAATGTGTAAGCACCAGTTTTTTCAGATCTTACTGCACGGATTACCTTAGCGTAACTTTTGCCATCGGTTTTCTTAAGGGAAGCAACTACTTTCTTTGCCATGGTTATTTAATTTCTTTGTGTAGCGTATATTTTTTCATCACCGGATTGTACTTTTTAAGCTCAATCCTCTCGGTGGTATTCTTGCGGTTTTTGGTAGTGATATGACGGCTCATGCCGGGCAGGCCGCTGTTTTTGTGCTCAGTGCACTCCAAAATCACCTGTATTCTATTTCCTTTCTTTGCCATTGCTGTTAAATATTATTCGGTGAATAAGCCTTTTGCCTTTGATTCTTTCAACACAGAAGAAATGCCTCTTTTGTTGATTGTTTTGATAGCTGTGGTAGAAACTTTCAAAGTAATCCATTTTCCATCTTCAGGGACAAAAAAACGCTTGGTATGAAGATTTGGTAGGAATCTGCGCTTGGTTTTGTTGTTCGCATGCGACACACTGTTACCAGTCTGTGGCCTTTTTCCTGTGATTTGACAAACTCGTGCCATAAATTTTGATTTTTAGAGCCTTTTGAAAAGGGATTGCAAATATCGGGAAAACCCCATCAACTTTCCAAACTCGCTTAAAAGATTAATGAGAAAGGTGAGAAGCAGGCTGGTGAGGGTGGGTGTCTTAAACAAGCCATTAGAGGATACGGACCCCTAAAGAGACTTCTAAAATATTAAATTTCATCCTTCTGGACTCTGAAACAACTCCTGTTCCCAAAAGCGGAGTTTGGTAAAAAAAGCTGTTAGCCCGATAATTCAGCCGTACTTCCAAGTCCCTTTTTTCGCTTAATGGTATATCTGCACCAGTGCCGATAAAAAATCCACTATATTCAGTGCCTTCAGTAATTGTTTTTTCTACTGTTGAGTAAAATGGAGTGGGGTCAGTTGGATCAATTTGAGCGAAATAATATTGTTTCAGAGGTATGTACAAGTTTAGCCCTGTGGCCAGAAATGGTTTTACCTTCCATTTTTGACTCAACACAACGTTCATTTCAATTGGTATTTGAAGAAATGAACTATTAACATCCAAGGTAAAATATCCAGTAGTATTTGAGTTGACCAAATTCCTGCCAACAAATACCGGATCAGTTTTCCCTTTTGTGATCACATAATTTAATCCAGAGGCTACCCGAAAGTTCTCCGAAAGAGGTAATCGAACAGATGTTTGAATACCATAGGCGGGTATTGAAGCAGTTTTTATTGTTTGCTTCAGATAATCGTTCTCATAATACGTATAGCTAACGCCACCATAAAATACATGACCCAGCAGGTTAACCTTTTGGCCATAAGAATTGGAGATGAATGATATGGCCACTATAGAAATGGCAATGAATTTTGAAATAGATGTTCTCATTAAGTCTGGAGTTGAAATGAAGTAGGGTAACGCTTGAAAGATAGAGAAGATATTAAAAAAACCTTCACCGAATGATAAACTTCTGCGCTATGCTTTTGTCACCAATGGTAAACCTGGCAATGTATATTCCAGCCGATAATTTAGGGAGGGCAAACGAATAGATTTGATTAGCTGGCACAAAGTAGGGTTCGGAAACTTTTTGACCCAGAATAGAGAAAAACTGAACCAAAACATTTCGGTCAGGCTTAATAGAAAGCTCCTCTGTATTTGAAAGTGGATTAGGATAGAGCAGAATTTCAGGTTCGGGCGGAAGCTCTTTGCCTTCATCATTTTTTAGTATGTAAATACCACCTGTTTCATTGCCCAAAACGATAGTGGGTTTATCGGTGTTAAATAGGTTGATTGCAGTAGGCTGGACTTTCCCGCCAAGGTTTTTGTTAGAATACGTTTTCAAAAGTGGATTGTAAATGATATTTGATGAGCCTATTGGAGACGGATTGTTGGACCGGATATCACCATAGACTGTAATAGCTCCACGCTGGTCGCCAATAATCAAATCTTCTCTGCCGTCTGCATCCAGGTCGGCAATTGAAAGTGCAGGATCTTGCCGGCTAGTGCTTGCACCCAAACCAAGATAGCTACCATCTTCTAGTTTAAAATCAAGAGTGCCGGCAGAGCCGTTGTTTTTCCAGAACTCAATAGCCCCTTCAGCGGTGCCCAGGAGAATATCCGGCAGACCATCTTGATTGATGTCATTAATCAAAACATTTTCCGTTTGACTGAATTTAAAATTAATGGGTGTCGCAGTCGGTATGGAAAAAGACATTCCCTTATCCACCTGATTAGGAAGAAAGAAAAGGGAGGTTGTTCCTTTTTTTAGATCAGTCGCAGTAATCACTAAATCCATATTCCCATCCGCATCCATGTCCGCAAACTGTGGCTTGATATTGTAGGTTGACAATTGCGAAAGGTTAGCAAAGTCTTTTGTGATGAACTTGAAAGATGGTGCAGAAGGCGTTCCACTGTTTTCATAGTGATAAACAGTGCCAATAAAATTTGTCCCCGTGTAGGTGCCAATGAATAGATCCAAATCTCCATCGGCATCATAATCTGCAAAAGCGGGCACCGAATAATCACCCACGTCAATCATATCGTCTTGCAAAAAATTGGTTTTTGAAAAGGTGAAGTGTGGAATTTGATTGGAGCCCGTGTTGGTATATAGCCAAAGTGAACTTTGAAAATTTGTATTCAAATAGGTTCTGTTATAAATATTTGGTGAAGCCAAGAGGTCGGCCTTTCCATCAAAGTCAACATCTTCAAGGAAGGGGGCTGGAAAAAAAGATATTGCTATCGGTTGGGAAGCAGGAAAGTTTACAGCTTCTGTCATTACAGCTACTTCCTTCGTGCCATTATTTTTTAGTAAATAAACACGAGCGCATGACTCTTCTGAAAAGAGAAGATCTCGGTCGCCATCATTATCCATGTCAAATGACAATAGTGTTTTTCCTCCATTATGCGCTGTGCGCCCTCCTCCAAGTTGGGCGCAGGTCTTACCGAAGGCGAACGTTCCGCAGCTACATTCTTCAAAGCCGCCAAAGTTTTGTGTTATGCGTTTCAATTGCATTGAGTCGCTATGACCAGTGCGTTCCATGCTAAAGTTTTTATGGAACTCCACAGTGCCCGCGCCTACAAATTTTAAATTTAAAATGTCCAGGTCTCCATCTCCATCAATATCGTCAATTGCAGGAATGTCGCTCTCATTAACTTTTAGATTAATATTTCCGCTAAAGCCTTCTGTCAAAAGAGGAAAGCCGGGATGGTAAGGACGCCACGAAAGATTTTCTCCGGGCTTTGTGGTATTTACAAAGACAATCATTCCAAAAGGATCACTTGTAAACAGATCTTTTTTTCCATCCTTGTTGAAATCCCGTAAGAGCATCCACTGATTTACTTCTGTAGGGAAAAGCGCCTCATATTCTGGATGGTATTCCCATTTGTTGTTCCTGTTTAAATAGGTAAAGATTTTTGCAGCACTACGATCGTAAATGGCCAGATCAGGTTTGTTATCGCCATTCAAATCTAACGTATTTGGTTGCGCAGAATTAAGTCCACCTGCCCATGGAAGAGATAATTGTTGGGCATTAACTTCAACAGGAATGCTCTGGTCAATTTGATAGGTGAACTGCGCCAGCGATATCTGTGGAAGAAAAACTGTGAGAAAGAATAATAATCGAGGCACAGAGAATAACTTTACAAGGCAATAACGCTCAATCGAATTGTTTATCAAAAACATTTGACACAAATGATCATCGAACAACTCTATCTCAACTATTTAGAAACTGGGCAACTTTCTACAGACACACGTCAGATCACCCCAGGCTCGGTATTTTTTGCATTGAAAGGCGACAAGTTCAACGCCAATGAATTTGCAAGTGAAGCCATAGCCAAAGGTGCGAGTTATGCCGTAGTGGATGATGAACGATTTGTGAAGGGCGAACAATATATTTTGGTGGAAGATTCTCTCGTGGCGCTGCAAAAATTGGCAAGACATCATCGCGATCAGTTAAAAATACCAATCATCGGATTGACAGGATCAAATGGCAAAACGACCAGTAAAGAATTGGTGAGTGCGGTGCTTAGCAAGAAATTTAAAACCTTCGCTACAAAAGGAAATCTGAACAATCATATTGGAGTTCCTTTATCGATTTTATCCATTGACAGCAGTATTGAGATTGCCGTAATAGAAATGGGTGCTAATCATTTGGGTGAAATTGCTTTGCTTTCTTCGATAGCCAATCCAACACATGGATTTATAACAAACATAGGCAAAGCGCACATTGGCACCTTTGGGGGATTTGAAAATATCATCCGGGGGAAATCTGAATTGTATCAGCATTTGCTTGTGAACAATGCCGTTGTCTTTATCAATTCTCAAAACTCCATTCTTTTCAATATGGCCAAGCGTTTTAAGTCACCCATTTTATATCCTGCAGTTGGCGATTATTATTCGTGTGAGTTGATTGAATCTGATCCATTTGTGAAACTCAAAGTAGAGAATGGTGAAATTATCCAAACACAAATGATTGGATCTTACAATTTTGAAAACATGGCGGTGGCCTTGTGCCTTGGAAAATATTTTGAAGTAGAGGCAAAGCTTGCAAACAAAGCCATAGTTGAATATGTGCCCGGAAATATGCGGTCTCAGGTACTTAAAAAGGAAAGCAACACGATCATATTGGATGCCTATAATGCCAACCCCAGTTCCATGGAAGCAGCTATCGATAATTTGGCGGGTATGAAGGCTGCGAAAAAAGTTGCAATTCTTGGGGATATGTATGAGTTAGAAGAAGAAGCTGAAAAAGAACATCGCAACCTGGGTCGGTTGCTGAAAGAGAAAAAATTTGATAAGGTTTATCTATGCGGCAAACTTATAAGTGTTGCTAAAAACGAATTTCCTGACGCGATGTATTTTGAAAGCAAAGACTTGCTGGCAGCAGAACTAAAACAAAACCCGATAAAAGAGTCTACTATTTTGGTGAAAGCATCCCGAGGAATTGGACTGGAAACTGTTTTGGAATTTCTTTAAGGTAAGGTAATTTAGATAGCACAAAGTAAACGCAACATGAATTTCGACCATATCCTCAAATTTCTCAAAGACATTGCCAAGAACAACGACCGCGAATGGTTTGAAAAGAATAAGCCAAAGTACTTGTTGGTGAAAACAAATTTTGAAGACTTTCTGGAAGCTTTTCATAAAGAGCTTTTAAAATTTGATGATAGCTTGGGTGGGTTGAATCCCAGAAAAATGGGTTTCCGTATCTACCGCGATGTCAGGTTCAGCAAAGACAAGCGGCCATATAAAATAAACATGGGAGCTGGTTTTTCGGCCAATGGTAAGATGGAACAGGAACCTGGTTATTACATTCATATTGAACCGGGTAATAAAAGTTTTGTGGCAGGAGGAATTTATATGCCAGAAGCACCGAACCTCGCTAAGATCCGTCAGGAGATTGATTACAATACTAAAGGATTTTTAAAAATTCTTGCGGATAAGAAATTTAAAAAACTTTTTCCCAAGCTTGGCGATTTCGATAAATTAAAAACTGCCCCAAAGGGCTATCCGAAAGACCACCCTCATGTGGAGATACTAAAGAACAAAAGTTATATTGTGTCTCATTCATTTACCGATGTGCAGGTAAAAGATAAAAAGTTTGTTAAAACAGTGGCTGCCACCTGCAAGACGATAAAGCCATTAAATGATTTTTTGAAGGAAGCCCTTCATTAAAACTTTGAACTGATTGCTTTAGGCTTTGAGCTTTTGACTTTAGCTCAAAGTCCATAATTCTAAATTCTCAATTGTCCCAGTCGAAATAGTCATCCTTCTCAACCTCCAGTTCTTTCTTTTTCTTTTTGCCTTTTAATTTAAAGGCCTCTTTCAATTCCTGAACTTCTCTTTTCACGTCATCACCCAGTTTCTTTTTGAGAGCGGCTTTGTCATAACTCACATCAAACTCATCGGTAGTGCCAATGATTTTAAGAAAAACTTTCGCCTTTCCGGATTTATCTTCCTCAATAGCACCAAATGATTCATCGGGATCAATTTTCTTTTTGTTTCGTAGCGGTGCGACCACCCGGTAATCAATTTTTTGATCGAACGTGTGTGTGCCGCTCACCTGAAGGGTAGTGGCGTTGCTGCGAATTTCCATCTGAGGAATATAGATGGTTTTGTTTTCGATGTGAATGTCATTTTTTAAATCTGCAAAGCGAAGGCGAGCGAGCGTTTCATCATCCAGGTATTTTTTTAAGTCCTGGAGAGGCTCAAAATTATTCAGTTCTCCATTTTTGATTGTGGTACTAATGTCGGCAATCAGTGTTTCGGGAATGAGATTGAGTTTTTCTGTCAATGTCATCTCCAGAGTGACATCGGCAATTGCCTGGCCTTTTAAATGTTTGTTTTGGATAAAATCCTGGTGGAAGTTTTCAAACACATAAAAGATGCTGTCGATGTGAATACCGTTAAGTTTAAACGAACTGATCACATCAATTGCTTTCTGATTTTTGGCATCAACAATTCCATTAAGAGTTATCTCACCACCCATGGCATGGAGCGTAATGTTCCGGGAAACAGCCACTTGATTTTTCACCAGTAAATCGCCTTTGATGTTGGTTGGTTTAAAACGTTTGTATTTCAGTGTCTTTACATCGCAATTGAAATTCAGATTCAGATTAGGTGAGATGCTGAAATTGTAGCCAGAAGACTCTTCCGTGAAACCGATTGAAAAGAGCTGATCGACATCGAGAAAATTTGACTTTAAGTCTGTCTCGATACCAACTGGTTGATCATCAAAAAATAGAAACGTGACAATGTTTTTGAAGAAACCATTTAATAGAAAATCACTGTTTTCAAACTGACCACTTACATTACTTAGTGCAAGGTCATTGCTATTGAATTGAAATGTTCCATTTAAATTTTTATAATGAATGTCTTGTTTTCCATAACTGAAGTTGACTTGGGTCATTTCAATGGATCCGCTTGTACGAACTTGTTGGGCTGTGGCTTTTGTTTTCAATAAGGCTACTCGTCCTTCGAAAGCAAAATCAGCTTTGATGCCCCCTGTCAGATCCTTTATATCAGGCAAGGGATAAAAGTTTAGTAGATCAGCTGCATCAAGATCTCCCTTAAAATCAAATGCTAGATATGGATCTTCTAAATTTTGTAAACTCAGATTAGCAGTAAAAGGATTTCCGTTCAGGTCGCCAGAAATATTTTTTAGAAATAATTCTGCTCTGGAAAGGTCGGTAAAAGATGGACTTGCAAAAGATCCTTCCAGGTTGGCATGTTCAATCCTGGATTTATAGTCGGGATGGAATAGTATAGCATCCTTGCATCCAAAATTAGTAGACACAAAAGGACTCTTTTTATCGCTGATCTCTCCTTTTAAGGTTACGTTAAAATAGATATCGCCTTTGCTTTCGTATTGGTTTAGTTTCCGGCTGAGCTCATCCGGAAGAAGGGATAACAACGTTTGGATGTCAGTGTCTTTTCCTGTGGCCGCAATATCGATGATGTTTTTGCTTTTAAATGAATAGTTTCCAGAAACATCAAATGTGGAGCCTTTGGTTTTTAGAGAGGAGGTATCAATGTCCACTATTTTATTCACATCATCATAAGTCAGTTGGGTTTTAACATCAAACAATTTATTCTTTAAGAATAGATTTTTTCCGATTCCAATTTGCTCCGTTAAAAGATCGCCCTTGGCAACAATAGCATAGATATTATTTTTTGTAGAAATGGAGACCACTATTTTTTCGCTGCCGAAAACATGATGCAGGTGCGATTGTTTGTCATCGTAACTAACTCTGGTATTGGTTAACCTCACATTTCGTAAATCAAAAGAAATACTTCCGCCACCTTCTTTAGTTTCTTTTACGATGGCGTAATTGCTTTTACCTACCGCATTGATTTTTAAGTCCGTTTCACTGTCCGTCACCTGTAAGCCTCTAATAGAATAATTTCCATTCCAGGCTTCAATAGGATTAAGATAGAAGGAAATGGTCTTGGCCGTGAGAAGTGCGTGCTCTTCCGGGTGACTGTCTTCCACATACACATCCTGAAATAAAATGGCCAGGTTGGGGAAATCATTCCAGGCCGAGATTTCTATTTTGCCTATCTTGATAGGAGTGCTCAGGCTTTTATTGGCTTCCCTGATAAAGGCTTCAATGATACGGTCTTTGAAGATGAACACAGAGGCAACCAGGCTAATGGCGATGACTAGAACGGTGCCCAAGAAGTATAAGATCGCTTTGCGAAAAGTTTTCAAAGTGTAAAAAATGTGGTTGTTCAAAAGTACGAGACAAAAATCAATCCATACCTAACATTAGTAATAGCTATTCGGCTTCTTGTTTTGGAGAGGTAAATAGAGTGTAAGGCATATTTCTTTCCTCTCCTCATTTCGGATGAGTGGCTTACGCTTAATTTACGGTTGACGAAGGGAAGAAAGCAGAGATACTGTGAGGTTTTCCTTTAAAAATCCGCTACAACTTCTAACGGCTTAACTTTTGTTCTTACCTTCAGGTGTCTCTGAGGACACAGACCGGGGAAATGTTAGCTCAACTTCAACCCGGCAATACCAATAGGTTTGATTTTGTTGATGATTTGAACAGCAGAGTCCATCCCCGAGCGGATAACATCATATTTGGTTTGACCTTCATAATAGCCACTCAAATGCAGCACATCATATGTGGTACTAAATTCGTTCAGCAATTTTTTATCCAACACAGCCAATCGCTTTTCGAAATCTTTTACGTTGGTGCGACCAGCTCTCTTTTTCTCAAGCGGCATACCCTTTATTTCAAAGTAGGCCTCTAAGGCAAGTAACACCGCACTGTATGCTGTTCCACAGGCCATGCGCACATACTTGGCGTCTTCGTAAAACCTGTCTTTTTTCTGTGCCTTGGTGCGAAGTATTTCTGCTGCATTGTTGATGTAACGCACAGCCTCACGGTATCGTGTTTCTTTTTCTTTAGTGCTCATGGACATGAAGTTAGGAAAATGGTAAGTAATAATTCCAGCGACACTGGATAAAAACGAAAAACCCGACTTCCTTACGAAAATCGGGTTTTAAATGTGGGAGCTGAGGGGTTCGAACCCCCGACCCTCTGCTTGTAAGGCAGATGCTCTGAACCAGCTGAGCTAAGCTCCCTTCGTTTTGGGACTGCAAATGTAAAGCAGAAAATGAATTGTGCAAAAATAATTTTAATCCCACACAAAACAGGGTAGTTAACCGATACTTCATATCGTTTGTTGTCCAGATTCCAGTTTCGAAAAAAAGTTTGATTTTGGATGTTGGTTATATTTGTTAAGTGAATTACGTAAAACGCTATTTTATCTTTATTCTGGGTTGGCTTCTTTTTGATGCCTGTGTTGATAGAATCAATTTTGACATTTCCCATTCAATACTCAGATGACCTTGTAATAGATGGCTTGATTTCAGATCAGCCAGGTCCTTATACCATCAAGCTTAGTACCGTTATCAAAAGTGATGCTACTTTGCCTCGAGGAATTCCAGCCTTTGCAAA
>JANOQK010000383.1:0-20889 GCA_031414855.1 Bacteroidia bacterium | reverse complement strand
CCAACTTCTTTTTCGCCCAACTCATCCATCCAATCTGGGATGGATTCGCGTACCTTTCGTGTATTCTTAAGGTGTTCATAAGCCGCCACAATTTTTTTCTGATTCAACCCCTTGAGCTCTTCCCAATCAGGCAACTCAGTTTTGTTCCAAATACACCATACGCCAAATAGCTTCCAATAATCACCCTCTTCGGAAGAAGTCAACTCTTTAAATAGTCGGTACCAGCGCACAATATCGTAGGTGGTTTCAGCAATAAACCTGCGATCGCGTGCGCCCCATTTGGGATTGCTCTTTAAGACTTTTTCAATGACTTTGTCAGCATATTTATTGTCTTCAAAGATAGCTTGCAAGTTTTCAATAACTGCTTCAGAAAGATTTCGGTAGATTTTCAATGTTGGTGTAATTTGTCTGAAAATTAGAATAATGTTTCCTAACTTCCTTGCCCAATTGCTCAATCAAAAATGTTTAATACTGATTTAATCCATTTAGATATGAAACGCAGAGACTTTATCACGCGCACCCTGGCAACAGCAGCTTCTACTTTTGTACTGGGCAATGCTGTTGCTCAACCCCAATCCAAAGTAACCGCACCTGCTGGCGCTACTTTTAAACTAAACTATGCTCCACACGATGGTATGTTTAAAAATCATGCTGGCGAAAATTTCATAGATCAAATAAAGTTTATGGCTGATCAGGGTTTTAGAGGAATTGAAGACAATGGCCTCTTGAAACGATCTGTTGCTGATCAAGAAAAGATTGGCAGGACATTAAGTGATTTGGGCATGACCATGGGCGTGTTTGTTATTGATGGTGGTGACAATTGGAAGACTTCATTGACCACCGGAAAGCAAGAGTTTAAAGATAACTTCATTAAAACTTGTAAAGATTCTGTTGAGGCAGCAAAAAGGGTAAATGCAAAATGGGCCACTGTGGTGCCAGGATTCTTCGACCGAAAAATGCCAATGGGATTGCAGACAGCAAATGTTGTAGATGCTTTGCGAAGAGGTACCGAGGTACTTGAGCCCCACGGATTAATTATGGTTTTGGAACCGTTGAGTGATACACCAGAACTTTTTCTTCGATTTTCAGATCAGACCTTCGAGATTTGCAAGGCAGTGAAGAGCCCGTCATGCAAAATTCTTTTCGACATTTATCACATGCAGCGTAACGAAGGGAATCTCATTAATAACATCAATGCATGCTGGGAGGAGATTGCTTACGTTCAGATTGGCGATAACCCTGGCCGAAAAGAACCTACAACTGGAGAAATAAATTATAGAAACATTTTTAAGTTACTTTATGATAAAGGCTATAAAGGTGTGATGGGAATGGAGCATGGAAATGCAAAGGAAGGAAAGGAAGGAGAATTGACATTGATTAAAGCATATCGAGAGAGTGATAATTTTTGATTTTAAGGTGCAGTGAGAATGAAGAGTCTTATGAAATTATTTTTTTTATCAATTATGGTTTTTTTGGTGATGCCGTTTTTTGGATACGCCCAATTCGACAACCTAAAAAATAAAGTATTAGAGAAAACCAAAAAACTAGCTAAAGATAAGTCCACATCAGCTGTGGATGCTGAGCGAGATAAACTTGATTCAGCAGATTTTAATTATGCCATAACAGTTATTGATAATTCGGGCATGATGAATATCCGGGATAACAATGAGCGGCTCGTCAAGTCGATGGACGCTGTTTCGAATTTTAGTAAAAATGAATCTGATAAAGCCCCCGCGCAAAAGTGTCGTAATATTCTTGATCGAGCTGAGAACTTTTATCAGTTGAAGAGATTTAAGCTGGCCGAGCTTTCTTTTCTGGAAGCAAAGCTGGCGTATGAAGCGGAAAATTTAACCACTAATATTAATTATAGTAAGGTACTCGCTGATTTAGGATTGCTTTATGCTACCATGGGCCGCTACAATTCAGCAGATTATTATACGTCTG
Source organism: Bacteroidia bacterium (assembly GCA_031414855.1). GTDB lineage: Bacteria > Bacteroidota > Bacteroidia > Cytophagales > Cyclobacteriaceae > ELB16-189. The sequence continues at coordinate 18,945 of JANOQK010000383.1, read as the reverse complement.
AAGCACTTTCCATTCGTGAGCAAACTTTGGGAAAAGACAGTAAGGCCTACGCATCCTCGCTTAATAACATTGCTGTGCTTTATCAGGAAACAGCGCGCTTTAATGAATCAGAAAGTTTCTTTGCCGAAGCATTAAAGACGGTAGAAAAACAATTGGGAAATGAAACTAAGGAGTATGCCATTGTATTGAACAATCAGGCGATCCTGTTTGCTGAAATTGGAAGAATTGATCAGGCGCTGCAGAAGCTATCACAGGCCATTTCTATTCTTGAAAAATTGAATATCAATCTAAATAACCAGGTGGGCTTTCAGTCCAATCTTGCTTTATTATATCAGCAAACCGGAAAGTACGTGGAAGCAGAAGCTGTCTATTTGAAACTGGAAAAAAAATTAAAGCTGATCGGGGACAATCCATACTATGGTGGGGTCTTGAATTACCTGGGCTTGCTCTACATTCAAATGAACAAGCTTGATAAAGTAGAGGACTACCTTAAGCGAGCTGCTGATTTTTACCTAAAGAAATTCAATAATCAGAATCCTAACTACGCAAAAGTCTTAAACGATCTTGGTAATTTTTATCGTACCCAAAATAGATTTGATGAAGCCGAGAAAAATTTGACACAAGCATTGGCGATAAGAGCGAATGCTTTAGATACCAATCACCCAGATTATGTAGAATCGCAGGAAGACTTGGGCACTTTATATTGGAAAAAAGGAGACCTCGCCAAAGCGACTTCCAGTTTTCAAGTGGCGATGGATAAGTCGATTGATTTTATCAACCGCTATTTTCCGCCTATGAGCGAGGCAGAGAAAACAAAGTATTGGGATGTGCTGCAACCACGCTTCCAGCGCTTTTATAATTTTTGCCTCGATGCAAGTGCAGGTAATCCTTTGTTGGTGCAGGAGATGTATGATTACCAAATGGCAACGAAAGGTTTGCTTCTTAACTCCACTAATAAAATTAAGAAAGCAATTTTTGCCAGCGGCAATAATGTGTTGATCAATGATTACGTCTCCTGGCTTGACAAAAAGGAAACCCTTGCTCGTTATTATTCTCTGTCAAAGGAGGACTTGAATGAACAAAAGATAGATTTACCGTCACTTGAAAAAGAAGCTAATGATATGGAGCGTTCGCTGTCACAGCGCTCTGGCGATTTCTCGCAAGGATATTCTACAGAAAAAGTAAGCTATAGGCAGGTTTCTTCTGTGCTTGCGGATAACGAAGCATTAGTGGAGTTCATTCGCATCCGGTCTTATGATAAAGATTTCACAGCAGATTCCAAATACGCAGCTCTTGTCTTGACAAAAGGAAGCGAACCGAAATTAATTGTGTTGGATAACGGCAGTCAGTTGGAAACACGTTACGCGAAATTTTATCGTAACGCAGTTCAGCAGAAAATTGTGGATCAATATTCTTATGATCAGTTTTGGGCGCGTATCGAGCCAGCGGTAGCTGGAAAAAAAGTCATTTATATTTCACCAGATGGTGTTTATAATCAGATCAATTTGAATACTCTAAAGAAAACAGACGGAGATTATATTCTTAATCGCTATGACTTAGCGATCGTTGGAAATTCGAAAGATGTCATTGCCCTTAAAAATCAAAAAGTAACACCACCTAAGAAAAATGCTTTTCTTCTGGGTTTTCCGGATTATGGTGGGGATGCTGTAGCGGCCTTACCTGGCACGAAAATGGAAATTGATAACATCGTAAAAATTCTAAAAACAGGAGGTTATCAAGTAACACCGTATACTCAAAAAGCTGCAACTGAGCGGATATTAAAAGCCGTGAAAGGCCCGGCCATTGTGCACATCGCTACACATGGCTACTTTCAACAAGATGTTGAATCATCTTCTGTGGGGGTGAATGAAGAGAATGCGAGGAACAACCCCTTACTTCGTTCGGGAATTTTGCTCGCAGGGGCTTCACCTACTATCAAAGGTGAAGTGATGCCCAATCTTGAAAGTAACGACAACGGAGTGTTGACTGCGTATGAAGCAATGAACTTAAACTTAGAAGGAACTGATTTGATTATTCTCAGCGCCTGCGAAACCGGTCTCGGTGACGTGCGCTCGGGCGAGGGAGTCTATGGATTACAGAGATCATTTTTGGTGGCAGGCGCGAAAGCATTGGTGATGAGTTTGTGGAAGGTAGACGATGCTGCGACACAAGCATTAATGACAAACTTTTATACAAACCTATCAAAAGGCGGAAGCAAAGTAAAAGCATTTAAGCAAGCACAACTTCAGTTGATGACAAAATACAAGGAACCTTACTATTGGGGAGCTTTTGTTATGATTGGTCAGTAACCCATCATTAGATTTTGCTGGCAAAGGGTTAGTACAAGGATTTAGTTAAGTTTATTTTTTTCATTTCTCAGGCAGATGGAAAGCAATTGATCAATGATTATATTTGATTTTATCAATTGCTACAGTCTTGACAAAAGTTGAACAAATAGAGAAACTAATCCATCAGGGTCATTACTTTGAAGCGCGCTCGGTGGCAACATTGGCGTTGACTGAATCTGATGACCTCCGACTGAAACAGCTTAATGCCTTGGCAATGTCAAAGTCAGGTGGACCTGGCACAGCAAAGGATTATCTGGAACCGATTTATAAATCCCACCCTGAAGATCCTGAGACGGCCGGCATTCTTGGGGGAATATATAAGGAGCTCTTCAAAAATTCTCAAGAAACAAAATTCGCATTATTATCCCGTGATACCTATTTACAGAATTTTGTAATCACGGGAAACTATTATACCGGCATCAACGCAGCCACGATGTCGATCATTGCTGGTAAAGCTGTGAAGGGTAAAGAGATCGCCAATGAATTGGTTAAGCGCTTGTCAGAAGGGTCTTCCGATTTTTGGGAATTGGCTACACTGGCCGAGGCTCACCTCCTCATTAAGGATAAAGCAAAAGCCACTGCTTTGTATTTTCAATTACGTCAACAGACCGATAACGATTGGGGAAAGATAAATAGTGTGTTTAATCAGTTATGGCTCCTCAATCACTATCTGCCAGTACCCAGTGAAATATTAAAAACGTTTAGCCCACCTACAGTAGTTGCCTTCGTGGGGCATATGATTGATCGCGCAGACAGACCTACACCTCGTTTTCCTGAATCTATAGAACTGGCTGTAAAAAATAATATCAAAAACGCGATTAAAACTCTAAATGCGAAAATTGGATATTGCTCATTGGCGTGTGGCGGTGATATTCTTTTTGTTGAGGCAATGGCGGAAGCTAATGCAGATGTCACCATTTATCTTCCATTCAACCGAGAGGAGTTTATAAAGTCGAGTGTTGAGTTTGCTGGTGAACATTGGGTGAACAGATTTGAGCTGTTGCTTAAAAAATATCCTCTAAAGCTAATGACGGATAAATTTGAAGGCAATCGTGATTTATTTGCTTTCCATGGAAGAGTATTATTGGGCACTGCGCTTCTAAAGAGCCATATGCTTCATGCTGATGCTGGGTTGATTACCTTACTCTCTATGCGCAATCAGGAAGTTCTTGTTGGGGGCACACGTGACATGGTAAAAAAATGGCCGTTCCCTAGTAAAATAATTAACATCAATCCAGATGAACTTCACTCCATGCGTTCCATTGAACAAAAGCAGGAGGGTGCGTATGATGATTCAGATAGTAGTGGAAAACAGGTGCGTTTTCTTGTGCATGTCATTTTTGAGGGAATGAAGCATGACGAAATAGAATATCTTACTTCCCGAATTGTAAAATCAGATCCACCAATTTTTGAAGTTCCGCTAGCGGTAACGATTGATGGCAGCATGGTATTAGCTGCATGCGAATCAGCTAGGGGTGCGATGAACTTTGCCCAATTGATCTTAAAAAATGCGACACCTGGTAATGTACGTCTTAGCTTGCATGCAGGTCCGGTCAGCATTGATCAAACTGGAAGTGTGCCGCATGTAAACGGTGTAGCCGTAACTGAAATCCAAGCCATTACTAAAAATGCCTTGCCTGGCTTGATCTACAGTAGCGATCAGGTGGCCGCGATCCTGATTTTGGATAGACAAGATCTGTTGTTTCATCCCGTGGGCAAAATAGAAATGGCCAAGGAACAAGATATAGAGGTATTTACTATTGATGTGATGCCCTAACAATGATTGACCTGACTAATTTACTCTTGGTTTGTCGATAGACCAGTGATCTTCCGAAAAGAAGGTGTCTTCTATTTCCTATCGTTTGCCCAATAGATCAAACATGCGAGTATACTTAACTGTAAAACTTCGGTTGTTTGGTAAGCCTTCGGTATAGATGTCATTGTAGACAACAAAAAGTCCTGTATTGGCTTGCTCCAAAAGACTGAACCGCAAGTTGAATGACCATAAATCGCTTGTACTGTTGTATTGAGCAAACCCCTGAAAATTTATTCGAGGAGTAAAGGAATAGCTGAGTCTTGCCCCAAATAGAGTAGAGACAACGCTTCCATTTGGCAGGCGCAAATCATTCACTGCAATATTGTATTCAGAATTGAACTTGTCACCAACTCGGAAGCCAAGCGTACCAGAGTTTAAGTATCGGGTTCCGCCAAATGACCCTCCAAGAATAGAGCGAGTGTTGACATAAAACATTTTGCTTGGGTTGGTCATCAAAACAAGTTGTGCTTCTTCATGGTTATAAGTGCCCGGATCAACCGTGACGCCTGAAATTTTAAACGGAGAGACAACGCCTTCTGTAGTGAAATTTATTCCAGTGTGAATCTCTAATCCACCTACCCAAACCCAATGATTGTCAACATGCAGGAAGCTAGTCTCAAGGAAATTAGAATAGTTCCAATAGCTTCGATAGCTTATATGCGGACGCAATTCTAATAGACCGTATCTGCCATTCATCCGCACTTGCTTAAAAATCAGGGCCTCTGGTTTTCGAAATCCAGACCTAAACAGATACCCTACTTCCGGATTAAATCCTTCGCCTACTTCTGTGTAAGCTAGAGTAGCCCTCACTCCATTCCACTCATAATTGTTTGCTAGCTTAAAAGATTGAGTATTGAGGCTGTCATCTGGTGATTGTGTTTTTGCGTAGTATCCTGAAATAGTTGCTTTTTTTCCGATCCCCCATTTCCCATCTATGGCATAAGCCCGGTTATAGTCGTTGTCAGATTCCATACCATTTCGGTTCACAAAAATTCCTCCGACTGACGACCGCTGACCAATCTGTTGATTAATTCGAGCTACATTAAAATTATTTTTCTCAATACCAAGCTTATCCACATTGTCGGTGAACATGCTTAGAAAACCTATGTTAGTATTATTAACTTTTCCTGAAAGACGCGCGCCACCAATAATAGGAACGATTTCTCCATTAGGGCCAATGCCTATCCTTCGGCTGAAGAATAAATCAACTTCACCAGGACTTCCCACTGAAAATTGACCTGCATTCTCGAGGAAGAACGGTCGCTTCTCAGGAAAAAAAAGATTAAAACGATCCAGGTTTATTTGTTGCTGATCAACCTCCACCTGAGCGAAGTCTGTATTATAAGTAAGGTCTAACGTCACAGCAGACGTAATGCTATATTTTATATCGCCACCAATAGCAGGCTTATATTTTGTTTCTGACGGTGATGCTAGAAAATCCTTACTTGCCTTACCGAGTACATAAGGAATAAATTTAAGATTTCCAGGGCTTTGAAGATTAAGGCCAGTGAGCGTGCCTTCCAACGACAAACGCTTTAAATCAAATTGAATGGGCAAGGCGGCCCAGTAAGCAATTTCGTTTGTCTTACGAATGTTGCGTTGGAAATTGACTCCCCATATCTGGTTCTGCCCTGACGCAAATCGCAAGGTTCGAAGTGGTATTGCAAATTCAGCGCTCCATCCAAAATCGCCAACTATTGATTTTACAATAAAAGCCGCATCCCAGTTTAAATTGAATCCACCTATAGTTCCTTGCTGCTGGCGATTCTGTGAAATATTGCCCTGTCCTTCGTTATCCACCTGCCCATCGTACTCAATTCCAATTGAGTTTGTTCCAAATATGAAACCATTTTGTCTATCATGGAATGTGTCCAGAATAAACAAAAAACTATCGGTGTTGTCCAATGTGGCATCTCTTCGTGCATCAGATACAACAAGCTTTGATGGATCACTATCATAACAAACCACAGAAAGATAAAATGTAGTGGCAGTGTAACCAATTCGCACTTCGGTTTTTTCTGTTGCTGGAAATCCCGCGTTGGGTTTTGTTTGAATCAAGTTATCTATAGGGGTCAGTTTTTCCCATACTTCATCCCCTATCACTTTTCCATCAATAATAGGTTCAGTGCTCAAACTTACTGCAGCTGCAACTGGCCGTTTATTTACATCCGGCATATTGACAATATCCTGCGATGTAGCCACTTGATGTGCTGCTGTTAATACTGTCAAAAGAATAAGTAAGCGCATGGTAAATTGTCTGTCATGGATAGTCTGATCCAGTTGGGCGTCAAGATAATGATTCGAATTAAAGAAAAAAGGATAATGTAATACAGACGGTATGCGCGTTTACCTAATAAATCGAATAACGGGGATAGACAATCGCCTATTGATATTTGCAGTATGTAGTATCCCTATTGTTTGAATATATTTTTACTTTTGTTACAAGAGTTAAAATGTAATTCAATGAAATCTGATTCAAAATCTTTGCGGGTACTGGTTGTCGGTTGCGGAAACATGGGAGCCTCTCATGCAATGGCCTACCACACCATTGATGGTTTCCAAATTTGTGGAATTGTATCCACTGGAAAAAGTAAGAATGTACTAAACGAAAAGCTGGGTGGAGGTTTTTCTTTATTTAGTGACTTTGATGAAGCACTGGAAAAAACCAAACCCGATGCCGTTTGCATCTCGACCTATCCGGATACCCATGAAATGTTTGCGATCAAAGCGTTTGAGAAAGGTTGTCATGTATTTATTGAAAAGCCAGTAGCGGATACAGTTGAAGGCGCAGAAAGAGTAATGGCTGCTGCCATCAAAGTCAATAAAAAGCTTGTTGTCGGATATATACTGCGTCATCATCCATCTTGGGAGCGCTTTGTGGAATTAGCTCATCAACTAGGCAAGCCTCTGGTGATGCGCATGAATTTGAATCAGCAGAGCCATGGTGTGATGTGGGATGTTCATCGCAATCTCATGAAAAGTTTGAGTCCCATTGTAGACTGTGGCGTGCATTATATTGATGTGATGTGCCAGATGACTAGAAGTAAGCCCATACAAGTAAGCGCAATTGGAGCTCGGCTTACGGAAGAAATACCTGCCGGAAATTACAATTATGGACAGTTGCAAATTCGTTTTGAAGATGGATCTGTGGGATGGTATGAGGCGGGCTGGGGTCCGATGATTAGCGAAACTGCTTTTTTTGTGAAAGATGTAATTGGGCCAAAGGGTTCTGTGTCTATTGTAGCGAAAGATGCAGTAGCAAGCGGAAAATCAGATTCAGTTGAGTCTCATACAAAAACGGAATCATTAAGATTTCATCATGCCGATCTTGATAGTAAAAATAATTTTACTAAGCAAGACACCTGGATCAACCTGCAAGATGAACCCGATCATCAGGAGTTGTGTAATCGGGAGCAACGATATTTTTTAAAAGCTATACAGGAGAATCTTGATCTTACAGATCATATGCAGGATGCCGTGAACAGTCTGCGCATCGCATTCGCATGCGATGAATCTGTGCGAACCGGGAAAGTTGTGTCGCTGAGTTGAACTTTACCGTTCTAAACCTGTTATTCATTCACTTATGAAATTAGAAAAAGCAATCAACATCAGGAGTTATCTCTTTTTTATTGGCTTCTTTCTTCTTGTGCTTGTCGGTTTTTGGTTTACGTATTTCACCAAAATTCTGGAGCAGGAAAATTATCGCATGCATACACATGGTGTTGCCTTGATCTTGTGGTGTTTGATGCTCATAACTCAGGCCTACCTCATACGCAGCAAATGGAATGGACTTCACAAGCGCATTGGTAAATTTTCTTATGTGCTTGTGCCCTTAATCATTATCACCACAATTGATCTGCTGAGATATAGACTGCGCGACCAATCGCTAGAAACAATGGATTATTTCTTTGTGGCGCTAGTGATTAACGCGCTGATTGCTTTTGTTATCTTTTATGCACTTGCCATATATCATCGAAAAAGATCTGGTCTTCATGCACGATACATGATATGTACAATTTTTCCGATGGTCACCCCAGCAACCGATCGTATCATTGGTTTTCATTTTCCATCACTATATCCTTATTTGCCCACCATTGAAGGAAATCCTATTGCACCAGTAGTAGGATTTTTAATCGCAGATTTAATTTTAGTGGGCTTGTGTATTTGGGATTGGCGGTCACATAAGCGATGGAATGTTTTCCCGGTTGCACTACTTATTCTTTTACTATACCATTACTCCGTGCTCAACTTCTATAAATTCAAGTTCTGGATGACCTTCAGCGACTGTATTGTCTAACATCAAGTTAATCCCATGTCTAGAGTGCACTGCTAGCCACCAGATTTGACAGGATATGATGATGCAATAGCTGTTATTATCTGGAAATTACCAATTTCAAATTGCTTTTTACTGACATGATTAATAAACAATCCTGACATTAATCATACAAATACTATTTTATTGGAGTTAAATCGTTTTAGAAAGAGGAAGGTATCTAAAAGGAATCCTCACTGAAAACATGACAGATAGGGTTAGCCGTATAACCCATGACCTTGACATGCACTCCGTTGAGTCGGTCACGCGTGTGCTTGACCAAGTTAAGGTAATGGGTGATTTAAGCATGGAAGAAAAAATAGACTTGGCAAAGGTTCTTTCCGAAGTATTTTTTCATGCACACCATAACCAGTCAACACAGATACCCAGGTTGGCGCTATCTATTGAAAATAGGATTATCAAGTTTGGGCCTGAAATGATCCCGTACTTATTCCATGAAATGCTGGAAGCCGATAGCGAATCATCTGCCTACTTTGGGCATGCTCTTGCTAAAAACGGAGACCTTGCGCTAGAATACGTATTATCTAAGTACACCGATTATCAACATCAGGATCACGAGCTCATCAATATTATTCAGACAATTTCTTATTTCCATATTTCTGAAGTGGTTAAAGCTTTTCCGTTACTGCTTGAAACAGCTAAAAGTAACAATCACCAAATTACTTCCGTTGCCCTTTATGCGATAGGTAAACTTGTTCAAAAACTTCCGCATGAGGCAGTTTCGCAGGAGCTTAACGATTTACTATTTGGATCGGTCTATGGTTTTTTATCCAACGCACAAGCACTAGTGCGCAAGAGCGCAGCACGGGCGCTTGGTAAAATGTTGCGCAAAGGCATTCTGTCAAAAGAAAATCAAAAGAAACTATATACTACTTTTAGGGCGATTGCAGGAAAGGATGAACAGCATAATTGGGATCGCGCATTTATCGTGCGGAGAGAAGTGGAAGATTTTTTACCCCATTTCAGTCAACCTTCAAATTCGACTCAACGGTACACTCAACATTTTAGAATAAAGACGAAAAGGCTCCTGTGTGCCAATACCTTTCACTTTACTATTGAGGCGCCCCTCATTGCAAAGAAAATTGAAGCCGGTCAGTTCATTATTATTCGCCCGCATATTTTGAGCGAACGTATTCCGCTGTCAGTTTGTGAGTGGAACAGACAAGAAGGTTCTCTTAGCATTATTGTGTCGGCTGTTGGGAAAACAACAATAGAAATTAATAGGATGGAGCCCGGAGACATTTTTCAAGATGTTGTTGGCCCATTAGGCGAGCGGTCTTTTCTTCCATCGGTCAAGGGTACCTGTATAGTTATTGGCGGGGGATATGGAACGGGAGCTATCATTCCTACAGCAAAAAATATTAAGGCGTTAGGCAATAAAGTAATAGGAATTGTTGGTGCACGCAATCAAGAGAACGTGATAATGCTTTCTGAATTGAATCAGGTGTGTGATGAAGTACTGGTTACTACTAATGATGGATCGAAGGGAATGAAGGGTTTTGTTACGGATGCCCTCCAAAAAGTTCTTGAACGTGAGAATATTGTTTTCGTGCTGGCAGTTGGCCCGGTGCCCATGATGAAGGCTGTAAGTGAGATGACACGAAGCAAGAACATAAACACCTATGTTTCTCTCAATGCAGTGATGGTAGATGGAACAGGAATGTGTGGTGCGTGTCGCGTAACAGTTGGAGGTGAAACAAAATTTGCATGTTTCCATGGACCGGATTTTGACGGGCACAAAGTGGATTTTGAAAATCTTATGATGCGACAAAAAATGTTTGTCAAACAAGAAAAGTTCGCGTGTGACAAAATGAAAATTTAAGAATTAACAAATGACACCGGACAGGCCAATAAGCAATAGAGAAAGGACAAAGATTCCTTATCAGGAAATGCCATTACGATCTGGGCAATCCCGAATCAAAAATTTTGAGGAAGTGCCTATTGGATATTCTAATGAACAAGCGAAAGATGAGGCACTGCGCTGTCTGCATTGCAAAAAACCAGCGTGTATTGGCGCCTGTCCGGTAGGTATAGATATACCTGGCTTTATCCGATTGATCGAACAGGGAAATCCATTGGGAGCCGCAAAAAAAATTAGAGAAACAAATTTCCTTCCGGCTGTTTGCGGTAGAGTTTGCCCGCAAGACAAGCAATGTCAGGCGGTTTGTGTCGTGGGTAGAAGAAACCATCCTGTCGGTATCGGAAATCTTGAGCGCTATGCAGCTGACTATGAACGTGAAAACGGTATGATAGAAATTCCTTCGGTTGCTGAGCCTACGGGAAAAAGGGTGGCCATCATCGGATCCGGGCCTGCTGGTCTTTCGGCTGCTTATGAGTTAGTTATTCGTGGGCACGAAGTGGTGGTGTTCGAAGCTTCGCATAGAGCAGGAGGAGTAATGGTATACGGTATACCCCGTTTTCGACTTCCCATAAAAATTGTGGATGAAGATATCCGTTTTCTAACCAGGCTGGGAGTTCAATTTGTTTATAACATGGTGATTGGAAAAGTACTGACACTTGAAGACCTGCTTCATCAAGAAGGCTTTGATGCACTATTGGTAGGCACGGGAGCCGGACTTCCGCGCATGCTTCAACTGTCGGGGTCAAATGCGAATGGAGTCTATTCAGCAAACGAATACCTCACGCGCATTTATTTAATGGATGCTAATCGTTTTCCTCAATACAGTACACCCGTTTCTTCAGGAAAAAAAGTGGCGGTGATCGGTGCTGGCAATACAGCTATGGATGTGCTGCGAACTGCAAAACGTTTGGGGGCAGAATCAGCATGTTACTATCGGAGGTCGAAGGACGAAGCGCCTGCTCGTTCAGAAGAGTTGAAACATGCTGAGCAAGAAGAGATCATTTGGCATTGGCTTTCAAATCCAGTTGAGTTTATCGTTGATGCCGAAAATTTCGTGAAGCAAATTAAATGTGAGCGAATGGAACTTTCTGATCCTGATGAAACTGGCCGAAGGACTCCAATTCCTACAGGAGAATATTTTATTGAGGAGTGTGATACCGTGGTGATGGCATTGGGTTGTAGTGTTAACCCGATCATTCCATCCACTGACAGCGAAATTAGAACTAACAAATGGGGCGTAATTACAGTTGATAGCGAGACCTGCCAAACTAGTAAAAAAGGAGTATTTGCAGCTGGAGATGCCATCACGGGTGGATCAACAGTTATACTCGCCATGGGTCAGGCAAAAAGGGCAGCGGCAGGTATTCATAAATATCTCATGGGAAAATCGGATGGTGAACTCAATGGTTCAGAAGTTTATAACAAAGGAGATCAGTCTCTTGCACCTTCAAATTCAACACCAACTCCATTCGTAATACCTCGCAATAACGATTGTGCGATATAATCAACGATTTCATATATTCGTGATATCGCAATCTTGGACATGGTTGCTTGTTATGAAAAAACTCATTCCGGGCTTATTCATTCTTTTAATTCTTTTCTCGTTCAAAGGAAAAGCACAAAACACCGAGAATTCAAAAATAGGATTGTTTGATAGTGATCAGGTTCTCAATATCACACTTTCAGGCTCCATCCGCGAGTTAGTAAGGGACAGAAGTGATGATGCCAAGTATCATCCTCTAACATTGTCTTATAAGAATCCTGATAGTAGTTTGATTTCCATTCCCGTAAAAGTAAGAACACGAGGACACTTTCGCAGAACCCAGGGAGGTTGTTTTTACCCTCCACTGATGCTTAATTTTTCTAAGGAGGAGGTTCCAAAGACATCATTATTTCATAAGCTGAATAAAGTAAAATTGGTTACCCCTTGTCGTGATGATAAGTATGTCATTAACGAGTATCTGGTATATAAGCTATCCAATCTTATTTCGCCAAAAAGTTTTCGGGCGCGATTAGTAAAAGTAGTTTACATAGATACTGTTAAAGATAAGCGATCAGAGCCGTCCTATGGGATCTTGCTTGAAGAGGAGGAACAAATGGCTGAGAAGAATAATATGATTTTACTGGACAGAATGAAGGTGCAACCACAACACACGCAATTCTCAGACTTTTTAAAAATGGCGGTGTTTAAATATATGATTGGAAATACGGATTGGTCAGTGCAGTATTTACAAAACGTTAAACTTATTGCTGCAGATACAGTGAGCATACCAAGCCCTGTGCCATACGATTTTGATCATGCGGGTATTGTAGGAGCGCCTTATGCGAAACCGGCCGAAGCGTTGCAGTTAGGATCGATTCGGGAGAGACGTTATCGGGGCTATTGCATCACCGACATGTCGAAGTATGACGGAGTATTTGCTGACTTCAGGAAATTGGAAAATGAAATTTATGGGGTATATAAAGATTGTCTGCTGGTGGAGGAGAGTTACATCAAGTTCACCATGAAATACTTAGACGAGTTTTACAATACGATCAATGATCCGGTTGCAGCCAAAAAAGCCTTTATGTATCCATGCGATAAGGATGGTACCGGGAATGTGGTGATCATGGGATTGGATAAGAAGTAAATCAAGTAGAACCTTTGTCTTTTTTCCTGCGCTTCGGCCTAAAAGGGGAATTATGTTGATGTATAAGTATTGCTTTGCGCGAAAGCATGAACGCAACAATGAGCGACACCAATGAACCAATCCAGATGCCTGGCACAAACGATATAAACAGGAAGTAATCATAAACTCCATGAAAAAGCGTGGCTACCGCGAGAGCCATAACGCTATAGTACACCTCTTTTTTACGCTTGAACTTTGCTTTTCCAAGCAGGTATCCCATTAACACTGCAAACATGGCATGCGCGGGTATGGCTGAAAACATACGGATAAGGGCTGTGCCTCCGTCTCCATTCCAGATGAAAAGAATGTTTTCTGCTGTCGCAAATCCCATCCCTACCATTACAGCATACACAATGCCATCCAGGGGTTCATTGAAATTTTTGTTAGAGTACAATATGCCCCGTATAAAAATAAACTTACTGAGTTCTTCCACTAAGGCGACTATTGCAAATGCATGTATAGCCTGCTCAGTTAAAGTCTTTTCTTGAATGGAAAACAGTGAGCGGAGCGGAAGTCCGATGGCAAGATTAACTCCGAAGCTTAGAGCACCATATCCAAAACTTAGAAGCAATAGTTTTATTGGCTCCGGCTCATCCTTATCATTTATGTAAATGAATATGCCGATAGCAATGCCTGGTATAACGGCAAGTGTTAGAAGAAAAAAAAGATGCACTTGAGCTTTGTTAGTTAATAATAATTACCTGATTAAGAATACTGATGCCAAGTTAAATCATTTAGTACAGGCTTACTTCAGCAATTTAAGAGAGATCATCCATTCCTGATACCGTTTGTTGTTGTTATTCAAATCAAAAGCATTGGCATATCCAATTGAGAAAGTGGATTCCAGCAGCGAGAAGATAACAATTTTCATGTCCATCTGCGCTCCTACATTTGCAAACCTGCTATTTTCAGATGTTTTGTCGCGTGTTAATAACCCCGAAGAAAACACGGTGGCTTGCATCCAATTGGAGTACATATTCAGTCCTCCCAGTTCTTTAAATCGGATCGGTGGTAACACCAACTCCATCATTGTTTTGGCAAATGACCGGGCAATAATGGATTGATCCGCGTCAAAACTTAAACCCGGAAAGGAGAAAATGTTGCGATAACGCCTGGCTACCTGATAATCTACATAGTTATTTCCAAAGGCAGCAAAACCATACCGTGTGAATGGATTGAATTCTTCACTGAATGAATTTCCGAAAGCTGTGCGGAACCAAAGCGACAGGTGGTTGACGGGTAATTGAAATCCTATATCGAAGGAGCCTAAAACATTGGAGTAGACTTTTCCATTTGAAAAGGCGGACATTGAACGTAATGTAGCTTTGACCCCTTTCTCAGCATCTACGGCTCCAAGTGAGTTTCGCAGATTGCTATAGAATAGCGAGCCGTCAAAATTTACAAATAGACTATCACCGAAACCTTGCGTTTCAATTTGTTGAAAGAAAGGAGACTTTTGTAATCCGTAGAATCCACCCACTCCAATGTTCAAGTCTAGTTTTTTTGGCACGTCCCATATCAGTGGTTTGGTAAAGTCTACTCTTGCGGTTGTTCCTTTTCGAGAAGTTTTAGTGGGACCGAAAAGATCATAAAAGTTTGCTTGGTTATGAGTAGCACTGAAGGTATACGTATTTGTATGCCTATTTATTTTTCCGGATAGAGCAAAATGAAACTGCTCATCATCATCCAGGGACATGTTGGTTGAATCGCTTTCGCTGGCAATTCCATTGACCCAACTTTTAGGTGTATAAGCAACCGAAAGCTCAATTTCTTTAAAAGACAAAGGATCTCCTATGTTGACTGTATAGCCTATGCCAACGAAATTTTTGTAGCCTGTTAGAACAGGGTAAGCGGAATTGACTTTCATTAGTTTTCCTGCTTCATATTTTCCTTTGTGTATAATAAGACTGTCATTGTTTATTTGCTGAACCTTTGCGATGGGTAACTCCCAAGTTTCTAAAACAGGGAATTTTTCAATCGTAGCGTTTCCAAGAAATTCAATGTCGGGCACTCTGGCAACAGGAGAATTATTTATATAAACAGGTTGAAACCCCGAGCTGGTAAAATTGAAGGCAAGCAGTTTGGAATCATCAATTCTTAAAGGTCTGAAAAGACCGGTTAGGGTATTGCTAATTGCTTTAATTTCTTTAGTAGCAGCGTCTACCTGGTAGATGTTACTTACACCCGTATAGTAAGTAGAGCCATATAGATATTTACCATCTTCGGTGTAACGAAAACTTTGTGGAGAGGAGACCTGGAAATCAAAAACCTCATCGGTCACGGCTCTACCTTCATTTAATTCTTCCATGTCATAAAGAAGAAGACACTGGCCTCCTGCGAGATCCGAAACTGCAGCGCTCAGTTTCTTCCCATCCGGAGAGATGTCGATATCAAATATATCATGTCCATAGGGAAGAGTATACTTTGATTTCCATTTACTATAAATTTCAGAAGATTTGCCATCAGGATGTTGACGCGGTATTTGAACAATAGTGGAGTATCCATTGAGGTGTTTAATTCCCCAGATAGACTTATCGATTTTATTAAAAGCAAGGTCACCCGTTCTAAAATCTTTTTGTAAGCGCACCACTTTTCCCGTTTTCAGGTCATAGCTGTTTAAATCCCTCCACCCATCATTGTCGGTTGTGAAGTAGATCATGTCACCTTCTTCATCGTAGATGACAGAAGAAACATAAAAAAGTGCGGCTCCTTTTATATCAGTTAACTTTTCCATCCCCCCATCTTTTAGATGCATAGCTGCCAGATGAGGAACCTGGCCTGGATAGTTAACGGCCACATAAATTTTGTTACGCTTCTTGTCGTAATGAGGATAAGAAACTGAGCCAAGTGTTTTTTCTGTGATCACTTCTGTTTGTGTGATAGGGAATTTCTTTAGACTATCGATGTTCATTTTCTGCCAAGTTTTCTCAAATGCTATCCAGTCACTCCAGCTTTCGGTCAGATCTTTACTAAATATCTGTTTGAATTGAGAAGAGTATGACCTTCTGCTTCCGTTTTTTCGTTTCACCCATTCAATTACTTTATCAGGGCCGTATTCAAAAGAGAGGTATCCCATAAACCGGGTACCGTATAAATAAGAGTTTGATTTACCCTGAAAATCTGTTGTCGTCCCTTCTGATTCCAACCCTTGGGCAGAATAGATATGTGCATTTTTTAATACGCGTGTCCTGAATACCATCTCGTCATAGTTTCCCAGCGCAAGCCCAACCTCCCCGTTCATCCAGGTTTCTACATAGGATGCAATTCCTTCATGATACCACCGTGGAGAATAACGCCTTGGAGTAGTGAGCGCACCATAAACAGCGGTAAGAGGATTCTCTTTTGATGGAGCAACTTTTCCAAAAAATAATGCACGATAAAATCGATCCGTTTTGTTGGAGTTATCAAGGGCAACTACATGCACCAGTTCATGATTCATCATACTGGAAATTCGTTCGCCAGCTGGGCTTGTTTCAAAGGCATAGCTGAATGGTGAAAGGCCCATACTAATTGCATTTTTTGGAACAGCCGTGGCACCCCCATTTCCAAAATCACCAAAGTCCTGAATCAACACGGTGATTTTTTCCGATGGCGTGTAGTCAAAAAGTTTTTTGTGAAAGGTGAGTGCATTGTGAAAGCATCTTTCGACATGTGGCAAAATTTCTCTGTGACCAAAGTCATACGTAGCAAGTCGCATATCTTTAGTTTCTATTAGATCAAACTGAGCTTGGACTTTGTTGCTTAGGAATAGAGCAAGAAGCAGAAAGTATTTTTGCATCTGATTTAACGTATTCTTATTCGAAAAAAAAAAGGGATAAAACAAGAGAGATAACACTTCTGCTATCTCTCTTGCCAGGGCATCATCAATGCATTATTCCTGAATGCTGCTGGAAGCCATTTTTTCCAGTTCCGAAAACTGTGAGGATTTCATTAATTCCATAAAGGAATTGTTCTTCATCAATTCACCGAAGGAAGGATTTTTTGCCAACTCCAGGAACTGTGGGTTTTTTCCTAAGTCAGAGAAGGCGGGATTCTTAGCCAACTCTGAAAATGCAGGATTTTTTGCCAGCTCCAAGAACTGTGGATTTTTTCCCAAGTCAGAGAAGGCAGGATTTTTTGCCAGTTCCATGAATTGTGCATTTTTTGCTAGCTCAGTAAATGCAGGATTCTTTGCCAAGTCACTGAAAGCAGGACTCTTGGCGAGTTCAGTAAAATTCGAATTCTTTGCCAACTCCTTAAATGAAGCACTCTTTGCTAGTTCCTGGAAACTTGCACTCTTGCCTAAATCATTGAACTGAGGATTCTTCGCTAACTCTGAGAATTTGTTTGCTTTCGCTAAATCCATCATGGCAGGATTTTTTGCCAGTTCGGCAAAAGCAGGATTTTTTGCCAGCTCCATAAATTGAGAAGATTTCATAAGTTCAGTAAACGCTGGTGATTTTGCCAATTCGCTAAAAGCTGGTGACTTTGCCAACTCCATGAACTGAGGATTTTTTCCCAAGTCGGAGAACTGAGGATTTTTAGCCAATTCGCTAAAAGCTGGCGACTTAGCCAACTCCATAAACTGTGGATTTTTTCCCAGATCTGAGAAGGCCGGATTTTTTGCCAGTTCAAGAAACTGCGCATTTTTTGCCAGTTCAGTAAATTCTGCAGACTTCATCAATTCCCTGAAATTTTTGTCGTTCATCATTTCTTGGAATTGATCATTTTGAAGAAGCTGCTGAATATTGCTTCCATCCAGTTCAACTTCTACAGTACCGGTTTTTCTTTTATGCTTTGTAGCTTTGTCAACACCACCAATGCCAGAGCCTCCGGCATCATCCGTAGAAAAATTGAAATCACCCCCTGAAAAATAGTATCCGGCAATCGCCAGTACAGCAACCGCTAGGACGCCATACAATAATTTTCTTTGCTTTTTCATGCATATTGAGGTTTGGTGTTTGGATTTGAACTGGGTAATTAAATGTACTTTATTTTAAGTAACCATCCAACGGTTATATAAATAAAGGAAGGTAATAAAGCTTTAGCAGGCCTCGGCTTATACCGGAAGCTTCAGTTTTTTTAAAAAGGGAATATAGCGTGGATCGTTTTTCAGATTGCTCAGCCACCGATTACCAATGACAGTAGTGAGGCCGCCATCGCGTAATTCGTATGCTTTATCAAGCCATTTGAAAGCTAAATCAGATTCATTTCGATAACTATAGATTTCAGCGATTTGAAAAGAGCTGACATCTTCATAGTCCTTAATGAAATGGGTAAGTATAGAATCTGCTTCTACTTTTTTATTAGCTGCAAAATAGGCTAGCGCCAAACCTTGCATTTTCCAATCTTCTTCTGATTCCTTTTTAAGCTCTGCAATAGCCTCCTCTTTCTTGCCTTGCACCAGATAACTTAAACCAAGGTGGTAATGAACCGTAGGAAATTGGGAATTCATTTCAATAACACTTTTAAAAGGCTCCATTGCTTCAAGTGGTCTATTAGCATGCATCAACGATCTTCCGAGATTGATCTTAATCGCGGTGCGCAGCGGATCAAGATCCAATGCTTTTTGGTATAAGGCAATCGCTTCATTTGTCCGACCCAATGTAAAGGCGAGATTGGCCATGCCGTTTATGGCACCCGTGTTGGAAGGATCGAGTTCATAAGCTTTCCTAAAGTCTGCATCGGCACCAGCCCAGTCCCAATCATATGATGCTTTTAGAGTGGCGAGCGCATAATGACCGGTGGCAAGATTTTGATCGAGAGCAATCGCTTTTTCGGCAGCTTCCCTTGCTTTTTGATAGTCTTCAGCTGTGCTACCTTCGCTATAATTAGCTTGAGAAGAATGGGCTATGGAGAGAGCTGCCCAGAAAATAGCATTATTATTTTCTAATTCAATCGCCTTGGTATAATATCCAATCGCCTGTGCTATATTTTCC
>JANOQK010000382.1:0-3722 GCA_031414855.1 Bacteroidia bacterium | reverse complement strand
TTTTCCTTCATCGAGATGAATGCCCAGATACTCCATATTCTTACAGACCAGACTTCTGGTTAACGAATCGTTCTCGCCAACACCGCCTGTAAAAACGATAGCATCTAATCCGTTGAGGACAGCCGTGAAAGAACCAATGTATTTTTTAATGTGATACGCATACATGTCGTAGGCGAGAACAGCTTCCTTATTTCCTTTTTCGTATTCACCTTTTACATCGCGCATATCGCTGTAGCCAGTGAGACCCAGCATACCGCTTTTTTTATTGAGGATAGTATTCACATCGGCAAGTGAATATCCCAGTTGATTTACTAAATGAAAAATGATCGACTGATCAATATCACCGGTTCGTGTTCCCATGATCAAACCATTCATCGGGCCAAGTCCCATGCTGGTATCGATACAAACTCCATTATGTATTGCACACATACTGCAACCGTTGCCCAGGTGAATGGTAATAATTTTGGAATCTTGCTTATCTAAATAGGCGACTGCTTTTTCGGAAACATATTTATGGCTGGTGCCATGAAATCCATAGGCGCGTATTCCGTGGGTATCATAAAATTCTTTGGGAATAGCAATGCGGTAAGCCACTGGAGGCATGGTTTGGTGAAAGGCTGTATCAAACACTGCTACTTGTTTGGCTGATAAAAAAATTTTCTCAGCCACTTCAATGCCTAAATAATTAGGTGGATTATGTAAGGGTGCCAACGGAAATAACTTCTTGATTTTTTCCTTTACTTCTTGAGTGATGATCATCGTGCTGGAAAAACTTTCGCCACCATGAACTACACGATGACCGACTACATCAATTTCTTTTGGATCTCTAATTACACCCAGAATAGCATCGGTTAATAATCTTGATACAGAAGTGAGACCCACCGCATGGTCCTGAATAGATAAATTTTCTTTTCTTACCTGTTCATTGTCATTGATAAATGCCCTATGATGAATGGAAGAACCATCCAGGCCAATGCGATCGATGAGGCCGGTACACACTACTTCCGCCTCGGGCATGCGAATGAGCTGATACTTAATGGAACTACTGCCAGAATTAATAACAAAGACATTCATCTATAAAATCCAATAATTATTGTTGTGCTTGTATGGCGGTAATCACAACCGTGTTGAAAACATCATCTACGGTACATCCGCGACTAAGGTCATTTACAGGTTTATTCAGTCCCTGTAACATAGGGCCGATAGCCAACGCGCCTGTTTCGCGTTGCACAGCTTTGTAGGTATTGTTTCCTGTATTTAAATCAGGGAAGATGAGTACACTTGCCTGACCCGCCACTTCCGAGTTTGGCATTTTCTTTTTTCCTACAGAAGGATCAACAGCGGCATCATATTGTATCGGACCTTCTACTTTAAGGTCAGGTCTTTTTTGTCGAACGATTTCTGTTGCCTTTCTTACTTTATCTACATCTTCACCTTCACCGGAAGTACCAGATGAATAAGAGAGCATCGCTATCTTCGGTTCAATTCCAAACATCTTACTCGTCTCTGCCGATGAGATGGCGATGTCGGCCAGTTGTTCAGAAGTAGGGTTGGGATTTACCGCACAATCTCCAAAGATAGAAACACGATTGGGCAAGCACATAAAGAAAACAGAAGATACTGTAGCTATCCCAGGTTTTGTTTTTACAAACTGCAATGCCGGACGAATGGTGTGTTGTGTGGTATGCAAAGCGCCAGACACCATGCCGTCTGCTTCACCTTTGTATACCATCATGGTGCCGAAGTACGAAACATCCAGCATCAGGTCGCGCGCCATTTCCATGGATAGGTTTTTATGCTTGCGAAGTTCGTAGAGTGTTTTAACGTAGTCATCAAAACGATCGGATGAAGCTGGGTTAACGACCTTCACCTTGTTTAAGTCCATTGAAAGATTCAACCGCTTCAATGCGGGCAAAACTGTTTCCTTGTTTCCTAAAATAGTAAGATCTACCACATCCTGTTTGATTAGTGCATCTGCGGCCATGAGGATGCGATCATCTTCGCCTTCGGGCAAGACAATATGTTTCTTGCTTTCTTTCGCGCGTTTCACAATCTGGTATTGAAACATGCGTGGCGTAATGCTTGTGGTACGGAACGAAATGATTTTCTTTTCAAGTCCTTTTACATCCACATATTTATCGAACAGGCTAATGGCCAATGCGATCTTGTCTTTATTCTCAGGCGAAATTCTGGATTGTGTATTCGCCACACGATTTACAGTTTTAAAAGTGCCGCTTTCCACTGCAAGGATCGGTATTACTGTATCCAGCCCTTCTATCAATTTGATGATGGTGGGTTCAGGTACAAGGCCACCTGTGAGCACAATGCCTGCTATCTTCGGATAGTTTTTGGAAATATTCGCCTGCAGCGCACCAATGATGATGTCACCGCGGTCACCGGGTGTAACAATCAAGGTATTCTTGTTTAGGCGGGTAAGACAATTATGCAATTGCATCGCTCCTACAATCGAGTGATCCACCTGATTGGAAAGCAGATGTTCACCAAATAAAACTTTACCGCCAACAGATTCATGAATTTCCCGCATGGTTGGATTGCCGAGGTCTTTGTGGATCGGTATAGAGGTTACTATAATTCCTTTCGGAAGCGCTTTTGAAAGTCGTGATTGTATCTCTTCTTCTTTGTCAACTTCAATTTTATTAGCAATTACGGTCAGAATCTGTACACCCTCATCCATAAAACTTTTGGTCGTAGATACTGCGGTGTCCGTGATCTCTTGTACCGATTTATTCTCTCCCTTCACGATCAATGCAGCGGGTATACCCAAATTTTTGCAGATGGAAATATTTCCATCAAATTCAACATTGGTGCTGCCACCCATAAAATCAGATCCTTCTACCACCACGAAATCAAATCGTTCCTGCAGTTTCTTAAACCGATCAATAATGGTATCTATGATATAGGCTTCCTTCCCGGCATTGATTTGTTTGACTACCTCGTTTCGCGTAAAGACAAACATGTCCTCATATGGGGCGGTTAAGTTGAAGTGCTTTGAAATCGTTTGAAGATGATTGTCTCTTTCAGCTCCTTCGCGGCTAATCACGGGTTTAAAGTAGGCTATCTTTTCTGTCTTGCCAGCCAGAAGATTAACCAGACCCAAGGCAATAATGGATTTACCCGAATAAGGTTCGGTGGTAGTGAGGTAAATGGCGTTTGTCATATCGTTTAAAGTGATGCCTTAATAATTCCCGCATGAGCTACTAAAGATAGCGATCAAGTCGATTGCCGCGAAGATGAGGTGTTAATTCTTTACCGCAAATGACAATCGTCAGTAAAGGTTGACCAATTTGAAGGGCTAAAGCGGTGCCCCCCAACCAAGCGATGTGTTTTTATGGTTTTCATTTCCATAATACCCAATAGACTTTCTAATAGGGGAGAAGAAACGGTTTCTTTTCTGAGCATTTAAAATCCGAATAGTTCAATTTAAAGATGGCTCTTGCAAGCGGAATAGCGTGGTTAGGTAAATTTTCCTGTGTCGTGACTACTACATTTTTGGCAAAGTCAAAACCATAATATTTAAATTAAAGAAAACACCTCATTAAGGGATCCTCTGTCAAAAACTCTCGTGATAACCCATTCATTCGAATGGTTGAAATCATGCTCGCTTATATCTACATCCCAAAAAGTTCGTTTAGATATTTTTGGTAACGCAGGCATGGTTTAAAATTACGTACAAATTTTTTGTGTTATCTGCTCAAGTGCAG
>JANOQK010000381.1:0-1933 GCA_031414855.1 Bacteroidia bacterium | reverse complement strand
ATACCGTATTTCGGTAAACAAGAGCGACCGAAAAATTCATCTATTTCTTAATTAAACATTTTTAGTCGCCTTTGTTTTTATAATCTTTTTTCAAAATGTCAGATATTTTCAATGCAGATGATTGCAATGTTTCAGAAAATGAATATTTAGCAACCTCTAAAGTTCGTCGAACTTCTTACCCCCTGGATGAGAAACGACGTATTGTTAGAGAAGTCAACGAAGCTGCTGCTGCAGGGGTGAAACATCCTCAGAATTATATTTCTGATAAGGAATCTCTTGATAAGAGAACAGTCTCAAAATGGTGTAAAAACCAAAACAAGATTTTGTCACTTGAACATTCTGCTCAGAAAAGGAAACTTAGTAATGGACGTCCTCTAAAGTATAAGGAAGTTGAAACAGAAATTGTTGAATGGATTACGCACAAAAGAACGTTGGCTGCACCTGTTAGTGCTCGTATGGCGGCTGCAAAAATAATTAAAGACTACCCAACTCTCTTTGACGGGTTCAACAAATGTTTGAGTTGGGTATACAGTATACTCGAACGGCACCATTTGTCAATCAGAAGAAGGACCCAAGATCAAAAAACTTTAACTGAAGAAGAAATGGGAGTGATTCATCTGGACTTTGCGCAGCATGTTCGCAGTTTGATGTCTATTCGCAGGATTCCTCCAAGTAGTGTCATTAATATGGATGAAACAGGATGTTATTTTGACATCGGTATCAGTAAAACAATCCATTTTACTGGCTCCAAGACTGTCAGAATTGCCAACACAAACAATATCAACACATGCACTGTTTTCTTGGCAGTGTCTTTCAGCGGTGTTAAGTTGAAACCATTGGTTGTTTTCAAAGGTGTGAGTGATGGTACAGTGGCGAAAAGAATGAACTCAGAAAAGTCCGATTGACTCTAGAATCATTGTATGTTGCCAAAAGAAAGCCTACTGTGATGAGGAAATTATGGGAACTTGGATTGAAAAAAGTCTAAAACCATTTATTGAAACAAAAAGCAAAGAGCTTCATTTGCTGATGATGGATAATTTCTCTCCACACCAAACGCAATCTGTTCGTGATAATGTATCAGACCTTGGTTGTTTACTTGCAATGCTTCCACCAAATATGACTTCTCGTGTGCAAGTTTTGGACGTGGGCATCAATAAACCATTCAAGGATCATATGCGATGGTTCTATAGCAGTTACTTAGTGGAAAACGCTGAGTCGAAGCCGAAAGTGACGCGAGAATTAATGACCAAGTGGATCGCAGACTCTTGGGAACTAATAGCCAGAGACACAATTTTAAAAACATGTAATAAAATAGGATTCATCTAAACTAAAATGACCCCAATGGCAAGCCCGTTATGCACCATACTACGTCTTCTGTCAGATTCGACCTGAGATTCTGATCCAACGTAAACTATATCTACCACCCGCCCGTCCAACTCATTACCGTAGATTTTTAGAAACGGCTTCGATACGAAACCCACCAAACAGCCTTCCACGCCATTAACCCAGATAAATGCTTTCATACATTCAACTGTTTCAGTTATAGCTACCTCTTCGTACTCCACATCTTTCTTCTTAGGTCTTCCTCGTTTTTTGGGAATATGAGCCTCTTCACTACAGATGGGTACTCTTTTGACTTGAGGTATATCAACTGTGGATTTAATTAGTTTGAGGTGAGTTCCAACTTTAACAGAACTACCACAATTGCTTGAATGAATGCCACAAGTTCTCCCGAAGCCACCTTCATTTAATCCAACTATTTCAATCGTAGAATATGGGAGTAAAGTCATTCTTATTTAATGGAAATAAGGTTGAAAAGACATAAAAAGTGTAAATCAGAAAGTCGCTTTTATAAACAGTCGCTCTTGTTTACCGAAATACGGTATTCTGTTTCATTATCATATTTATAATACATTTTTGGGACATATTTTAA
>JANOQK010000380.1:0-8811 GCA_031414855.1 Bacteroidia bacterium | reverse complement strand
AAGTGTAACGGTGTTTGTCCATTTGTACAAGCCTGGTACAAGTGTTTGGCCACCAATATTACCAGTCCCTAACTCCAGAAAATCCGGAGAAGGACGACCTGCTGCATCGTTGTAAGCAGTGATCATATTTTCAACAGCGGTTGTTAAATTAATTGGAGTTGGATCAGCCATGTCAGCTGCATATATCTTTCCAGTTACTTGAGCAGAGAGGGCATAACCAGTTGCATTGGTAATTGAAAGACCAGTGATGTAAGAGGTGGCGGCAGGGCTCAAGCCCAGGTCTCCAGTTACAGCAGACGTTGAAATGTTTGAGATGGCAGTTTTAGCAAGAATCACATAATTTGCCGCAGCCCCGAGATTTACAACAGCCAGCGTTGATGTGCTGTTACCTGTTGTGAAACTCCACACCTTATCAGCAGCAAGAGCATTGCCTGCTAAATCCTTTGCGCCTGTTGCCAAAGTGGCTGTGTACGTAAGACCAGCTGTAAGAATGTTTGTCGGTGTGAACGTTGCGATTATTCCAGCATAAGCTACTGTACCCGGAACCACTGTTGTTCCTTGCTTCAAGGAGAATGTATTTGCATTGATCGTCAACGGATCCATTGCTTCGCTGAAGGTGATAGAAACAACTTTATTGTTGGCAACTCCTATTGCGTTATCAATTGGATTTGTTGAATTAACAACTGGTGCAAGAACATCTGGTGCGCCAACCGTAAAGCTCCAAACCGTATTCGCGGCAAGTGCATTGCCTGCAACATCTTTTGCTCCTGTCTTAATAGTAGCTGTGTAAACCAAGGCATCAGTGAGGGCAACAGTAGGTGTAAATGTGGCTACTGTTCCTGAATAGGCTACTGTTCCTGCTACTGCAGAAGCACCTTGAAACAAGGTAAATGTTGTTGCATTAATTGTTGAAGCAGTCATTGCTTCACTAAAAGTGATGGACACCACTTTATTTGTTGCAACACCTGTTGCATTATTGGCTGGGCTAGTTGAACTAACCACCGGTGCTGCTGTATCAGGTGCATCACCTGTTGTGAAAGTAGAGGTGTTATTAGCAGCTAGCGCGTTGCCGGCCATATCTTTTGCTGCTGTGGTAACAGTTACCGTGTATACTTTAGCTGGTAGCAGGTTAGCGGCCGGAGTAAATGTAGCAATAGTACCCGCATAGGTAACAGCACCCGAAACAGAAGTTGTTCCTTGTCTCACGGCAACACTTAACGAAGTGATCGTACTTGCATCCATCGCTTCACTGAAGGTTACCTTAACCACTTTGGAGAGAGCTACTCCCACCGCACTGTTTAGAGGGTCCGTCAATGTTACGGTAGGCAAGATCAAATCTGACTTAGCACTTGTCGTGAATGTCCAGGAGTAATCTTTCGACATAGTTGTACCGTTCATATTTTTAGCATCCTTGCTAATCATGGCGGTGTAGACCGTGTTTGGTGAAAGATCTGCTGTTGGACTGAACGATGCTGTAGTTCCGGTGTACGTAGTGGTTCCGGCTACAGCTGCCCCAGCTTTTTGCAACGTAAATGTTGAATTACTAATAGAAGCAGGATCCATAGCCACGCTAAAGGTGGCTGAGATCATACTGTTGACTGCTCTGTTAGTGGCACTCGTGATCGGATCTGTGGAAATCACCGTTGGACGTATTCCAGGATCATCATCCTTTTTACATCCTGCAACGAAAACAATCGCAAGCATGGCTAGGATTGGTAATACTCTTGTAAGTTTCATAAAAGTTGGTTTTAAATTTTAGTATTGTTTCATGGATAAGGTGTACATCCTCATTTCATGAACTTTAACTGTGACGCGTATTAGAATATTCGTGCCGCCTTCCACACCCATGTGATTGAAGTCAAAAGGAGGTGATTTGATTACTGATGGGGAAAGTATTACTCACTTTATCAGATTTTTCCCCAACCCCGCACTACTCATTCACTTTTCCGATTACCGATAGTTTCAGTTGACTGGGAGTACTTTCCCCTACGTCTATTTACCAGTTGCGCATAAAAAAAGGAACGTTACGAGTAACCTTCCTTCCTTGTTGAGCTGAAAAGATTAACCGTCTACTTTACATTTTTGACAGTCAAGTCCTTAAATGCCTTACCTAACTCATCCATATCGCGACTAAACTCTGTTTTGAATTGCTCCCATTTCTCTTTTCCATCCGCCTTATAATCATCCATTTTCTTTTTCAGGTCGCTATTCTTTTGCTCCAACGTGGCAATTTGCCTTCTGTAATCATCCTGCGCGTCCTTTTTCTCCAGCGCTATCCTGGCGTTAAATTCAGCTATGCTTTTGTTGTTGGCTGCTATCTTCTCATCCGCCTCTTTTCGGTAACTATCAATTTCTTTTTGATAGGCTTCGTTCGCATCATTTAAATCATCATTTGCTGCTTCAACCTTTTCTTCGGCATTCTCCACTTTTTGTGCGGGAGTATTACAGCTTGTTAAGATGGCACCCGCCAGAAGAGCTGATGCTGCTAGTGTTAGAATTGATTTTTTCATGTCGTTTGTATTTAAAAATGGGTTATAAGTCGTGGACTGATATGCAAAATTGTCGTTTTCGTCAACGGCCTCTATTACATATCTATCTGGTTATGTTATAGATCTTACATATTTTTTTAAAGTGGAAAGAAGCAAACTGAACAAATCAAATCAACTTACTTGTTGATTCTTTTGATCCTCCGCTGCCTGTAAGGCCTGATCGGAAAACTCTTTTGTTAATTCCTTGATTTCGAGTTCTGTTTTATCTTCCAGGTGAATCACTTCATTGCGGGCAGCCTCGTGTGAGGTGACGAGCTCATTTAGCTTCAAGTGCATGGAAGCCGTAAACCGGTTGAATGCCTTTTGAAGAAGAAACAAGCAGAGAAAGGAAATACCACTAATTACATCGCGTAGTGCATCGTGAATCCCTTGTGTATAAAACTCCTTGTTAAAAAGCCAGAAGATCACTACCCCTAAAGCAATTACAAACGTAATAGAGTTGCCCAGCACAGCAATAGCAACAGTGGCGAGTCTTTCAAAAACCCACTCCATACCTGTATACAACTTTTTCATGACTAATTCATTTACGTGGGTTATTTATAGAGCGGAGAAAAACCGCTCCACAGACGTTTGAGGTCTATCGGCAATGTTCGAGCACACTAACTGTACTTTGCGAATTTTATCAATTCTGAATTGAACTTCTCCGTTTCCTCAAGGAATAAGGTATGACCACTTTTTTCAAAAGGAATAATATGCGAATTAGCGATGCCTGACTTTAACTGCTCTGCCATTTCAAACGAACATATCTTATCCTTTTTTCCATGCATGATTAAAGTAGGAATAGTAATACGTAATAGATCATTTCTAAGATCAGTATCTCGCAATGCCACAAGGCTCTGAACCATTGCGTGAGCAGAGGAACTTAATCCAATACCAAATAGCCAATTCCTGATTCCTTCACTTAGCGAAGAATCAGTAGCAGCAAATATCTTTCCCACGTTCGTTAAAAGCTGTGGCCGATCGCGATGACACAACTGGATTAATTCATCCACTTCTGCCACAGAAAGATTATAAGGATAATCATCTCGTTGGGTCCAGCAAGGTGCTGCTGCACCAAATAAGGCAAGTTTTGAAACATGCGCTCCGGCATCATTTGCTAGGTAACGGATAGCGATAGCACCTCCCATAGAAAAACCACCCAGCACCGCATCCGTTATGTCCAGTTTACATAAAACCTTCTTAATATCGCCTGCATAGATATCATAATTGAATACTCCAAAAGGTTTACTGGATCGCCCGAAACCTCTTAGTGTAATTCCAATCACTCGAAAATTAGCATTAACAAGATCGGTATACTGGTATTCAAACATCTCATCACTCAATGGCCATCCATGGATCAGCACAATAGGCCTGCCTTCGCCAGCATCTGTAACATGAAGCACAACGTTCGGCTCCACTTCTATATATTCTTCTCTGACAAGTTTAGATACGCCAGATAAAACCGGGTTGACCATTTTGTGAGTGGCCGTCTCTAGGGGTGAAGTCGCTATTTCCATATTAGATTTCTTCTTTTACAATGTTCTTTTCATTTACTCCTAACTGCTTTAATTGTCTATCCATTTCCTTCATCATCGGGGGAGGGCCGCATACATAGAAGAATTCGTCTTCCCCAATCCTGTTAGCTTGAATAAAGTCTTCCGTGATCATACCAGATGCATAGCCTTCTCTTTTTTCCTCGGATAGAATATTAATAAAATGGTCGCCTACTATTGCATGCAGTTCTCCTTCGAGTATAATATCTGCCTTGGTCTTATTGGCAAAGATTAACTTGTTACCCTCCAATTTATTGGCGATGTATAGCGATCTGAGGATCGAAATAAACGGAGTCACTCCTGCGCCTCCGGCAATAAAAACACCAACTCCCTTATATTCAATCGCGCCAAATACCTCGTGCAATAGCAACTCATCATCTTTTTTCAGTTGCAATAGCTGATGCGTAACACTTTGATGTGCGGGGTAAGTTTTAATCGTAAACTCCAGGTAATCGTTGTTTGGAACGCTGGTAAATGTAAAAGGACGCTTTTCATTCTGCCAGCCTCTTTTGTTTATGGAGACTTCGGTGGCTTGACCAGGCTTAAATAAATAGTTCTCAGGTTTCTCCGTTACGAGTTGAAGCACGTCATGCGTGATCTTCTCAATAGACTTTATTTTTACTTGATATTTATCTACACTTTTCATTTTCTGTTTCATCTTAAACTCCTGTATTTGGCCCCATGAATGAACCCCAATGGTTATTCACATCAAAGTAATGGCTATTTGTTTCAGGCCAGTGTTCCGGGTTAAAGCCCGGTGCCGTTTCCAAAAATTCCTTCTCAACATCCAGTATAAAATTCTGCTCCTTTGCATTCAACTTTAAAGCAACAAATGGAATGGCAAATAACTTTTCTCCCAATCCGATGAAACCACCAAACTCAATGATGAGGTATTGAATGGTTCCCTCTTTAATATTAATCATGATATCCTTTATCTTACCCATATCTTCACCCGCCTTATTTATAACCTTGTCTCCTATAATAGAAGTGGCTGTTAACACATTGACCGGACGATTTGCGTTGGCTCCAAGTTGATTTTTACCTGTCGTATTTTCAATTTCAAGATTTGATTCAGTATTCATTTTGTCTCTGTTTATAATTGATCAAGTGTTAGTTTAAATATCGTCTTAGTATCCAGGCAGTAGTCTCATGCGCCTGCATAATTCCCGTTAAAAAGTCTATCGTTCCGGCATCTTTGTTTTTATCTGCCATCTCCTCAATATCCTTTCTTACCTCAGAAATGATCAATTCATGATCGGCCAGCAACTCACTCATCATCTCAGATTGAGGTGGGTATTTCCCAGGAACTTCTTTAAGCCTGGTGAGTTTGGTAAACTCTTTCATGGTACCTATTGCCTTGCCACCTAGTTTGCTGATGCGTTCGGCAATCAAATCAATGCTTTCTTCCAGCTCGGTATATTGTGCCTGAAATAATTTATGCAACTCCATAAAGCTTTCACCCGATACATTCCAATGAAATTTCCGGGTCTTGATATATAAGGTCATCTCATCCGCTAAAATCACGGACAGCAAGTCAATGCTTTTGTGTAAATTTTTTTCTGTTATTCCAATTTCTGGCTTCATTTTCTTTCTATTTTAGTTATGAATCGTTTTTTAATTGATCGTGGTTAATCTTCGACTATCTAATTTTTATAATTTAATCTTCCTACCTCCACTTGATAGACGGAAACATGATGTAAAGTTGACCCTCCGTCAACCTAAAAATGTTACACATCCCATCGTAACTGTTACAACTATTACATACGATACACTGATACCCTTAGCCCTACTTCAAAGACTACTTGTGAAATACAAACACAGGATAGGTGGCAGTGGACGTAAGTAGCTTAATAAGGCTTTTGTGAAAAATGGTTTTAATCATCGTATATTGAAGAGAGCAAAGTGCCAAGACATCAACATTATTTTTAGTCATGTAAGCATTTATGCCTTCCTCTACTTCATCCGAATAAATGGTAATAAATTCAATGTCCATCATATTATAAAGCATCCTTGTCCTTGTCTGAATTTGTTCCGAATTCAGTTCCTCCTCTCGCCTATAGTGACTCTTCACCTGCATAACCATTACACTAGCTTCCAACAGACTGGAGAATTCTGACAATTGTTTCAATGGCAGCTCGTGTTCATGCTCGTAGTCAAATGCGAATACGATTGATGAAATATCCTGGTAGGCGCAGCCCTTGGGGATCAACAGAACGGGGATGGCAGATGCTATCGCCAGTTGATAAGAATGGCTTCCAAAGAAAAATGCGTAGTAGTCGTCCGCACCATTCGTACCCATTACGATCAAGTCAAATTCCAACGCACGTTTAGCTATTACATCATTCAAGCTGTTATTTGCTGGCTCCACTTCAGCCACACATGATATACCAAACATTTTCATTACCTCAGCAGCCATTTGATCTAGTTGATCACGACTCTCTTCCGTCACCGAATAATGTCCTTTTATCATTTCGTCTGAGGCAAACGAAAACACGGACTGTACATGTAGCAATGTTAATTCTGCACCAATCCGCTTACACAGTGCTGCTGCGTAAGCGACAGCTTGATCGGCTGCTTCAGAAAAATCTGTTGGACATAGTATCTTTTTCATACATCGAATCTTCAATTTTCAGACTTGCAATCTCTTTTACGCTTGACTAATAAGAGGATTGCCATCACACTTTACTTCATCAACTATTTCATTATCTATGACGGAGCTGCCATCGTGCACAACCGGAGTAACCTCCAAATACTTATTAGCAGCCAGAAGGTGTGCCGCAATTTTTTTATGATTTTCTACGGAAGAAGCAGTGATCCATACGGATTGCAATAAAGTTGTAGTAATTGTCATTTTGTTTGTCTTTAAATGTATTGATTATATACAAGGAGCTAAATCAAAAAATCTCAGATCAGTTAAGAAAGAATTGTATGCCAACTTTCTTTTTTGTGACATCCGTTATAAAAAGATGATGAGCAACACTAAAATAAGTATGATGGCACCAACAGAGATATATACTCCACCACCCAACTCATCCAGTTCTTTCTTGGAAGACTTTACTTCATTCCGCAATTGTTTTTTTTCAGCTGACGTAAGCTTGGACTTATCTAAAGCTTTAATCTCCTCAAGTCGGTTCAGTAGAATTTTAGCTCTTGCTGCTGACTCTGGCGTTTCAGTAGTTACCTTTCTGGTAGCGCCTTTTTCTGAACCTGCTCTTAGCTCAGTTGATGCACATGATAACAACAGCACTGCCGTCACTATCCAAATTTTAAGTGTTTTCATTTTTATGTTTTTTTAGGTCAATTACTCTCACTCTACAAATCTGTCCTTGATTACGTGTATAATCGTTACATTATTTTCAACACGATTTACATAGTTTACAGTTTCGTTTGAATTACTTCCTCTTCGCTACAAAGACAAAGTCGCTTCCCTTTTCATTGTCACCAAACTCTCCCGACCTTGGTTCATGATCTTTTATTTTTTCCAGATAGGGAAGTATTTCGTTAATCGTCAGGATTTGATCCTCACCTCCGCTACTGTTCAATGATTCGAGAAACCGGGCAGCAAATGGTGAATGCTTACCCCTCATTCCATCCGACACATATTCTTTTCCACCTGATGAGATATACCTTCTGGTTTTTTTTGAAAGTTTACGAGCCAAAAACTCGTTGTCGGTTAACTCATCTCTACCCTCGGAACTTCTCGAGTGCGCGATCTCAGGATCTAATGTGCCACCAAAGCAAACATCCATGGCCAGGAGGATGTGCCTACAGGAAATGTTATCGATATAGCTACGCAAATTGGTGTGTGAGATATAGGTGGTCTTTGCCACATCCACCTCCAGAGAATTCTTGGCCACTACATAACCTGTTCCAAACGCTTCATCGAATTGACCATGACCGGCAAAGAAAATAAATAACTGATCCTGTGGTCTGAAATTCCGCCTTGCATAGTCTTTGATCTTTATCAGAATATCTCTCTGGTTGGCATTTTCAACTACTTCTACTTCAAACCCGTATTTAGTTTTTAGCTCTGCTGCAATTGTCTTCGCGTCATAAACAGGGTTAACCAGATTTTTCCAATAATCGTATGTGTCGGTAGCAAAAAACAACGCATAATCCTTCCGATCACTACTGATCGCGTTTACCACTGCGTCCTTTCCCACGATGACATTCCGAATGCTTGATACTTTGCCACCATTTATATTCTCTGCAAGAATTTCAATGTAATTCGAGCCCTCCTGCAGTATAAGTTTTTGTGAAATGTGCATCGACATCAGATCTTTAACCACTTCCACTTTTTTCTCTCCATGAGAAGCACCGCGTAAGTTATCGCCCACGATAACCTGAATTGATCGCAGCGCAACATCCGATTGAACATCCAATTCAATTTCAACCTGTGCTGAAAGGCTGTTAGTATACTCCAACATGGGAGATATCCACACGATAGCCGGAACGGTGGTTCTTGATCTGAGGCCCGCAGAAGCTAGGTGCACTTCGTTGGTACGACTGCGTAACTCCTGACCTAACATCACGTGAGCTATTGAAACAAAAGAAACTACCATTACGATTTTTTTCATCCTATTATTTTTTACAACCAATCACTGCATAATTACTTTGTGTACCTGACTTACTAAAAGACCATCAATCCTAGTCCGCAGAATATAGATACCTGCAGGGACTCTCATACCTGAAAAATCACTTCCATCCCACACTACTTTATGAACACCGCT
>JANOQK010000379.1:0-1900 GCA_031414855.1 Bacteroidia bacterium | reverse complement strand
CAATTCTAAATGTTGCAGAATCCCATCCTTACCGTTGGTCTGCCCTCGAAAAAGAAGACTTTTGTTCAGCATCGTACAAACCTGTTCGATGTTGGGATTGAAAATGGGCTAAATATGGTCTAATAATTCCTTGATGCTAGTCAATTGTTTGAAGTTGGCATGCTCCAGATTCATATCCACTTTTTCATGTGCCCATGTGGTGTGATAGGGAACATGAAATCCATGGCCACCGATATTCAGAACGGGCAATACATCCGACTTGATCGAATTCCCGATCATGAGAAATTCAGATGGTTTTATGTCCAGATGCCGGATCAGCTTTTGATAGTCCTCTTCTTTTTTCTCCGACATGATTTCGATGTGGTGAAAATAGCTGGCCAGTCCTGACTTTTTCAATTTGCGTTCCTGGTCAAGTAAATCGCCTTTCGTGGCCATCACCAGACGGTACCGTCCCTTGAGAGATTGTAAAACTTCCTCCACTCCACCTATTAGATGAACAGGCTTTTCTAAAAGCTCCTGGCCAAAGCCAATGATTTTTTCAATAACACTTACATTAATTGTTTTGTCTGAAATGCGGATAGCCGTTTCAATCATCGAAAGAATGAAAGCTTTGATGCCATAGCCATACAGCCCGATATTTTTTATTTCTGTTTGCAGCAGCTCACGCGAAACGGTGTGTTGGGGAAGATAATCTTCCATCAATTCACAAAACTTATGTTCTGCTTCCAGAAAATATCCTTCGTTGTCCCACAGGGTATCATCTGCATCGAAGGCAATTACTTTTATGCTCATAGTTAAAGTGCCAAAGCTACCAATTCTCCAGGATGTCCTACAGCCCCCACGGCAATCACAATATACTGCTTGCCATTGATTGAATAGGTCATTGGAATACCACATTGATTGGCGGGCAATTCAATTGTTGAAATAATTTCACCCGTTGCTTTATCATGCGATCGGAACTTATTGCCACCACCACCATCGGCAGCATATAATCCGGAACCTTCGCCAGCAAACAAAAGTGTTTTGGTAACCAACAGTCCCACGCGATCGGGTGAACCGGTACGTGGAATGTCAATTCCTTTTAACGCAGGAATGTCTTTTACCCAGTCAGGTGTATCCGCATTGGCTATCATCCATTTATGATCTCCAGTATTCAGATCAATTGCAGTTATTCTTCCGTAGGGAGGTTTAACTAAAGGCAAACCATAAGGACCTATTCTGGAACTTCCCATAAACGCCACATAATCCATGTCGGACAAATTAGGGGCTGACTCCAAACTCATTGGTCGCAGTACAGTACTGGAACCGACATATAATATTCCTGTTTCAGGATCAACCACACCGCCTTGCCAATTTGCTCCACCTACTGCATCTGGAAGAATCAGTGTACCAAGAATGTTTGGCGGATTGTAAACACTCACTGGGGTGTAAAGCGATCCCTTTTTAAACTTGCTTACAATCTTTAAAGCCTCCTTCTTTATTTCAGGAGTGAAGTCTACTAAGATATCATCTGAATAACCTTGTCTGTCAAACGCTGCAGGCTTCCTTGGGAAGGGTTGAGTAGGAGATGTCCATTCTCCTTTGACATCACTTTTTGGAACGGGTCGTTCTTCAATTGGCCATACTGGTTTTCCTGTCACGCGATCAAAGACATAGGCGAAGGCCTGCTTCGTAACCTGAACAACAGCCTTGATAGCTTTTCCGTCAACTGTAATATCGGCTAGTATAGGAGGTGCTGGTATGTCGTAATCCCAGATGTCATGATGAATCAATTGATAATGCCATACCTTTTTACCCGTCTTCACATTTAAACAAACCAAGCTTTGAGAAAATAAATTGTTACCTGGTCGATGTCCCCCGTAGAAATCTCCTGTAGGCGCTTCTAATGGAAGATACACAT
>JANOQK010000378.1:0-14202 GCA_031414855.1 Bacteroidia bacterium | reverse complement strand
AAATCGCCTGAAATCCGGCCAAATTCTTACTTTCTTAATCTCTTTGCTGGACAGATTTAATTCTTAATTTTGCCCCGTCTTGACCTATCCTCACTAATAAAACTAAGTGTTGGTGGTTACGACAAGAGGCTAAATCATTTCCTTGTTACCTAAATACATGGGCAAATTCATACGACTCAAGAAGGGTTTTAATATCAATCTCGCTGGCAAAGCTGCTCCTAAAGTTGCCGAAGCCGCACAAGCAGAAACATTCGTCATAAAACCAACCGATTTTCAGGGCATTTATATGCCAAAGACGGTAGTGAAAGAAGGTGACACCGTAAAGGCTGGTACTCCTTTATTCCATGATAAAAAGCACGAGAATGTGGTTTACGCATCTCCGGTTAGCGGGGAAATTGTGGAGATTAAACGCGGGGAAAAACGCAAACTTCTGGAGGTTAAAATCTTAGCAGACAAGAAAGTAGAGCATGAAGTATTCAAGAAATATACTGTTTCTGAGATTACCAATTTGTCAGTAGGCAATGCCAAAGAGCAAATGCTAAAGGCCGGAGTATGGCCGAATATTGTTCAACGCCCATTTGGTGTCATTGCCGATCCGGCTCACACCCCAAAAGCTATTCACGTTTCTGCCTTTGACACACATCCATTAGCTCCTGATTATAGCATTTTGTTTCGTGGACAAGATCAGGCTTTTCAGGTAGGGATAGATGTGCTTAGAAAGTTTTCATCTACGATTCACATAAACGTTCATACTACCAGCGAAATCTCAACGGTCTTCTCCCAAGTCAAAGGGGTTGAAGTAAACAAATTCAGCGGGCCGCATCCGGCAGGATGTGTGGGTGTACAAATTCACCACATCGATCCTATTAATAAAGGAGATATAGTTTGGACAATCAATCCTTTTGGGGTTATCCAAATTGGAAAGTTGTTTTTGAATGGTATTTACGATACTTCCCGAACGATAGCTGTTACAGGATCAGAAGTAAAAGAACCACAATATTATAAAACATATACAGGTGCATCGATTAAGAAATTTATTGAGAAGAATCTGACTAACGAGCACGTGCGATGCATATCAGGTAATGCGTTGACTGGCACTAATATTGGTAAGGATGGTCATCTTGGATTTTTCGATCAGCAGATTACGGTTTTACCTGAAGGAGACGCTCATGAATTTTTAGGTTGGATCACTCCTGGTGCCAACAAGCTTAGCTTTCAACGCGCATTCGGTTTGCTATCATTCCTGACACCTAACAAAGAGTTTAAGCTAAATACCAATACCAATGGTGAAGAGCGCGCTTTTGTACAGACCGGTGTATTTGAGAAAGTCACCCCAATCGATATTTTACCTACTCACCTCATCAAGTCGATATTGGCAGAGGATTTAGATGAGATGGAAGCGCTTGGCATTTATGAGGTGATTGAGGAAGATCTGGCCTTATGTGAGTTTGTCGATGTATCCAAGCACAATGTTCAGGAAATAGTAAGAGGAGGAATTGAATTGATGCAAAATAGTTAATCAATTATGAAGTTTTTAAGGAATCAATTAGACGGAGTAAAGCATAACTTTGAGAAGGGTGGCAAATGGGAGAAATTTTATTTCGCCTATGAAGCATTCGATACCTTTTTGTTTGTACCCAACACAACAGCAGAATCAAAGGGAGTTCAGATACGCGATGCGATTGACATGAAACGCCTCATGATGACGGTGATCATTGCTATGGTGCCTTGCTTGCTTTTTGGAATGTGGAATGTTGGTCATCAACATTTTCTTGCAATGGGTCAATTGGATGCTACATTCGGTGAAAAATTCTGGATCGGTACCGTGAAGACAGTTCCCATTATTGTAATATCCTATGGAGTGGGTCTTGGTATCGAGTTTCTTTTTGCAACGCTTAGAAGACATCCGGTGAATGAGGGATTTCTTGTTACGGGTATGTTGATACCATTAGTCATGCCCCCAGATGTTCCATTGTGGCAAGTGGCTATTGCAACTGCATTTGCCGTGGTAATTGGAAAAGAAGCCTTTGGTGGAACAGGAATGAATGTGGTGAACGTTGCTCTTACAGCCCGTGCCTTCCTTTACTTCGCTTACCCAACAGATATTTCCGGTGAAGTTTGGACTTATTTGGGCGAAGGTGTTAAAACAGTCGCTGGTTATTCTGGTGCTACTCCTCTGGCAGTAGCAGCCGCTTCAACAGGCAATGTGGTTTCCGATTTTAATGCCTTTGGAAGTTCGTGGGGTGCTGATGGAATTTATAGTTTCAGTAATATGTTTTTTGGGGTAATGCCCGGTTGTATTGGTGAAACCTCTACTTTAATGTGTTTGATTGGAGCGGCCAT
Organism: Bacteroidia bacterium; assembly: GCA_031414855.1. GTDB lineage: Bacteria > Bacteroidota > Bacteroidia > Cytophagales > Cyclobacteriaceae > ELB16-189. Next base: position 11,859 of record JANOQK010000378.1, on the reverse strand, counting down.
TCTGATCATGACAGGTGTTGGTAGCTGGAAAATTATTCTAAGTGTTTTTGCCGGTGCATTTGCCATGGGCCTCTTCTTGAATTTGGTGGGTACTAACCCGTTTACGCAAATGCCAGCACATTATCATTTGGTGATGGGTGGCTTAGCGTTTGGTGCTGTGTTTATGGCAACTGATCCGGTAACGGCAACGCACACAGAAATGGGAAAATGGTTTTACGGTGCACTGATAGGAATCTTTACCGTTCTTATCCGTGTTTTCAACCCGGCTTATCCGGAAGGTATCATGTTAGCGATCTTGTTAATGAACGTATTCGCGCCCCTGATTGATTATTTCGTAGTTAGTGCAAACAAAAAACGTAGATTACAACGTGCGACAGTCTAATCTTTATATCCTATTATACTCGGCCGCCATCACAGTGGTGTGTGGCGGACTATTGGCATTTGCTTCTATTAGCTTACGCGATAAGCAACAAGCTAATATTGAACATGAGCGTAAGCAAAATATTCTTGCCACGGTTATCGATTTGAAAAAGACCGATAACGTGGAGGCGATTTACGCAAAGCGCGTAAAAGAAATTGTCATTGATTTTCAGGGTACTTTAAAAACGGAGGTGAAGGCCAGCTCTATTGATATCGCGAAAGAATACAAGAAGAAGCCGGAGGAAAGACTTTTACCGATTTATGAATTTCGCAGTGTAACAGATTCTACAAAAGTAGAGAACGCTGTTATTCCGGTTTATGGTTACGGATTGTGGAATAACATATGGGGCTTCGTAGCACTTCAATCTGATTTGAATACAGTACAGGGTGTGAAGTTTGAACATGCTGGAGAAACTCCGGGGTTAGGCGCCAGAATAACGGAAGAAGAAATTCAACTTCGCTATAAGGGAAAGAAGGTGTTTGAAGGAGGTGAGATTTCATCTGTAACGATGATGAAAGGTGAAGGAATGGATTACACAAACGACACCCATAAAGTGGATGGTATGTCAGGTGCAACGCTGACAGCAAAAGGTATAAACAATATGCTCAAGGATTACTTTGTATGCTATAAAAACTATTTGAAGAAGAACCAACAAATATCCCTCAACTTATGAGTACAGAAGTAGCGGAACAGGAACAGGTTGTTGAAAAAAAGTCAGAGCCTCTTTTCTCGAAGAAGAATAAAAAACTGATCAGTAACCCATTGGATATTGATAACCCCGTGACTGTTCAGGTATTGGGTGTGTGTTCAGCCCTTGCTGTAACCACTCAAATGAAGCCGGCTTTCGTTATGGCATTGGGCTTAACGATTGTGACGGCCGCCTCCAATGTTGTAATATCAATGTTGAGAGATTCCATCCCTTCGCGCATTCGTATTATCGTGCAGTTGGCGATTGTGTCACTTTGGGTGATCCTGGTAGATCAGATTTTGAAAGCATATGTATATGACGTGTCTAAACAACTTTCAGTATTTGTTGGATTGATCATTACCAACTGTATTGTAATGGGTCGCCTTGAAGCCTTTGCGATGGGTAATAAGCCATGGCCTTCTTTTTTAGATGGTATGGGAAATGGATTGGGCTACGGATTGATCTTAATGACCCTGGCTTTCTTCCGCGAAATATTTGGAGCTGGTTCACTGTTTGGATTCAAAATCTTTGAAGCTATCGGGGTGCACTACAAAGGGAATGGTTTAATGCTCTTGCCTGCAGGTGCGTGTATATTGTTAGGAATTATTATCTGGATACAGCGTTCCATTAATGGTTATCGTGAATCACACTAATTGAAATTGAATATGGAGAACTTACTTAATATTGGTATTCGTTCGATTTTTATCGACAATATGATATTTGCTTACTTTCTTGGAATGTGCTCCTTCCTGGCCATCTCTAAGAAAGTGAAGACTGCATTTGGTTTAGGCATTGCGGTGATTTTCGTAATTGGTATTACCGTACCAATAAACTGGCTGATTCAAAACTATGTGCTTATCCCAGGCGCTTTGGCCTGGATGGGACCTCAGTTTGCAGATATCGATTTGAATTTCTTGCAATTCATCGTATTCATATCTGTAATTGCAGCCATCACGCAGTTAACTGAAATGGTAGTTGAAAAATTTTCACCTGCATTATATGGAACACTTGGAATTTTTCTTCCGCTAATTGCTGTAAACTGTTCTGTACTTGGCGCAGCACTGTTTATGGTAGGCCGACCGTACAATCTTGCGGAAGCAACAGTATTTGGTTTGGGATCAGGGATAGGATGGATGCTGGCGATCGTAGCATTGGCCGGAGTTCGTGAGAAAATGAAATACTCAAATGTACCAGCTCCTTTGAGGGGTCTAGGAATCACATTTATCCTCGTTGGGTTAATGTCGCTAGGTTTCCTTAGCTTCCTCGGATTTTCTTTGTAAGTATTTGCGAGCAACCATAATGAAAGGCTTCGCAAGAAGCCTTTTTAGTTTACAGTGTTTTAAATAGTAGTGAAGTTTAGACATAGAGCCATGAGAAATATATTCGGTAAGATTGTAAGGTACTTTTTCAATGGCACTCTATTTATTGTGCCATTAGTGGCCACTGTTTATTTTATCATAGTTGCCTTTCAATGGTTGGATAGTCGTTTAAACCTCCCTTATCCTGGGGTGGGTTTTGCTATTATTCTTACTGTTATTACCGTGTTCGGTTACTTCACTTCCAACTTTGCTTTCAAAACCTTTTCCAATTGGTTTGATCAGGTAGTAAATAAGATACCATTAGTAAAACTACTCTATTCATCTGTTAAAGACCTGATGACTGCTTTTGTTGGGGAAAAGCGAAAATTCAATAAACCAGTACTAGTCACAATTAATAGGGAGAATAACCTTCACCGGGTGGGATTTATTACCCAATCCGACTTATCGGAATTGGGATTGCCTGATATGGTGGTTGTTTATTTCCCCCAGTCATATGCTTTCGCAGGAGATCATTTTGTGGTGTCAAAAGAAAACATTAAGCCGCTTGATGTTTCGGGATCCATTGCTATGAAGTTTATTGTCTCTGGCGGAATTTCAGGATTAAAAGAATAATAGCAGAGACCCTTTCTGAGACAATGAACAAATCAATCCATTTTGTTTGTCTACATTGTCGGTGGCCAATGTCTACCAATCTAAAAACTCCTTTACTTTAGGGTTTGACAAAAGTTTAAATAGAAAAGCAAGCCCACCTCCAATCTGCATGCTAACAGCAAGTAATAGGATATTCTCAGCACCAGTTAAATGGAGTATCTTAAATAGGCCGCCTATAAAAGCTAAGCATAATCCCAAAGTAAAAAGTATGATAGCATGTCTTGTTTTCATAAATAGTTTGACCTTCTCCTTAACTTCGCTCGTTTACCCCTAGAGCGTTAGGGTATTTTCTTTTTATTTTCCATGATTGCCTACAGAGTTAAAGTCAATTACAAACTGTTGGTAAAATCGTTATTCCACTGGCTTAGTTGTCTAAGCCAATCATCATAAATGCTCCCCAATTAATTGGATCAGGATACTCCACCCGTAATTCCTTTTTGGCATCTACAAAGGACTGGCGAAGGTTACCTGTTGTCAGCCACTTGCGATAGAAGGTGAGGATTAATTTTTGAGTGGCTTCATCGTCAACTTTAAACATACTCATGATCAATGTCTTTGCGCCAGCTACCAAAAATGCACGTTGCAATCCATACACGCCTTCACCGTTAGAGATGTCGCCCAAGCCCGTCTCACATGCACTCAATACAACAAGATCTGTCTTATCAAGATTCAGACTCATGGCCTCATAGGCAGTGAGGATACCACTTTCGATATTATAATTATATTTGGATTTGTCGCGCACATCACCAGCACCTTTTAATAGCAACCCGGTTTTGAGTAAAGGATTTTCAGTCATCATGGTTTCGTTTTCAGTCAGCAGACTTGCCTCATCCGGAGTAATAGTTGGTGCATAGAAACCATGCGTGGCGATATGAAAGATCTTGGGGCTTTCCAATTCCTTTACATGTTCTTCGGTTGCATTTGCTTCCAGATACTTATCTGTAATCCAGCCTTTTTGTTTTAATAAATCCTGCAATTCGTTTACTTCTACTTCTGTGCCGGGCAATTGAGGAATACTATTGGAAGCGGAGGCGGTAAGGTAGAAAGTGGGATTACCAAACATAGTCGCATTGTTAGAGGCGCTTGCTGTCTTTGCTTTTACTTTGCGCAAATACAAATCTTTGGTGTTGCTCACCATCACAATATTGGAATTGTCAATCACATACTTACCATCCGGTGTGGGTATAGTTTCAAGATTAATTAGATTATATACACCATCTGGAGATAAAAATATAGTGCTATACTGGCCGATTTCTTTCTGTATAGGTTCCCAAAAAACCTTATATGAATAAATGTCTTCTACTTTGCCGGTGATGCAATTTCGATAATAGTTAAAGAAACGTTTTTCCATGCGATATCCTTCTGGCAAACCAACCACTTTGGGTCGGGCATTGTCATTTTTTACGAACAGGGCCACGTAAATGATAGAGTCTGTAAGGGTATGATTAAAATGCCGATAGCGCACCATTTCAATGGCTACTTCATTTTTGCCCAAAGATTTCTGTACGTTTTCATAAGTAATTCTCTTTGTTTCAAAACTTTGTCCAAATAGTTCTGATTTTTCGCTCAGCTCTTTTTCGAGTTTCTCTACCTCATTACCCAATAAAACAGGATCAATTCCATTATCAGTTAATTGTTGAGTACTCATGGATAAGGCATTGGTCAGAAATTCTTTTTTCTGTAGCCAATCCAAGTACGAAGCTTTAAGTTCTTCATCTGTGCTATTGAGTATTCGCTCACGAATTTTAATAGACGAACTTAATAACATGGCTTTTGTAAGCAATTGATAGTTATATACTTTTCCACTCAAGTCACGAAAATCTTCCATTTGACTGAAGGCAAGAGTGTTGTAGAATTCAAAATCGCCTTTGATGGTGTTCCAGTATTTTGCTTTCTCGCGTTCACTAAGCGCAGGGAAGTATAGTTTGATAAATTTTTCATAATTGTTTAGGGCTTCCTCAATATTTCGTTTCGAACGTTTAAAGTCCTTCTGCATGTAGTATACTTTGGCTTGCTTTGAAAGCACCTTCACATATTCCGGGTGGGTCTTGCTGAAGAATTGTTCATAAAGGCCCTTTGATTTATTGTAGAATTCCTCTGCCTTATCATATTTTTTTTGTTGATAGAATACTTCTCCAGTCAGCGTATAAATGCTGGCCAGGTTAATATTATTTTTGCGGCCTGTCTTGGCTTTCCAAATGTTTTCGGCAACCGTTAATGAGTTAAAGGCAATATCGAAACGCTTTTCAGAAATATATACAATAGCTACGTTTTTCAATATTTCAGCGTATTGAGGATTGTCTTTGCCCAACCGTTCGCCCATGATGTCGCGCGATTCCAACATCAATTTCTCGACTTCCTTTTTGTTATCACCTTTATAGAATTTTATGATGGCGAGCTGCGAAAGTGATTTAGCAAACTCGATGTGCTTTCTGCCAAATTGTTTTTCCTGACTAGCCAACGCTTTTAAGATGTTGTCTTCGGCTTTGTCGTAATCACCAATGATGTAATCGATATCGCTCAGTAATTTTTGAGTAGGTGCTGCTTTGGTCGATTTTTCTGAATATACAGACACAGCAATTTGGTTGGCACGCAAAGCAATTTTATCAGCTTCCGTATAATCACCTTGCAACAAGGTGAGGCGTCCCTTATTCACCAAAGGTTCAATCAGCCGGATGGACGTGTTGCCATATATTTTTTCATATTCCTTTATCAATTCATCCAACAGCTCTTCAGTATCAGCATATCGTCCTAATTGAATGAGAAGACTTGATAATTCTTTCGCTGTTGCCAAAGCATCAATGCCTGTCAGATGGTCTGTATTTTCCAGGATTTTTCCAGAGCGATCGAGGGCATCTTGTGCCTCATCATAAAGACCTTTAATACCAAATAATGTGGCCTGTGTTTCAATAGCATTAACGAGATACCCTTTTTTATCTTCTTCTTTTCTGTACTCTTCTAAAATCTTTAATGACTGACTAATATTTAGATCCGCTTTTTCATAAAGTCCAAGTTTAATTTGCAACCTGGCAATATTTGTTAGCTCCATGCCATACTGATAGTCGGTATCGCTGTATTTTCCTCTGGCCACATCCGATGCTTTGTCCAATGTACTAGTCGCCTTGTTGTATTGGTCTGTTAGCTCGTAATACATAGCCAATCGATTGAGTATATCCAGGTGATCTTTATGAGCCACATCTATTTGTTTCTCGACCACATTGGTGAAACTCTCTTCATAGATTTTGCCAGCTTCTGTTATGGAGTTGGTGTAATCTAGATAAAAGTCAGCCAGGTACACTTTGGCCAGATGAACTTCAGGTGCTTCTTCACCCAACAACTCTGTTTTAATATCTATTATATCTTTGAGATAAGTTTCTCCATTTTTATAGTTCTTGTTTTCTATGGAGAGGTCATAAAGAAAATCTAATACCTCAACAGTTGTACTATTATTATGTGGTAGGTCTTTTGTGTTGTTTATTAAATTGGTAGCAGCGTTCTCTAGATTTTTAGTTCTGGATTTGCTTAGCTTACTATTGTATTCAACAGCCTTTAACCGAACGCTGTAAATACTTCCTCTAGGAAAGCTTTTATTAATCATTTTTTCAAATTCCAATTTAGTGTTGTTGTAACGTGCCGGACTTTCTTCCTGCAAAAGACGCTTTAAGTATTGCTCGTAAATCTCAATACCCAGATAATGAGAAGGCTTATGAGAGATTTTTAGATTATTGAGCGCTTGATCATAACCAGTTCCTCTCGGAAAATTTTGACTGGCTTCCAGGCCACCTTCAACAATAAGGTTAGACCAATTGTATTGATTTTGCACAAACACAATGGAAGACTCACCCAGGTTCTTATCAATCCAGCCATTGGCCATGGCAAAAGCTGAATCTGCACTTTTAAAATTTCCTTTGTTGCGGTACGTGTTAGCAATGTTGGTTAGCAATCGAGCATAATCAGAATAGCGCACCTTAATTTCATCTTCTGTTAATCTTCTGCTTTTAAGATTGCCTTTGTCGTCTACAAAACTTTCTTGGCGGATTGCTTTGCCTGCAAAATACTGTTCACGCTCTCTCAATAACTCTAGTGATTCATTATAGAAACCCTGACCCGTTAAAATTTCTGACAGGCTTAAGTCTGTCCTTGCTTTTAATACTTCTGTCATGAAGCCCCCGGTTTGCAAAATCTTTTTTGATTTATCTAAATACTCTTTGGCTATGCGGTAAGACCTGTTTTGAATATAGAGGTCTGCTCCATTTAAAAGCAGCACGCCATGATTTGAACTGTTTTCGTTGTTAATTGTAATGCTGGAACTTTCGGCCACTCTCAGATTAGTTTCAAAATCAAGTACCATTCCTGAGGAGAGGTCATACTTGGCAAGAAGTAGGTAATAGGTAGGCATATATCCGTTTTGCGAACCTAATTTTTTAGTCACTTTGCTTTTGAATTTTTCTAGAGAACTGAGGGCTGATTTATAATCGCCCGCCTCATAGGCAGTCTCAGCCTTTTTAATCATTTTGTCGTACTTGGCCTGAGCAAGCAGAAGATTGGAGCTAAATAACAAGCTAGCTGCTAAGATGGCTAAGAAGGTCTTTTTCATATAATTGAAATTTGCGTTGATAAAAATACGGAATTCATAATGAAGTTGACGCGTGAAATCCAAGGGGCGATGTGCTCATGGATGGAGAACTTAACAAAGAAGGTAACTCGTTTACTGGGAAAGTAGTTTGTTCAAAATTGCTTTTGCTGACACTGTTACAGGAGTGCCAGGGCCAAATATTCCTGCTACGCCTGCCTGATATAGAAAATCATAATCTTGTTGGGGGATTACACCACCCACCACTACCAAAATATCTGACCTATTTATTCTGGCAAGTGATGCAATGAGTTCAGGAATTAGCGTTTTATGCCCCGCGGCCAGACTAGATGCTCCAATTACATGAACATCGTTTTCGGCCGCTTGCATAGCCACTTCATCAGGGGTTTGAAACAAGGGCCCGATGTCGACATCAAAGCCAAGATCAGCAAAACCTGTAGCAATTATTTTGGAGCCACGGTCATGTCCGTCTTGCCCCATTTTGGCAACTAAAATGCGAGGCCTGCGCCCGTCCAATTCGGCAAAGCGATCGGATAGTGCACATACTTCTGCAAATTCCTTCTGATCTTTCATTTCCCTTGAATATACGCCCGATATTGATTTGATGGAAGCTTTATAACGACCGAATGATTTTTCCAATGCAGAAGAAATTTCACCTAAGGTGGCACGCTTGCGCGCGGCATCAATGGCCAACTCTAACAGATTGCCCTTTGAAGATATTGCGGAAGTTGTTAGCGCATCCAGTGCAGTATTCACTTCTTCCTGATTACGCTCACGCTTTAATTTGTTTAATCTTTCAATTTGCTCCGTCCGCACAGCGGTATTGTCAACATCCAGAATTTCAAAGTCTGGTTTCTCCTCAGTTTTGTACTTGTTCACTCCAACGATCACATCTTTATCAGAATCGATGCGTGCTTGCTTGGCAGCAGCAGCTTCTTCAATCCGCATTTTTGGCAGACCGCTTTTGATGGCGTTCGTCATCCCGCCAAGCCCTTCAACTTCTTCAATTAATGCCCATGCTTGGTATGCTAACTGTTCAGTTAACGATTCAAGATAATAGGATCCACCCAAGGGGTCTACCACATTGGTAATTCCGGTTTTGTTTTGTAAAAATAATTGCGTGTTGCGCGCAATGCGTGCTGAAAAGTCCGTGGGTAAAGCAATTGCTTCATCCAATGAGTTGGTGTGTAGCGATTGTGTTCCACCAAGCACGGCAGCCATGGCTTCTATGCAAGTGCGCGTTACATTATTGTATGGATCTTGTTCTGTCAAACTCCAGCCTGAGGTTTGACAATGCGTGCGCAAGGCCAATGACTTAGGATTTTTTGGGTTGAATTGCTCAACAATCTTAGTCCACAGCAAACGGGCCGCCCGCATCTTGGCAACTTCCATAAACAGATTCATACCAATGCCCCAAAAGAACGAAAGGCGAGGGGCAAAGTCGTCAATGGCAATTCCTGCTTTTAATCCTGCACGAATGTATTCCAGTCCATCGGCTAAAGTATAGGCTAATTCAATATGTGCAGGAGCACCGGCTTCGTGCATGTGATAACCACTGATGCTAATGCTATTGAACTTAGGCATGTGTTTCGAGCAGTACTCAAAGATATCCGCCACTATTCTCATAGAATGATCTGGTGGATAGATATATGTGTTGCGCACCATGAATTCTTTAAGAATATCATTTTGTATGGTGCCGCTTAATTGATGAGGCTTTACCCCTTGTTCTTCGGCTGCAACTATATAAAATGCCATAATGGGTAGCACGGCTCCATTCATCGTCATCGACACAGACATTTTATCTAAAGGAATCTGATCAAATAGAATTTTCATGTCAAGCACGGAGTCAATGGCAACTCCTGCTTTACCTACATCTCCGCTTACGCGCGGATGATCTGAATCATAACCACGATGTGTGGCCAAATCAAAAGCAACGGACAAGCCTTTTTGTCCGGCTTCTAAATTTCTTCTGTAAAAAGCATTTGAATCTTTAGCCGTTGAAAACCCAGCATATTGACGAATTGTCCAGGGTCGCACTGTATACATGGTGGCATAAGGCCCTCGCAGAAAGGGAGCAACGCCTGCAGTATAGCTGGGTAATGGAGATCCCTTAATATCTGCTGAAGTAAATTCGGGTTTGATCAGAATTTTTTCAGGCGAAAGCCAAGGAAGATGCTTGACTGATGGCACATCAGTAGAAAACTTCTTTATATCTATTTTTGAAAAATCTGGCTTCATGATCTCACCCTATTTACTTGACTGCAGCTTTAAAATTTTTGATTGACCCTCTTCGGAGGAGAGGGGAACTGCGGTTTGTCGTTATTGTTAAACAGAACATTTTATCAAACCATTTTTTGAAATTTCTTCCACGCTTTTGTAGCAAGTTGATCGGTGAGTGTTTCCAGGTAGTATGACCCTGCGGTAGGATCAGCAACTTTAGAAAGATGAGACTCTTCGCGTAAAATCGAAGAAACGTTTAGGGCAATCCGCGCCATCATCGTGCTCTCATTTTTTTCCGGAAAAAGAGACAGGGCATCACAGCCTCCTAAAATTGCAGACAATGCAGCAGTTGTGCTCTTAAGCATATTTCCATGTGGCATGAACGCTTTTTCGTTCCATACAGGAGAACATGTATGAATAAAGATGGGTGTATGCCCTGTAGCATTAAACGTGGTCGCTACATTATTCCAAAGTTGCCGTAAGGCTTTCAGCTTAGCTATTGTTAAAAAGAAATCTTCGTCTATCTGCACTTTGAAAGCGTGCGCCTGCAAAGCCTGCTTGACGGAAAGTCCTTCATCTGTTAGCCAATCAATTTGCTTTACAGCTTGAGCTAAAGCGGTCGCTATTTCTTCATCTGGTGATTCTTTTTTCTCAATTGTAATTCCGAGTGGATGAAATGTTTTCCAGTCTTCAAACTGTTTAAGACTTTCAGATTCATTTTCGAAAGAAGTGTTGCTGAAAACACATCCTGTCAATGTTGTGACATCATATTTTTTTTCAAGAGCGTAGGTATGAATCTGTTCCAAAGACCGGTTTGCCAGGGCGCCCTCAAAACTAATGGAGCAATAAGGCCATTCTATCTTTTCCAACAAAGTCGAAATATGATCTGGTGCTGTTTTGAAATTGAATACTATTCCATCGGCACCCGAATTAAGATCAGAAAGTGCTATTCTGTTGGATTCCGATTCATTACTAACATCAACTGTTGGCATATTATACCATGCTCTGGCTCCAAGGAATTCGTTTGCTGAAGGAGGTAGTTGAAAATGCTCATTCGTGCCAAGGTCTCCTTGATCATAATAGGGCAAACAGGTTAAATTTCCTTTTTTGAAACCAAGTTTCTGTATAGGATCTGCCCCTTCTAATTCATGTTTGGCAGCTTCTAACCATTTTTTTTTGGTAGCCACCAGAAAAGAATTAAAAATGCGATTGCGTAACTCAGAATCCATAAAACGCCTTCAGGAATTGGGATTCAAATTGACGTTAAGTTTGTTCCAAAACAATTTTTTATTTCAATTTTGAACCCATCAGCAAAATAAAATTTTCAGGAAAGTCAAGGGGTAGTTTTGTTTTTTTGTTCTTCTTTTTTTATACACCTTTGTCACCCTTTCCCCTAGCGGGAGTAGAAAAATACCAAAGGCTTAGAATATAGAATGGAAGTGGATTGCGGTACCGTATGGAAAGATTGTCTCGAATTGATTCGCGAAAGTGTGGACGAGCAAAACTTCAATACTTGGTTTAAGCCTATTGTACCCTTGCGTACTGAGGGTGAGATTTTGACGATTCAAGTGCCCTCTCAGTTCTTTTACGAGTGGTTGGAAGAGCATTATGTGCCGGTCTTAAAAAAAGCAATTCACGCAACCCTGGGTCCTAATAGTAGATTGGAATATTCTGTTGTGGTGGATAGCGGAAACCAAAGAAATCCTCCCGTTTCTGTCAATTATCCAAACGGCTCTGGGTTTAAAAAAAGCAATGCGCAGATGCAATTGGGCGGAAATGGGATGGAAGACTATTCACCATTTAGTTTCAAAGCACTAAACCCCCAGACCGTTAATTCTCGTCTTAATTCGAATTATTCATTTGATAATTTTGTAGAAGGCGATTGCAATCGTTTGGCTCGTTCCGCAGGTGTAGCTGTAGCGAAAAAGCCTGGGGTTACTTCATTTAATCCGCTAATGCTATACGG
>JANOQK010000377.1:0-4587 GCA_031414855.1 Bacteroidia bacterium | reverse complement strand
CGCCTAATGGTTTCTGATATGGATGAATCGAATGCCGAATCTAAAGTAGTGCGCACTCTAGGTGCCTTGGATAAAACCATTGCCGAAGTTCGCAACCTTTCACACAGTATGATGCCCATTCAATTAATACGTTCGGGATTGGCGGCTGCCGTATTGGAGATGAATGATGCTATCAATGCTACAGGCAAAATAGCTATGACCTTAAGCATACCACGCGATTTAGTTTTGGACGATGCTGTTTCGATAGCAGTTTACCGTGCTATTCAGGAGATCGTGAATAATTCAATCAAGTATTCGAAAGCTAGCAAGATCAGTGTTTCTTTCCATCAGCAAGAAAATATTTTGATTATAACCATTACCGATAACGGAATAGGGTTTGATACTGCAAAGATTGCGGAAAGCAAGGGAATAGGTTGGGCGAATGTTTATGCGCGCATGGAAATTATTGGCGGTCACGTCAATATTTATTCAAAACCAACTGAAGGCACAAAGGTGCAGTTGGATGTTCCCGTAAGCAAGGTTAAGGGAATTTTACAAACCGCATGATTTTTTGTGTTGGCCGTGAATTGATGCTGGGCTAACATCAAAGCTTATTAAAATTACTGGAAAGTAACCAATTGATTTCGGATAGCATATTTCAATAATCCTATTAATGTCGTTGAATTGGTTTTGGCTAACATATTCTTTCGGTGTGTTTCAACTGTTCTGGAGGAAATGAAAAGTTTATCGGCAATTTTTTCACTGGTAAGTTCTTGCCCAATGAGTTTTAAAATTTCCAGTTCACGTGTGGTTAGAGAATGCCTTGCTTCATCCTGTTTAATTCGTTTTTGATATTTTGAAAGCATGATATTCATAATCTCATTGCTATAATAGGTACCTCCTTGATGCACAGCGTTAATAGCTTTTATCAAATCAGCTTTATTAGAGTCTTTTAGGATAAATCCCTCGGCTTCTACTTCCATGATATTGCTGACAGTTTCCTTATCCTTCATCATGGAAAGCACAAGTATTTTTATTTCAGGAAACTTTTCTTTTGTACGCTTTACCAGCTCAAGCCCATCCATTTCAGGCATGTTTAAGTCTGTGAGAACCACATCAGGTTGGTGTTGTTCTATCTCAATCAGGGCCTGCCATCCATCCTTCGCGGTTGCTACAATTTGAAATTCAGCATGTGAAGAAAGAATCGAATCAAGGCCATCCAGAAACATCTGATGATCATCAACAAGGATAAGTTTGCACTTTTTTGAAGATTCAGGTAGGAATTCCATAGATTCTTGTTTGTAAGATACTAAAGGAATTTTGACGAATTTCAAACTGGCGTATACTTTTTTGTTAATAAAAGTTTCAAGATGCACCATCAAACCACTCTTTAAACTCGCTCACCTTTTCGCGACTGACAATGATCTCACTCTCCCACTTGATGTTGAGCATCACTTTTAGTCTGCTATTGGAATAAACGATCACATCTTGAATGGAACTGATGTTGAGAATGTAGCTGCGATTGCAGCGGTGAAACAGCTTTGGATCCAGAATGTCCTGCAGACTTTCAAGGGTATAATCAATAATAAATTTACGAAGTTGGTTGGTGACCAGATACACATCTCTGCCATCTGCAAAGAAAAAGCTGATTTGATCGGAAGTAATGGAGCGAATGTGATCACCCGATTTTACCATAAACCTGTTCTTAAAATTCTTAGTGGGCAGAACGGCCAATACTTCTTTAATTTTTTCTGTCTCCGCTTCTCCCCATTTCAATTGCGATTTTAGATTTTCCAGTTTTTGAAGGCTAATACTTAAATCTGAATAGGTGATAGGCTTAAGTAAATAATCGATGCCGTTGACTTTGAATGCGTCCAGGGCGTATTCATTGAATGCAGTAATGAAAATGACTGGTTTTTCTATTTTCAGCTGATCAAAAATTTTAAAACTCATGCCATCTGTTAGCTGAATGTCCATGAAGATCAAATCTATTTCAGTCTGATGTTGAGTAAGCCAAGTTACTGCACTGCTCACACTTTCTATTTTGGAAATGACTTTTATGGAATCGCTATACTTTTGGAGATACCGTTCCAGCTTTTCAACAGCGGGCACTTCATCTTCGATAATCAACACATTTAATGACAAAGTAGATAAACTCATGCTTCCTGAGAGATTGATTTTTCTTCGTTTACATTCACCAGTGGAAATTTAATATAATTCTCCTGATCTGCTTTTACTTGTACGAAGGGACGATCGCTAAAGAAAAGATAGGCGCGCTGCAGATGAGCAAAAGCCTGAAGACTATTTTGATGAGTGATCAAGCGGTCGTTCATTTTGTGCTGAAGCACAAGATAGCCGTCCTCTTCGGTATACAGTCTTAGTGTGAGAGGGTTTTTAGCTCCGATAAGAGTATTTCGCACGATTGTATCTACACTGACAAGGAGCGAGCCTGGAATTAAATGGAAATCGGTAGTATTAGCAACGTCTTTGTATAACTGAATATGATGATTGTGCTGATGGTTGAGCAATTTCAGTAATAAGTCAAGCGTGTGTAGTTCTTCTTTCAGGTTAACTAACTCCTGGTGGCGGTGCATCAATTGGTAACGATAGATGCCAGCGAGAAAGTCTATTTGCTCCTCTGCACCTTCCAGGTTATGATGAATAGTTTGTATAAGTGTCTCCAAACTTTCGTAAAGCAGGTCGGGATTGATGTCATTTTTAAAAGCCACGAAATCTGCTTCCAACTTTTCTCGCAGCCTGGTTTCCTGTTCTACCTTAATTGTGTTTTCTCTGAATAAATAATCATTGCTAAAATAGAGCATGTTGTATAGCAAAGCAGTAAACCCATATATCCACAAGAAAAGTTGAAGTTCGGCCATGCCCACGGTGAATCCCGCTATCCAATAGAAATAAGAAGCAACTCCCGCAGCGACAACAGCAATGGTGATGAGCACGCTTATTGAAGTTTGAAGGACGATTTTCCGTTGGTAGACAACACCTTCTATTCGTTTCGAAAGTAATACGATTGTGAGCCTTAATGTCTCCAGCGACAGATAACTCAATCCGATGCACACATACAATTCACCGTTATTGAATATTTTTCCGATATCACTTAAATTATTATTGACAAGGAGAATCAATAGATAAACAAGTACACCAAAGACCAGTGGTGCACAAATGCGGAAGAAAGGATTATGTATGAATATCTTCCTCATAGCATTACCCCGGTTTCTTTGAGCACAGGCAATTGCACGACATACTTTGAATCATTCCGGATTTCAATGGGCTGTTTTGTAAAGAATGAGTAACGCCTGCGAATGTTTTCCAATCCGACTTTTGTACTGGTAGGGTTAGTGGAGCCGGTTGTTTTGGTATTGGTAATCAGCAAATGTGTATTGTCCTTGGCTGATAAATAAACCAACATAGGATTTTCCCGATTGATCTTATTGTGTTTCACTGCATTCTCAATCAGCATTTGGAGTGTAAGAGGTGGAATGGCCGAATCCAATAAGTTTTTTGGGATGTTGATTTCCAGCTTTAAGTTGTTTTCAAACCGGACTTGCAGCAGATAATAGTAAGATTTCACAAACTCCAGTTCCTCGCGCAGGCTTACAAAAGTCCGCTTCTGATTATTGAGCACGTATTGAAAAGTCTCCGCCATTCTCCGGATAAATTCCTCCGCCAGCTTACTGTCTTTGTATAAAAGTGAAGAGATGGTGTTTAAGCAATTGAATAAAAAATGAGGACTGATCTGACTTTTCAATGATTCAAACTGCAACTCTAATTGCCAGCGTTCTGATCGTAACCATTCCACCTGGGTATGGGCATAGTGGCGGTAGGAGTAGAACCAGCCATAAAATATTTCATATAAGAAAAGAACGATAATGGTAAGTATGCCAATTTTCCAGGCTTCGGCTGGCGTGGCTCCTAATCCGTAAATCATGGTGCTGATGACAAGCGAAAGCCCGATAACCATGTTCACCGAGAGGCCTGTGATAAATCGGGTGAGAAAGAATTCTTTCCAGGAGATCCTTTTGTCCAACCAACTATCAATTTGGTAAGCGAGCCATCCTGTAGCATTGGCCAAGGCAATACTCACCAGATAGTGTTCAATTTTTTCAATTGGTGATGGTAATTTTCCGGTGCTGCTAAAATGCAGATACAGGAGAAACAAAATTCCTACCGGGGTGCAGATTGCAAGCAATAGCCAATACTTTCGCATGAAGAATAGAGGTGGTGAGTTTTTGCGTGAAAGCATTCCCGAAACTAAGGAGAATTTATGATTTATGATTTTGGATCTTAGAATTAAGATTTTAGACTGGATGGATGCTCCAATTCTAAAATCTCAATTCTTAATTCTAAAATTTAGTCAATAGCTCGCATCGCCCTGCCGTAATAGGTCTCAGAATCAATTCTCTTAGCGGTAGCTCTGTATGCTTCTTTGAGAGCGGCACTTCCTGTCTTTACTTTGGGTGCTGCATCCAGCAATACTTCTGTGATATAGTGATCTGAATCTATGTTGCCCGCAGCCTGAATCACATTGATTACTTTGGCTTCACTCAAATTTGGAACTTGCATGGCTTGCTGCAAAACGGTAGAGGAATAATG
>JANOQK010000376.1:0-20207 GCA_031414855.1 Bacteroidia bacterium | reverse complement strand
ATTTCAAATTACTTTTGCGCCTTATGGCGAACCAAGACGACAACCTTTTGAAGAAAGTAATTGCCCATGCCAAGGAGTATGGGTTTGTTTTTCAGTCCAGTGAGATTTATGATGGCCTCAGCGCAGTCTACGACTACGGACAGAATGGATCTGAACTAAAGAATAACATCAAAGAATACTGGTGGAAATTTATGACACAGCTCCACGATAATATTGTGGGCATCGATGCCGCTATCTTCATGCACCCTACAACATGGAAAGCTTCGGGGCATGTGGATGCATTCAGCGATCCTATGTTAGATAACAAAGATTCCAAAAAAAGATATCGGGCAGACGTGCTGATTGAAGATGCCGTGTCTAAAATGGAAGAGAAGATTGAAAAGGAAGTGGAGAAAGCTGCCAAACGATTTGGAGAGACATTTGACAAGGAAATGTTTGTGAAGACCAATCCTCGCGTAGTGGAGTACCAAACAAAGATTGATGAGACAAACAATCGAATGAAAGAGGCGATGGGCAATGCTGATATGGCAGCCATGAAGCAACTCATTGAAGATTTAGAAATTGCTGATCCCATTTCCGGCACACGCAACTGGACAGACGTGCGCCAATTCAATCTGATGTTTTCTACAGAGATGGGTTCTCTTGCTGAAGACACCAATAAAATTTATCTACGCCCGGAAACAGCGCAGGGAATTTTTGTCAACTTCTTAAATGTTCAGAAGACTGGTAGAATGAAAATTCCGTTTGGTATTGCCCAGATTGGAAAAGCTTTTCGTAATGAAATCGTAGCGCGCCAGTTTATTTTTCGCATGCGCGAGTTTGAGCAAATGGAAATGCAATTCTTTATCAAACCAGGCGAAGAGATGAAGTGGTATGAGTTCTGGAAAGAAAAGAGAATGAGATGGCACCAGGCACTTGGCTTGGGAAAAGAGAATTACCGCTTTCACGATCATTTGAATTTAGCCCACTATGCGAATGCGGCTTGTGATATTCAATTCAATTTCCCGATGGGCTTTAAAGAGTTGGAAGGAATTCATTCACGAACGGATTTCGATTTGAAAAATCACGAGAAATTTTCGGGCAAGAAACTCCAATACTTTGATCCGGAAGACAATCAGAATTTTATTCCATATGTAGTCGAAACATCGGTTGGTCTGGATCGTATGTTTTTATCCGTGCTTGCCACTGCCTACACGGAAGAAAAACTCGAAGATGGAAGTGAACGCGTTGTGTTGAGGATACCACCGGCTTTGGCACCACATAAAATTGCTATTCTTCCTTTGATGAAAAAAGATGGCCTTCCTGAGAAAGCATCAGAAATCATGAATGATCTGAAATTTGATTTCCGTTGTTTCTATGAGGAAAAAGATGCGATCGGAAAACGTTATCGCAGGCAAGATGCGATAGGCACACCTTTCTGTGTAACGATCGATCATCAAACTTTACAAGATGATACGGTAACCATCCGCTATCGTGATACGATGAAGCAAGACCGTGTGAAGAGCAGTGAGATTAAAGCTGTACTTGAAAAAGAGTGCTCTATTAAAAATCTGCTTCGTTCGATTTAATAGTACTTTGCCACAGATTTACAGAAATTATTTAATCTGTGAATCTGTGGCTAAATAAGATCAGTTGAAACTATCAGCTATTCCTTTTTTCAGATTTTTTTATGACCTGTACCAAGAAATCTGGTTCAGGCTTTTTCATGGTCCGGTTTTCCATCGCTTTCTCAATCACAAATATCCATATTACACCAGATTACCTTGGTCGCAGAAATTGAAATTTCTCCGACTCGTACGCGATCACTATGAGTATTTCGAATTTATTCCGCGCGATAATGTGAATCTGACGAGGGCGATGAAGGCAATCATTTGCTGTGGAGCAAGCCAGGTTGTTTTCGGTTTGCCCGCTGAGAGCCTTACCTACTTTGAAAAAATCATTGTGTATGCGGATTATTACAATTCAAAATACACGCACAAAGTGCATAAGGGTGAAGTTAACCCGGGCTTTCGACTGATTGTATTCAGTTGGCGCGGTGTAAAAGAGGGAATGGATCGACCCGATGATGGGCTCAACCTCATGCTCCACGAATTTGCGCATGCCCTTTGGCTGGAGCATAAGTTAATGCAGCATCAATACACCGTATTAGATGAAGACTTGATTGCGAAATTTGAACAACTGGCTTTGGATGAGATGCACGCGCTACGGGCGTATGAGCATCATTTTCTTAGGAGATATGCGTTTGAAAACATCGAAGAGTTCTTTGCTGTCACGGTTGAAAACTTTTTCGAAAGACCTGAGAAGTTTTCTGACCAATTACCACATTTGTATTCGATCCTTTCAAAAATTTTGAAACAGGATCCGCTTCAATTTATTCACTCTAAAAAATAATATGCAAAGCGCCCTAAATAAAAATCTATTCTTCGTTAAGGAGCATGTAAAAATTTTCAAAGCGTCCAGCAGCTTCGATATCTTCGATCCGGATACAAAGCAAATGGTATTGGAGTGCCGCGAAACTAATCTTGGCTTTTTCACGAAGATGCTTCGTTTCACTGACGCCAAGCGAATGACTCCTTTTAATATGGAGATAAAGACCCCCACGGGTCAGAAACTTTTGACTGTTCGTAGAGGTGTATCGATCTTTCTGTCCACGGTAGAAGTGTTGGATGGGCAGGATCGCTTAATAGGAAAATTCAAGCAACACCTATTCTCCATCGGTGGAAAGTTTGAAGTGCTCGATCAAAATGACCGCTCCTTGTGTATGCTCAGAGGCAAGTGGACCAGCTGGGAGTTTAAGTTTGTATCTCACGATGGAAAAGAATTTGCATCCGTAACTAAACAATGGAGCGGGTTGGGTAAAGAATTATTTACATCAGCTGACAATTATGTCTTACAGATTAATTCTGAAGTCCCGGCCGATCACTCATTGAGAGAATTGATTCTGGCTGCTGTGATGTGTATAGATTTGGTATTGAAGGAGTGAAAAATCTTGTATTACTGCCGACTGCCTACTTTTGGATTTGGAATTATATCCTTGATTGTTAACTAATGAACTGGCTTCAACTTCTCTCCTCACAACGCACTGGACAAAAGCAATCAGCGCATGAGCAGTCGCGTAGTGCATTTGAGCAGGACTATGACCGTATTATTTTTTCACATCCGTTTCGCAAACTGCAAGACAAAACACAAGTTCATCCGTTGCCTGAATTAGATTTTGTTCACACCCGCCTTACACACAGTCTGGAAGTATCAAGTGTAGGTCGTTCATTGGGAAAGAGAGTAGGGGAAGTCATTCTTCAAAAGCACCCGGAACTGAACCAGAATTTTTCACTTTTCGATTTTGGTGCCATTGTAGCCGCGGCATCATTAGCACATGATATTGGTAATCCTCCATTCGGCCATGCGGGTGAAGATGCTATATCAGATTTTTTTGCACACCATCCTCAGGCACAACCGTTCAAAGAACAAGTCAGTGAAGCAGAATGGAATGACTTGATCAAGTTCGAAGGCAATGCACAAGGCTTTCGCCTACTCACAAAAAATCAGTACGGATTAAAGCTGACGTTTGCCACCTTAGGTGCGTTTACAAAATATCCGTGCCCTGCATTTTTCCCTCAGCGAGATAAATCAAAACGAAGCCAGAAAAAGTTTGGCTTCTTTCAAACAGAAAAAGATTTGTTTAATGAGGTAGCGCAACAATTAGAGTTACTTCAACCAACAGGCGTTTCATTTCGCCATCCGCTTGCGTTTTTAGTGGAGGCGGCTGATGATATTTGTTATAGCATTATCGATCTGGAGGATGGTTGCAGTCTGGGATTGGTAAGTTATGAGGAAGCAAGAGTTTTATTTGAAGGTGTTATCACGAAAAGCAAATCCAAGCTGGGCAAACTGGATCAACTTGCCAGTCAACAAGAAAAAATCGGTTACTTGAGAGCCCTTGCTATTGGCGATCTGATGGACGAATGCTCTTCACTTTTTTTGGAGAAAGAAGTTGAAATCCTGTCTGGTCAATTTGATCAGGCATTGGCCGATCATTGTCCTTCCAGTGGTGCCTTGAAAAATATTATCAACGTTTCAAGGTCAAAGATTTATCAGGCGCGGCAGGTGGTGGAGATTGAAGCGGCTGGTCATGAAGTGCTTCCCGGTTTGCTGGAAGAATTCACAAAAGCCGGTTATTACCTGATGAAAAATACGAAGTCGAGAAAGTATCAGAACCTGCAATTGCTCTTGCCAAAAGAAGTAGCACTCGCTATTGAAGCCCAACCGGAGAATGTATACCTCATGCTTCGAAACATCATTGATTTCATTTCGGGGCTAACTGATCGGCATGCGCTTTCTCTCTACCGAAAGATCAAGGGGATATCGGTGATCTGACGATGATTAAAATCCCGCAAAACAATAACAAAAAAGGCCATTTACCGTATAATAAACCCTTCAAAAACCCCAAAAATCCTTAGCTTTGGCGTTCTGATTTTTTGACAAATAGCTATGTGGTCAAAGGTTGCTCAGTTTATAATTAAGTTCAAGCTCCCCATGATTGTGGTGATCGGTCTTATCACCGTGGTGATGGGTTACCACGCAACAAAGGTGGAAATGAGCTACGAGTTTACCCGTACTGTTCCCCTCGATGATCCCGACATGGTTTTTTTCCAACGCTTCAAAAAGCAATTCGGAGAAGATGGCAACATGATGGCCATTGGCGTTAAGGATAGTGCCCTGTTCAAGCTGGAGAATTTCCAAAAGTTCAGAATGCTAAGCAATGATCTGAGAAAAATTGAAGGCGTTGGTGAAATACTTTCATTGCCCTTGTTGAAGATTCTTCAAAAAGATACTGTTAAAGGGAAATTCTATCTCTCCAATCTATTTCCGGAGAACATCACCTCGCAACAACAACTGGATAGCTTATTAAATATCGCCATTGGCCAGAAGTTTTACATGGGGCAATTGATGAATGCCACAAACGGAGCAACACTCGTGTTGGCTCAGGTGAAGAAAGAATATGCGAACTCAGCAAAGCGAATTGATATTACCAATGCGTTGGTAAAAGCCGGAGATGAATTTGCTCAGCAAACTGGCATACAAGTGCACTATGCAGGATTGCCATTTGTGCGGTCGGTCATGGCATCACAGGTGCGCAAAGAGTTGTCCTTCTTTTTATATCTGTCAGCTATTGTAACAGGTTTGATCATGTTGATATTTTTCCGTTCTGTGCGAGCGGTTATTTTTTCAATGATCATGATCGGTGTAGTCGTAGTTTGGACAATAGGTACAATTGCATTGCTTGGTTTTAAAATAAGCTTGTTGAGCGGATTGATTCCACCGGTTATTGTTACGATTGGAATTACCAATGCCATCTACCTGCTAAACAAATATCATGTTGAGTTTGTGAAGAGTAACAACAAAACACAAGCCATTGAAGTAGTGG
Source organism: Bacteroidia bacterium (assembly GCA_031414855.1). Classification (GTDB taxonomy): domain Bacteria; phylum Bacteroidota; class Bacteroidia; order Cytophagales; family Cyclobacteriaceae; genus ELB16-189. The sequence goes on along the minus strand of JANOQK010000376.1, from coordinate 14,782 downwards.
TGCAGAAAATGGGATTGGCTACGTTTCTTACTAATCTCACAGTGGCCATCGGGTTTTTAACCTTACTCTATACCGACATCACCATCCTTAGAGAATTTGGGGTGGTGGCAGGTATAAATATCCTTGGATTATTTGTCGTGAGTCTGGTCATGATTCCAAGCATCTTGTCCTGGATGCCCGAGCCTTCACCAAAACATTTGAGGCATCTCAATTTCAAAATCCTGGGTGACTTTGTAAAATTGATTGATTTGATGGTGCATCGTCATCGCATTTCGATTTATGTTGCCACTGCTGTCATTACAACATTTGCAGTTATTGGCATGATGAAATTGTATTCGGTCTCTTTTATGGTGGATGACATACCGGAAGAGAGCCAGGTAAAAAAGGACTTGAAATTTGTGGAAGATAATTTCACTGGCATTATGCCGCTTGAAATTGAAATTGATCTTCAAACCAAGAGGAGACGGCCGTTACAAAATTTAAAAGTGGTAAAGGCGATTGATCACTTTGAGACTTCCCTGGATTCTATTTCTGTTACGTCACGACCGGTTTCTGTGTTAAGTTTTATTAAAGCAGCAAGACAGGGTTATTACAACAATAATCCAGAAATGTATGGTTTGCCAACCTCTGAGATTGAAGCTAAGTTTGTGTTGGATTACCTCAAAGGCCAAACTGACAACAGCGGTTTGTTCAAAGCGTTTGTAGATTCTTCCTATAGCAAGATGCGCATCTCTTTGCAAATGGCAGACATTGGTTCCATAAAGATGGATTCATTGGTGCATCAGGTGATTGAACCGAAAGCGCAACTTTTGGTTAACGATCTAAAAACCATATTAAAAGCCAAAAGTGATTCAGTGAGTGTAACGGTAACCGGATCTTCTAAAATATTTATAAAAGGAAATAATTTTCTGATTGAAAACCTGACCGAGAGTTTAGTGTTGGCCTGTATTCTGATCACACTATCTATGGCTTTCCTTTTTGCGAATGCCCGAATGATTTTGATCTCCCTTATTCCAAACCTGATTGCACTGATGATCACAGCAGGATTAATGGGCTATTTCAACATTCCATTGAAAGCGAGTACAGCCCTTATCTTTAGTATCACCTTTGGAATATCAGTGGATAATTCGATTCGTTTTCTGGCAAAGTATCGCCAGGAGTTATTGGCAACCGGATTTTTTGTGCCACGCGCTGTCAGCGAAAGTATTCTAGAAACAGGAAAGAGTATCATCTATACCTCAATCGTATTATTTGCGGGCTTCATCATTTTCGCTTTTTCCGATTTTGGTGGAACAGTTGCATTAGGATTACTGACATCCACAACGCTGATTATTTCCATGTTTACCAATCTAATTTTATTGCCGGCTTTAATCATGACGTTTGATAAACCCAAGAAGGGTAAGAAAGGTGAACACTTACCTATTGATGATTTTGATCCTGGTTTTTATAGCGAACATGAAGACGAAGAAATTGATTTGAACAAAATCAAGATTCACGATCGGGCGGGATCTGCTGAATAAGCGCCATGGAGATCTATCCTCTCAAGCAGCTCAATTTCTATAGAGTAAAAAAAGATTTTACATCAGACCTCGGTTATCTGGGTAGTGATGTGTTCAAAAAAGACTTGATTATTCAATACCAGAAATCAGTCAGCAATACCCATGATATGCTAGAGATGTGTCACTTTCAAGTATATAAAACAAACGTTGTTTTAATTTGGAAAACCAGAGTGGAAAATCTCTATGATCATTGGCAGGAATATCTTGAACCCGTTCCCAATCCATTCATTTAATCGGCAAGATTTTAGGCGAATTTATCCTTGATGCTGACGGTTTAAATGGACTTTCTTCATCCAAAAACCCCAAAATACATATCCTTAAAATGCGAAATAAGGAATATCTTTGCGCTCTTTTAGATACCCAAAGGTCAGTTTTAAGCGATGGCAGACAAATACAAAGAACATAAGGAGCTCAATTACCCAAAGCTCGCGGAAGAGGTGCTGGAATTTTGGAAGAACGAGAGAGTTTTTGAACAATCTGTTTCACTGCGCGAGGGAAAGCAGCAGTTTACATTTTATGAAGGACCACCTTCGGCCAATGGCACACCGGGGATACACCACGTGATGGCCCGAACAGTGAAAGATATTTTTTGCCGGTATAAAACACTCGAAGGATTTCAGGTTAAGCGCAAAGGTGGTTGGGACACACATGGACTTCCTGTAGAGTTACAGGTAGAGAAGCTGCTTGGCATTACGAAAGATGATATTGGAAAGAAAATTTCCATAGAAGAGTATAACAAGAAGTGCCGTGAAACGGTGATGATGTATAAGGATCAGTGGGATGACCTGACTGTGAAGATGGGTTACTGGGTCGATCTGCAGAAGCCGTACATCACCTACGAAAAGGAATACATTGAAACCTTGTGGTGGATACTGAAACAATTCTACAATAAAGGATTATTATACAAGGGCTACACCATTCAACCTTACTCACCTTCAGATGGCACAGGTTTAAGCTCGCATGAATTGAACCAGCCTGGTTGTTATAAGGATGTAAAAGATACTTCTGTTGCAGCGCAGTTCAAGGTGAAGAGAGATGCGAAGTCGGAATTACTTTTTACGAATCCTAAGGGAGATGTATTTATTCTAGCCTGGACAACCACCCCATGGACGTTGCCATCAAATACCGCGCTTGCGGTAGGAGAGAGGATCACTTACGTTCAGGTAAATTCTTTTAATCCATACACCTTTCAACCAGCTAGCGTTGTACTGGCTAAGGATTTAGTTTCAAAATATTTTTCGGATAAGAATAAGGATTTGAAGCTCACTGATTACAAGTCTGGAGATAAGTCAATTCCTTTTGAGATCGTACAAGAGTTTTCAGGCAAACAATTATTGGGTGTCCGATATGAGCAACTTATGTCTTATCTGCAGCCGTTCTATGATGCCGAGAAGGCATTCCAGGTGATTGCTGGTGACTTTGTAACAACGGAAGACGGTACGGGTGTGGTTCACATGTCGCCAACATTTGGTGCCGATGACTTTAGAGCCGCCAAACAAAACGGTATTCCTGCTCTTACACTGAAAGATGAACTTGATAATGAAGTACCAACCGTTGACAGGAAAGGAAAATTTGTAAAAGAGATTGGCAAACGATTAGTAGAGGGCGTAGCCAAATACAAAATCAAAACTCACAAACCATTAGGTGAGAATGATTTTTATGTCAAGAACTATACGGATGAAGATGAAACTCATCCGGATTATAAAAATACAGATGTCATCATTTCCATTATTCTGAAGGAAGAGAATAAAGCTTTTAAAGTAGAGAAGTACGAACACACTTACCCACACTCATGGCGCACCGATAAGCCAGTGTTATATTATCCATTAGATGCATGGTTTATTAAAACCACTGCATTGAAAGATAAAATGGTAGAGTTGAACAAAACCATCAACTGGAACCCGGAATCAACGGGTACAGGTCGTTTTGGAAACTGGTTGGAAAATCTTGTTGACTGGAATTTATCGCGTTCAAGGTATTGGGGCACACCGCTTCCTATCTGGCGATCGAAAGATGGCAAAGATGAAATCTGTATTGGTTCTATTCAGGAACTGAGAGATGAAATCGCAAAAGCCGCAAATGCAGGTATCAAGAATGATGAATCAAGAATCAAGAATCTGGAAGACCTGCATCGGCCTTATGTGGATGAGATTACGTTGGTAAGCTCATCTGGTCAGCCCATGTATCGCGAGCCTGATCTTATTGATGTTTGGTTTGATTCAGGGGCCATGCCGTATGCGCAATGGCATTACCCATTTGAAAACAAAGAAACATTTGAAGAGAGTTATCCTGCAGATTTTATTTCAGAAGGTGTGGATCAAACACGCGGATGGTTCTTCACGCTCCACGCTATTGCCACTCTGTTAAGTGAAAGCAGCGATGAGATTAAAGGCGTAAACAAAAAAGTAGGAAACAATGGAATTTCATTTAAGAATGTAATTTCTACCGGTCTTGTTCTTGACAAATTCGGTGAGAAGATGAGCAAGCGCAAAGGCAATGTGGTAGATCCGTTCATCACACTGGCGAAATTTGGCCCGGATGCCGTGCGCTGGTATATGATTGAAAACGCACCTCCTTGGGATAACCTTAAGTTCGACTTGGAGGGTATTGGCGAGGTGCAACGAAGATTTTTCGGAACGTTGCAAAACACATATTCCTTCTTTGCCTTATATGCCAACATCGATGGCTTTGTAAAAGATGAAATGAATAATGTTTCATACGATCAGCTTTCTTCGCTGGATCGCTGGATCATTACCAAAGAGCAATCTTTAATTGAAGAAGTAACAGTTGCTTACAATGAATACGAACCCACCAAAGCAGCGCGTGCGATTCAGGAGTTTGTAAACGATCATGTATCTAACTGGTATGTGCGTTTAAATCGCAAACGATTCTGGCAGCCATCCTCCGCTAAAGCTTCGGATGGCACGCCCTCTCCACTTTCGGTAGACAAGCGGGCAGCCTATGAAACGTTGTACGAATGTTTGATGGTGACTGCGCAATTGATGGCACCTATTGCACCCTTCTTCAGCGAATGGCTGTACAAGAACCTGACTGATAACATTCGTAGCAAAGCAAAACAATTTAATACTCCGCTTCAGTATACTTCGATTCATCACACCCTGCTGATCAAGGCAGAGAAAAAACGCAAGGATGAGGAATTAGAAAAATCTATGGAGTATGCACAACGGATTTGTTCCCTGGTTCACTCTATCCGCAAGAACAGCAAAATAAAAGTGCGCACACCTTTACAGAAAGTGTTGCTTCCGGTACTGGATGAAAAATTTGCTCAACGTGTGAGAAATGTGGAGGAGATCATCAAAGCAGAAGTAAATGTAAAGGAGATTCAATATGTGGATGATGCTTCAGGTTTGCTGGTGAAAAAGGTAAAACCAAATTTTGCCAAACTCGGAAAGCAGTACGGTTCAAGGATGAAAGAGGTTTCTGCAGTGATCAACACATTCACCAAAGAGGATATTCAGGCTATTGAAAAAACAACACTGTCGAAGGGTGGTTTTGATCTGGTGCTGGAAGACGTGCTGATCAGTTCGGAAGATATTCCAGGATGGGCGGTTGCTTCCGAGGCAGGTATTACTGTGGCATTGGACATTACCCTCACGGATGCTCTGAAGAAAGAAGGCATTGCCCGCGATTTTGTGAACCGCATTCAAAACCTTCGCAAGGACAAAGGCCTGGAAGTATTGGATAAAATTTCAATTGAGGTGGAAAAAAATGGTCACGGAGAAGTTATATCTGCTTTGATGGATTATAAAGACTACATCAGCAGTGAAACACAAGCCCTTAGTATGGAGTTAAAGGATAACCTCGCAGATGGAACCGAAGTAGATATGGATGAGTTTACTTTAAAAGTAAGAGTGGAAATTAAAAGATAAACGGCATTCGTCATTTGGCATTTGTAGAAATTCCGATGCCTAAGTCCCAATGCCTAAGCCCTAACCAGAATGAATTCAAGAAAATATTTTCTAATAGCATTAATAATCATCATCATTGATCAAGCTAGCAAGTTGCTGGTGCATCATTACATGTATCTTCATCAGGAGGTAAATGTTTTAGGCGAATGGTTTAAACTTCACTACTTGCTAAACCCAGGCATGGCATTTGGCATTCGCTGGGAAAGTGATTTTGGGAAACTGGCACTTACCTTTTTCAGGATCGTAGCCATGTTTGGGATTGCGTGGTACATGGTTAAAATGAATCGCAAAGGAGTTCACACGGGATTCCTGATTTGTATGGCTTTGATTTTAGGTGGCGCCATTGGAAATGTTATTGACAGTACGTTTTACGGAGTGTTCTTAAATAATGCCCCATTGGATTCTGTAACACCCTGGTTTCATGGTCAGGTAATTGACATGCTCTACTTTCCTATCTATGATTTTTACTGGCCCGAGTGGTTTCCGTTATTGGGTGGTGAGTATTTTTTATTCTTTAGTCCGGTGTTCAATATTGCTGATTCCTCTATTTTCATTGGAGTTGTCACTATTCTTTTTTCTCAGAAAAGATTTTTCAAAGAGCATTTGGAGGATGGAAGTTCTTCCTCGGCAACTATTACAGAAACGATAACAGAAACTACTATAGCACGAAGCGAAGAGGTGATTGCTACCCACCCTGAAAAAGGAATGGAAGTACAAACATTTCCGGAAGAAAAAACTGAAGAGAATAGAGAGAACGAATTCAGAGAACGTCTATCAACTCCTGGTCTCTAACATTCTAAACATGGCAGAACAACTCACCCTATCATCTTCAATTGATAAAGCAGAGCGCTATAAATCACTCGTTCCACAAATTGAAGCACTCGTAGCTGGCGAGCCAGATGTTATAGCCAATCTTTCCAACATTGCAGCGGCCTTACGCCAGTCCATGAATTTTTTCTGGGTAGGTTTTTATCTGGTAAAGAATAGGGAATTGGTATTAGGTCCATTCCAGGGGCCGATTGCCTGTACCCGTATTGCTTTTGGCAAAGGAGTATGCGGTGCCTCTTGGAAGGAGGAAAAGGTAATGTTGGTTCCAAACGTAGATGAATTTCCAGGACACATTGCCTGTAGCTCGGATTCTAAATCAGAAATTGTTTTACCTGCCTTCAAAAATGGCGAAGTGGCCCTTGTCCTTGATGTCGACAGTGATAAACTCAACGACTTCGATAAAACCGATGAGCTTTATCTGGGACAAGTGATGCGCCTCATCGAAAAATTTATCTAATCTTGCCCATGCAAGAATTGAAACAGCTTTATGCTACACGACAAGCTGAATATGCTTTGGCACTTAGCGATGCGAACAAATCACTACGAACGATTTCCCTCATTCGAATCGTAGTGGCTCTCCTTTTTGCCTTTCTGGTCTATCTTGGATTTTCTAATTCCATTTTCTTTTATACACTTCCGTTTGTCGGTGTAGGGTTTCTTTACCTGGTGTCCCTTTACAACAAATCGTTGCAACGAGATAAACTTCTTGAAAATCTGGTTAAGCTAAACGAGTTTGAACAAAAAGCATTGGATCACGATTACTCCAATTTTAAATCTGGTGAACGCTTTTTGGATCCGCATCATCCGTATAGCTATGACCTCGATTTGTTTGGCAATGGTTCTTTGTTCCAATATCTCAACCGATGCGGCACAGGCATTGGGGAGAAAAAGTTAGCAGAACTCTTATTGACTCCTCGAGAAAAAAAACAAGACATTCATGACAGACAAGAATCAGTAAAAGATGTTGGTAGAAATATTCAATTTCGACAAGACTTCTGGGCGAATGCTACCCTTGAAAAAGGAGCCGCATTTGAAACCGAAAAATTATTGGAATGGGCGAAGCAGGAGAATTTCATTGAAGGAAAGCCAGTTTATCGGATTCTATTAATTGTTGGGCCACTCATTACACTTTCGCTTTTAGCAATTACGATACTAGACTCGACTTGGATGCCAGCATTATTGTTGGCGATGGGTATTCAATGGTCGATCGCTTCATTTCATTCGCGTACCATTTCACGAGTTCAGGATGCATTGGGCAAACACAAACAAGTACTGGAAAGATATGCGGTGCTACTTAGATTACTTTCAGAGCAAGAGTTTAGGTCAGGTTTTGCGCAATCTTTAAAAGCGTTGGCAGTGAAGGCATCGCTGAAAGTAAAAGAGTTTTCTGAGTTGGTCAATGCTTTGGAGTCGCGGATGAATGCAATTGCCAATATGTTTGGAAATTCTTTCTTTCTATATGATCTGCAGTCCATCCGAAAGTTGGAACGTTGGCGTGATGTTAATGCCAAAGAACTACCGCATTGGCTAGAAACCATTGCGGAAACCGATGCGCTTTGTGCACTGGGTACCTTCCATTTTAATAACCCTACCTATGCATTCCCGTCAATTGACGATAAGCTTTCGATTAAGGCAGAGGAATTAGGTCATCCTTTAATCTCTTCTATCGAACGAATCAACAATGATTTTTCGCAAGGCAATCCAGAATCTATTATGATTGTAACGGGTGCTAATATGGCGGGAAAGAGTACTTTTTTGCGTGCCGTGGGTGTTAACGTTGTATTGGCGCTTACTGGCGCACCGGTTTGCGCCAATTCATTTTCCTGTCCTGTTATAGGTTTGCGTTCAGGCATGCGCACATCCGATTCATTGCAAGAGCATCAATCTTATTTTTATGCAGAGCTTCACCGCCTTCAAAGCATCATGGAAGATTTGCGGTCGGGTAAGCCATTGTTAATATTATTGGATGAAATTCTGAAAGGCACTAACTCGACTGATAAACAATCGGGTTCGATTGCAATTGTTGAGCAACTTGTAAAACTAGATGCGTTGGTGTTGTTGGCAACACACGATGTTATTTTAGGTGAATTACAGTCGCGATTTCCAGGTCTTGTGACCAATGGATGTTTTGAAAGCCAGGTAGACGGCACCCGCCTTACCTTTGATTATAAATTAAAGTCAGGCGTTGCTCAAAAAGCCAATGCTACTTTCCTGATGAAGCAGATGGGAATTATACCTGACAAATAGGATCCGTAATTGGATTTTTTCTTTTGCGTTCTCAGCGTGTATTTCTTTGTGAATCTCAGCGGTTTTGTTTTCAATTTAGATGCTCTGCTATGAGTATTTTTAGTTTTCCTTGTTAGTTGTTACCTCGATTTTTTAGTACTTTCATTTCTCCAAATCTACCAACCATGAAAACACAACTCAATCGCAGAGACTGGTTTAAATCCACGCTGGCTCTAACCGCAGGTTTAACAGTAACATCTGCTCTTACTGAAAAGCTGATGGCAGCGCCTATGAGTGAAGCCGAGCGTGCATTTTTTGGCTTGGGAAACAAATCGAATCAAAAGGTGCGACTTAACTCAAATGAAAACCCCTATGGCCCATCAGAGAAAGCAAGAAAGGCAGTTATTGAAGTGTTGTCGCAAGGAAATAGGTACGCGTTTAATGAATACGAAGAATTAAGAAAACAAATTGCATCGAAGGAAGGAGTTGATCCAACCTATGTATTGCTGGGTGCTGGATCAGGAGAATTGTTGTGTCAAACGGGTATTGCCTATGGATTGGAGGGTGGCCGTGTTTTATCAGCTTATCCAACATTTCCGTTGCTGATGAGCTATGCTACGCAAATGAAAGCCAACTGGGACAAAGTGGATCTCAATGAAAAATTGGAACATGATTATGACGCCTTGTTATCGGCCATAAAAAGCGATACAAAGCTGGTGTTCTCGTGCAACCCTAACAATCCAACAGGAACGGTGGTAAATGACTCTATTGTAAAATCATTTTGTGAAGAAGCCTCCAAGAAAACGTTGGTGTATGCGGATGAGGCTTATATTGAATTCCTGGAACCCGCTCAGCAAAAATCCATGGTCGGATTGGTTCAGAATAATCCGAACGTCATCGTCTCCAAGACATTCTCAAAAATTTATGGATTGGCTGGCTTGCGGATAGGTTATGTAGTAGGTCATCCTGATACATTGAAGAAGATTGCACAATACGGAGATACGATTTCGCCAAGTCAAACCGCCATTGCTGCTGCGAAGGCAAGCTTGGGAGATGAAGACTTTATGAAAATGACCCGCGACAAAAATGCTGTGGCACGCAAAGTTCTTACTGATTATCTCGATCAAAAGAAAATAAACTACGGCAAGCCGGTCACGAACGTATTGCTTTTCCCTGCGCCCAAAGACGGCAAAACCATTTTAACCCAATTGGAAGAGAAAGGCTATCTCATCCGCGTGTGGGACTACCAGCAAAAAGAATGGTGCCGCGTAAGCATTGGCACACAAGAAGAGATGAAAGGTTTTGTCAAAGTGTTTGATGAGGTTGTGGCGTGATAGAGTAGAACATGTGGAACACCACTTCTCTTTGGTTTGAAATTTCTGTAGTAACCATCTTCTTCCTACTGGGCCACATTTTCCTCGGTCATTTTGAGGAGCGCTCACCATCCTGGCGGAAGCTTGCGAAGTACATCGCCACATTGATCATTGTCTTGCTGATCTCTGTTTACTTCAGTCGGACTGTGGCATTAACTATGCTTGGAGTTGTTCTACTTCCTATCATTTACATTCATGGTGTGGTGTTACCCCGAAAAGGAATTAATGGCTGGACAGGAGAACCCAGGGGAAAGTACTATGACTTCAGGGGATGGAGTAGAGATATTTTTAACGATCATAAAGATAATTGATACATAGTCATGAAAAAGAACGTCATCATTGCAATTTTGGCAATTACCACCATCCTATCTACCGTCTACGCATTTTATGAAAAAACAGAAGCTGAAAAGCAGCAAGCATTAGCTGTTGAAAATGAAAAATTGGCAAGAGAAATGTCAATCAAAGCAGAAGAGCAAATGAAGTTAGCCGAACAGCAATTGCGCAGAACCGAGGTGAGTATGATGGAGGCCTTGAAGCAAACTCAAATCGCCAACGAAGCATTGAAAAACTGTAAGAAATCGAATTAGGTCTTTATGAAATTTTCACTTTCCCAATACCGAATTGATTGGCCCAATCACATCATTGGTTTCTTCAGCGCTCTCTTTGGAATTTTAATTGCTTTTGAATTAGAAGAATGGCGTGAGCAGAAGAGCCAGAAGGAGATTGCGCGTATTGCTTTCGAAAATTTGCGAATTGAAATTCAAATCAACCAGACTAATCTGCATGAGAATGTAGCTAACAACATCAATCATATTATCGCTTTGCAAGCCCTCTTGCCTAAGCTAGACAATCAACTTCGGTTTGTTGGCTCACCTGCTGAGGCTGATTCTATAAATAAGAACTTTAGCCAGATTGTTTTCATCGAAAAAAATGATGCCTCTGCGGAGGGCAGCCAGAATCCATTTGTGCACATCGGAATGGGGAACATCGTTGTTCCTGTTCTACAAAGCTCTGCCTGGGAATCGGCCAAAGCAACTGGCGCGTTGAACTTGATGAATTACGAAAAAGTGTTGTCTTTGTCTTCTCTCTATAATCCTCCACGCCTTTTGGATGAGCTCAATGAAATCCGGAATCTTTGGCGGAATTCAGATAACGTTTTGAATAAGGGCCAATTATTAATCCTCCTGAAAGAAATGGAAAAGGCACATCGTTCCATTAAACATGAACTGGAAACGTTCGGCCAGTTTGTGAACATATTAAATGCGATGGAGTAACGTATTGGAAAACTATAGAAATAAAAATGCCCTGTTCATCAGGGCATTTTATAGTGAGAGAAATAAATTTAGGCTGCTACTCTGGCTACCTGAGGTAACACTTGGGGCTTTTTGCCTAACTCTTTTAAGAGACGAGCATGTGCCGCAATGGCCTGAATAAATGTATCTTTTGACTTATAAGGCACACCAAATTCTTTTGAGGTCTTCTCCACAATAGGAGCAATGTTTCTATAGTGTACGTGGCAAATGTTAGGGAAGAGATGATGCTCCACCTGAAAATTCAATCCGCCTACATACCAAGAAAATGCTTTGTGACGATGACCAAAATTGGTTGTGGTATGCATCTGATGGATAGCCCAGTTGTTTTCAAGGTTACCATTCTCATCAGGCACTGGGTATTCAGTGCCCTCAATAACGTGAGCAGGCTGAAAAATAATGGCCAGGATAAATCCAGCTACATAATGCATGACAAAGAATCCCAGAAACACTTCCCCGAAAGAAACGGGTAGCAGCCACAAAGGAATTGCAAAAATATAAGTAAGGTATATTAGTTTGGTCAGAATAAGTTTGAACCACTCTTGACCATAAGAAGCTTTTTGTTTCTTGACAAGCCCTTCTTTTTGATAATTAACTAATCGCCCGAAGTCTTTAAAGAGAATCCATACAAAAGTCAGCAAGCCGTAAAAGAACCAGGCATAATAATGCTGAAACCGGTGCATCGGTTTCCAGTCTGATCCTGGTGCCATGCGCAAAACACCGCGCGGACTTATATCTTCATCTACCTCATGAATATTAGTGTACGTGTGATGTAAGACATTATGCTGCACTTTCCAATTGAATGAATGGCCTCCAACCAGATTGAGCGTAGCTCCCAATATATTATTAACCCAGGCTTTTGTAGAATAAGAACCATGATTAGCATCGTGCATAACAGACATTCCAATGCCAGCCTTACCCAGACCCATAATAAAACAGAGAGCTAGAAGTGCCCAGCCTGCTGTAAAGACCCCACTGATCATGAGAAAATAAGGTGTCAAATATAGAGCAAGCATGAAAACGGTTTTAAAAACCATTTCAGCATTGGCAGTTTTTTGAATATTGTTGGTTGTAAAATAAGCGTTCACTCGCTGATTTAATGTGGCGAAGTATTCGGCTTGATTACGGGCGAATTTGATTGTCTTGCTCATGAAAAATGAAATGAAATATTGAAACTTATTTTGCAGCGCACCTGTGATCGAGAGCAATCCAGAAGACAGGCAAATGTGGCACCGTTACTCAAAGGTAGTTATTCAGCTCCGACATAACGTCTGGTAGGTAATAAAATCTTACGAAAGGTCTAAAAACAGACCTTAGTGGGGTTAGAGTTCTGCAATTACGGTTTTGCCGCCAGTGGTTTTGTCGCCTATATTAACCTTGATTTTTGCATCCAATGGAAGAAAGATATCGACACGTGAACCAAATTTGATGAATCCAAACTCATCTCCCTGTTCTAGGATTTGACCTTCTTTCACATACCATTTGATTCTACGAGCTAATGCACCCGCTATTTGACGAAAAAGGATCTCTGTTCCGGTTTTCATTTTAGTAACAACAGTTGTGCGTTCATTCTCTGTGCTGGATTTTGGATGCCAGGCCACCAAATATTTTCCGGGATGATACTTAAAATAACTGACCACACCACTCACAGGCATTCTGTTAACATGTACGTTGAGAGGTGACATGAAAATAGAAATCTGTCTGCGCTTTGATTTTAAATATTCCGTCTCTTCTGTTTCTTCAATTACTACTACTTTTCCATCTGCTGGTGCGATGACTTGCATTTCATTTTTCTGCACCACGAAAATTGGAAGTCGAAAGAATTGCAAAATGATCAGATAGAAAATCAAGCTTGCACCAATCACAATATTTTGTAAGGCCGATGCTTCAGGAAAATAATATCCAACGGCCCAGTTGATCGCAAACAAAACAAGCAGTGATACAAACAATAAGGTGCGGCCTTCTTTATGAATAGTCATTTTAGCGCAATTAGGTTAAAAGAACAGCAAGCTGATTGGGCTTGCTGTGCAAAGATAAATGATTGAAATTTATTCTTACTTCTTATTTCTTGGTTCCGAATTCTGTTTAGAAGCCCCCGCGGAATTTGTAAGTCTTAGCCACTTTATCAATCGCTACCATGTAAGCCGCGATACGCATGGACACTTTATACTCCACTGAAGTTTTGTAAACATTGTCGAATGCATCTTTCATGATCCGGTCGCTTCTGCGATTCACGCGGTCAGCCGTCCACTTATAGCCAAGACGGTTTTGCACCCACTCGAAATAGGAGACTGTAACACCTCCCGCATTTGCTAAGATGTCGGGCACAACACTGATGCCCTTGTCATAGATAATACTATCGGCTTTAGAAGAAGTTGGCCCGTTTGCACCTTCTACAATTAATTTGGCCTGGATATTTGCAGCATTGTGATGCGTAATTACATCTTCTTTGGCAGCAGGCACGAGTACATCAACAGGAAGTGTTAAAAGTTCATCACCGGAAATTTTTCCAGCTCCTGTAAATCCTTCGAGCGATCCTTTGTTGGTGTCTCTAAATTTTACTGCCGCAGCAATGTCAATACCATTTTCATTATAGTAAGCACCAGAGATATCACTTACTGAAACAACTTTCAATCCGCGCTCTGCTAATAGCAAAGAAGCCCACGAACCTACGTTACCAAATCCTTGCACAGCGCATGTTGCTTTGTACGGATTGATCTTTAGTTTTTCCATAGCAGCCAAGGCAGAAACCATTACACCACGGCCGGTTGCTTCAGTCCTTCCAAGTGACCCACCTAACACAATTGGCTTTCCAGTAACTACGGCATTCACAGTCATACCTTGTGTGCGCGAATATTCGTCCATCAACCACGCCATTTCGCGCGGCCCCGTACCCATATCAGGTGCAGGAATATCTTTATCCGGTCCAAAAATATCAATCATTGAAAGTGTGTAGGAACGCATAAGGCGTTCAATTTCCCCTGCTGACATTTGACGTGGGTTACATGTAACACCACCCTTTGCTCCACCATATGGAATATCAACTACTGCGCACTTCCAGGTCATCCAGGCCGCGAGTGCCTTTACTTCGTCAAGGTTTACATGTGGATCAAAACGGATACCTCCTTTTGATGGGCCAAGAATCGTTGAGTGAATAACACGGTAACCTTCAAAGACTTTAATGCTGCCATCATCCATCGTAATGGGTAGCGAAACGATCACCTGTTTTGCCGGTGACTTCAGCACATTGTACACTTCCTCTTCCAGTCCTAAAATTTGTGAGGCCGTGCGGAAGCGCGACATCATAGCTTCGAATGGATTTTCGGTGTTAAGAAGGGGAGCAGGTTCTAAATAGCCCATAAACGGAATTTTGTAGTTAGTTCGATTAGTTCACTTAAACAGGTGTCGAAAACGGTTGCAAAGATAGATAAATTAGGGAGACGGAGTGCAAATAACGGAAATCAAGATGGCGATTCCGTGTCTTTACGATTACCCTAATATTTTTTTATGCATCGCAAAAGGCACGAAATAAATAACCAAGACTGTCTGGATTAGGC
>JANOQK010000375.1:0-8044 GCA_031414855.1 Bacteroidia bacterium | reverse complement strand
GGTACTTCAGGTGGAATATTGGTGGCATTTCTTAAAGCAATATATCCAGCTGGAGCCCCCGCTGCAGACGTAAATGAGGCTGTCATAGAAGTGGTTGTCAAACCTGAAAATACAAGGGAAGTTGGTTGCGCAGTTGGTTGCGCTGCTGAAACAGTTAAGGTGGCTTGATTAGAATTCAGAACCCCACAAGTGCCGGTAACATTACATCTATATTGAGCGGCATCGCTGCCAGCCACAGCGGCAATGTTGTAAGAAGCGGAAGTTGCGGAAGGGATATCCACAGAATTTTTTTGCCATTGATAGGTGAGATTCGTGCCAACAGCTGCCACCGCAAATGTTACCGGGCTACCTGTTGTTATTGTTTGAGTGGATGGATGTGTATTGATAGCCGTGTTTGCAGGAAGGATAACAAGAGATGGATCTAATACAAATGGCTCATTTTCGTAACCTTGAGCAGACATCTGAAAATACAATTTTGAACCACCTGCTGTCAGACTGCTTGCTCCGGCAGTTGCTGCACCCGAAAACGGAGGAACCATGATGGTAGAACATGTCCTTGTGCCGTCTGTGACAAATACATTATTGCCAGTGCCATCGCTTGCAATGAAGTACAAGGATGAACCAACAACGTTTAAATAAGAAGGGTAACTTGATATAATACCTTGATTAATATCATTGAACAAAACCGTGCCGCTAGCGGTGCCATCGCTTACCCACAACTCAGTGCCATTGACATTATCTGAAGCACTAAAATAAAGCTTGCCTCCAAAGCTGGTGAGGTAATTAGGAGATGATGAATTTGCTGTTGGTGTAGAATAAATATCCTTAACCATAACAGTGTTCAGAGCTGTTCCATCCGTCTTCCAAAGTTCATTTCCATTCACTCCGTTATTTGCTCTGAAAAACAAAGTGCTTCCTACCAGGGTGAACGATGTTGGAGTGGAGCTTGCGGCTGCTATTGTGTTAATGTCCTTCAGCATAATTGTATTACCTGAAGTTCCATCTGATTTCCAAAGTTCAATACCGCTTACACCATCGTTCGCGTTAAAATATATGTTTGTGCCGAGCACGGTTATGTTGAAAGGAGAAGAAGAGGCTCCAGCTGTCGTATTTATATTTTTGACTAAAGTAGTTGTTGTACCATCTGTCCGCCAAAGTTCATATCCATTCGTTCCATCATTTGCACTGAAGTAGAGGTAAATCCCCAATTTTACGAACCCTGAAGGGCTAGATCCTGCTCCTACTGTAATGTTAATATTTGTGACAAGCGATGCGGTACTAGTAGTTAGGTTATATTTCCAAAGTTCAGGTCCATTCGTTCCATCATTCGCTTGGAAAAGAAGAGTAGTTGAGTTCAGTGCCGTTAGAGAAGAAGGATTAGAACCTACCCCGGCATTTATGTTTATGTCGACTAATGTGGTACCTGCATTTGTTCCATCACTCTTCCATAGTTCAGAACCATTTGCTCCATCGTTAGCCGAAAAGAATAACGTTGATCCTACCATCGTTAAGTTATAAGGATAACTACTATTCGTACCTGTAGCGTTAATATCTTTTACCAAGACTGTGGTGGCTGGAGTAAGCGGGTTTCCATCTGTTTTATAAAGTTCATTACCTAATGGGCCATCCGCAGTAAAATACATGTTGTTTGCTGTGCCCGTGTAGGTAAAATAATAAGGATAGCTACTTGAAGTGCCCGACCTGAAATCTTTCACAAGCGTTACCGTGCTAGCACCTTGCGTGGTTTTCCAAAGTTCGGCACCGGATCCATTGTCTGCGGATAGCACCAATGTAGTGGTCGAGAATGGCGTTAGATAATACGGGTAAGACGAACC
Organism: Bacteroidia bacterium; assembly: GCA_031414855.1. GTDB lineage: Bacteria > Bacteroidota > Bacteroidia > Cytophagales > Cyclobacteriaceae > ELB16-189. Next base: position 6,209 of record JANOQK010000375.1, on the reverse strand, counting down.
CGAACCTCCTAAAATATCAAGGGTAGTGACTGTACTTCCGTTATAACTAAATAACTCATTACCCACAGCCACAGTGGTTGCTACAAAATAAAGAGTGCCATTCAGATTTGTTAAGTAAGAGGGAGAGCTTGACCCAACTCCTGCCTCCACATCAACAAGCGTTGGCGTGCCTGCTACCAATAGGTTGGCAGAAGCAATTTTAAAGAGTTCTGTTCCATTCGAAGTGCTGGCCGCCCTAAAATAAAGTGTTGTGCCGACCAACAAAAAACTAGCAGGTCCTGATGAAACGCCTGCTGTGGTATTTATGTTTGAAAAAAGCGCAGTGGTTGTGCCATCTGTTCTCCAAAGTTCTGTGGCATTTGTCGCTGCATTATCGTTGGCGGCAAAGTAGATATAAGGTCCAACCAGAGTAAGTCCTGTGGGAAACGAAGCTACCCCAGCTGCTGTGTTGTTTATGTTCGAAAGCAGGATAGTCCCGGCAGATGTGCCATTGGTCTTCCAAAGTTCAGTTCCGTTGGTTCCATCATTTGCACTGAACAAGACCGTTGAGCCAAGCGCTGTCAAGGAGCTAGGTGAAGAACTGGCTGCCCCGGGGTTAATATCTTTTATTTGTTAAGCAGAGGTTCCATCCGTTTGCCACAACTCAAAACCGCTGGTTCCATCCGTTGCTTGGAAATAGACAGTGGAACCCGATACCCAGGTAAAACCTGAAGGCGAGCTGCTTGCTCCTGCTGCTGAAGTATTTATGTCTGAAACCATGATGGTTCCAGCAGATGTACCGTTGCTTTTCCAAAGTTCGCTACCATTAGTGCCATCGCTCGCTCGGAAATAAAGCACCCCATTACAATTTGTAAAAAGTGTAGGAGAAGAGCTCCCGGAACCTGGGTTAATGTCTAACACCATATATGTACCCGCAACTGTGCCATCGGTTCTCCACAACTCGGTTCCATTTTCTCCATCGCTGGCTCTGAAGTAAATAATACCATTCATTACCATTAACCCCTGAGGGCTGCCACCGCCATCACCTGGCCATATATCCTTAAAAAGAGTAGTCCCCGCCAGTGTGCCATCACTTCTCCAAAGTTCCGCACCTACTACCCCATCACTTGCACCAAAATAAAAATAGCTACCTAGCTGAACCATCTCACTTGGATCTCCACCAGATGCAGTAGCACTAGTATTAATATCTTTCAATAAGGATATTTGGCCAGATACTTGAATACTTAAAAAAACAAATAACCAAAGAAGTAGATTTACTTTCATGCCCACCTTTATCTTATTTAATAAATCAATATTCATCACCTGTCAATCAATTGCCTGGATCAGGAGCTTTGGGAAGCCCTGTTTCTGTTGTTCCTCCACCAGGAGTATCGCCACCGCCACCACCTCCTGCCAATACGGCCACCACACCACCCACTACTAAAAGGGGTAATATTTTTACCACTAAAGGAACCTTGGGCGTTACTTTAAAATAGCTGGTATAAATTACATCCTGCGTATTCTTAGTATCAGATACTTTCAGGCGATAGTCTTTGCCTGGTTTTGCTTTTGCCGGAACAAACAACGTGTACGTGCCATTGTTGGGATGATTGTTCTCCCCACCTACTCGTTCGCCACCTTTATAGAGTTCAATGTTTAATGGGTTGGTGTTCCCGGGTTTCCAGGTTAGGTTATAGCTCTTACCCCGCTTATATCCTTTTTTGCTATCAAAGTTTTGAAGTCTGGCAAAGGGGATGAACACCTTGCCTCGTACTTCTAATGCTATTCTTCCTTTATAGCCTCCGAGTTCTTCTCTAATATTCCATTCAATTTTTTTGTCTTTGCCTGGTTTAATCTCATCACCTACATCACCTTTTACCTTGGTGAGCGGATTTGCAAAGTTGTCTTTCGAAGCAAAAAGCTGGAGTTGGTATTCGTGTATGGGGTTACTGTCATCCAACTCGTAGTGAACGATGATCTTATCACCAACCAGCTCTACCTTATGCACGATCACATTTTGAGCATAAGATCCTAAGCTGATAAGAACAAGGAGTAGTGGTAAAAGTCTTTTCATTCGAATTTGGATTGTTGATGGTCAGAAAGTTACAACAAAATGTATGTTTTGGGAGCCAAATCTTACATATAAATCACATGGAAATGGTAACCCCTATTTGGCTTCAAGCCCAATAGCTCTAAAGGCCATTTGACTTCCTCATATGCTTGTTGGAGAAGAACTCCAGCAAGCGCAGGAATGGTTTCGGGCATTCCATTTCACGGAACCCAGAGAGGTAATCATTCTGCCTGTTTTCGGGTTGAAGTATAATGATCTACCCGATGACCGATGCTCGGTTTCCGTTGCACGATGCGAAGTTCACTCTCACCGACCCACAGTTTGCTTTGTCATGTGGCTGTTGTTGCATCACTGAAGCTCACCCCCCTTTGTCCGATGAAAGTTTCACCATCACCGAAGCCTTTCCCTCTTTGTCAGATGAAAGTTTATGCATCACTGAAGCGCGCCCCGCTTTGTCCTCTGCTCAAAAGTGCTTAACCGATGCTCGGTTGACTAAGTTATATGCTGGTAGAAGTTTTGCTGATGCCTTATCTTAAAATGTCTTTGCCTGCCTACAGAAACTTTCGGCAGACAGGCGGGACTGGCCAAAATTGACAGAGCGAAGTGAAGGAAACCCCAAACCAGTAAACAATCCGAATAAGGAGGGAGCATAAGCTTAAAATGCGCTTGTATATCTTCACGGGATTCCGGGTCAAACTCTACTCGGCACGTTGTAGTAAAATTTGTGCAAGCCCGGAATGACATTCCATTGTTTAGCACGTGCATCAGCCACTACTATGAAGTGTCTCGTGGGGACAGCAGGTGTATATTTTTGCTAGTGCTTTTACTCAACTAATTCTACTCCAGTTCACAGCAGTCTTTTTAATAGAATCCACCTGTGCCCGGATGGCCTTATTTTCCGAATGATCGAGTTCGGGGTCTTTTGCAAGAATAGAAATTGCTTCATCGCGTGCCTGCTGCAAAATAGCCTGGTCTTTACTTAAATCTGCTATAGCCAAATCCAACAAGCCACTTTGCTGAGTGCCCATCAAGTCGCCTGGGCCGCGCAGTTTCAAATCTGTTTCGGCAATTTCAAAACCGTTGTTGGTGCGCACCATGGTTTCAATGCGCACTTTCGATTCTGCACTGATTTTATAATCAGTGATTAAAATACAATACGATTGATCGGCACCTCGCCCCACTCTTCCGCGTAACTGGTGAAGTTGTGAAAGACCAAAACGTTCGGCACTTTCAATGATCATCACCGATGCATTGGGTACATCCACACCTACTTCAATCACGGTGGTGGCCACCATAATTTTTGTTTCGCCTTTTACAAACCGCGCCATCTCAAAATCTTTTGCTTCGGGCTTCATCTTGCCGTGCAAAATGCTGATGGGCAAATCAGGGAAAGCGCGCGTTACACTTTCATACCCATCCATCAAATGCTTGAGTTGAAGTTTTTCGGATTCATCAATTAAAGGATACACGATATAAACTTGTCGGCCTTCTTCTACTTGCAATTTTATGAAACCATTGACTTGCAAACGATGAGAATCATATCGATGAGAAGTTTTGATTGGCTTTCTTCCCTTTGGCAATTCATCAATTACTGAAATTTCTAAATCACCATACAGTGTCATCGCTAATGTTCTTGGTATAGGTGTGGCCGTCATCACCAACACATGCGGGTGCAGCCCGGAATTTTTTTGCCACAACTTTGAACGCTGCGCTACACCAAAGCGATGTTGCTCATCAATCACCGATAGGCCGAGGTTATGAAACTGCACCTCGTCCTCCAATAAAGCATGTGTGCCTACCAAAATTTTTAATGTTCCATTCTGTAGCTGTTCATGCAAAATCTTTCGTGCCGATTTCTTTGTAGAGCCAGTGAGCAAGGCAATGGAAATTCCCACACGATCAGCATATTTCTTTAAGTTGATGAAATGTTGTTGGGCCAGAATTTCGGTGGGTGCCATTAAAGCCGCCTGGGCATCGCTGCCAATCACCAGCAGCATGCAAATAAAAGCCACAATGGTTTTTCCGCTTCCAACATCCCCTTGAAGGAGTCGGTTCATTTGTTTACCCGACTTCATATCCGTATAAATCTCTCTGATTACGCGCTTTTGTGCTTCTGTCAGAGGAAATGGTAAATGATCTTTATAAAAAGAAGTTAGAATGGCCGTATCCGAAAATACCTGCCCCTTGAACTTTTCCTGGCGCACTAATTTCAGCTTGAGCAATTGAAGCTGAATGAAGAACAACTCTTCAAACTTAAGTCGTTGCCGTGCTTGCGCCAACAGTTCAAGACTTTGAGGGAAGTGAATGTGTAAGAGTGCGGCTTTCTTTGATAAGAATTTATATTTCTTTAAAACTGACTCAGGCAACGTTTCGCGAATGTGCGGCTGTGCAGCCCGTATCACTTCTTGCTGAAGTTTTGAAATCAGTTTGCTATCGATATGCCGTGCCTTTAATTTTTCAGTGAGTGAATAAATCGGTTGTAGCCCGCCTGCCGGACGGGCAGGAAATCCGCCCTTCTCACTTTTGGTGCTCAGCAAATCAATTTCCGGATGAGCGATGGAAAGTGTTTTTCCAAAGCGATTTGGTTTTCCGAAAATGATATAGTCAACACCAGGTTTAATTTTTTCTAATGCCCAGTTGATGCCCTGAAACCAAACGAGTTCAAGTTCACCGGTTCCATCTGTGAAAGAAGCAACAAGTCTTTTCTTAAAACCTCCACCCGCTACACCCATGCTCTTGATCCTTCCTTTGATCTGCACAAAGGGCATTGCCTCATGTATATCTTTTACCAAATAAAACTGAGTTCGATCTTCATGACGAAAGGGATAGTATTGGATGAGATCGCCAAATGTGAAGAGGCGCAACTCCTTCTGCAACATAGCGGCACGCTGCGGGCCAACGCCTTTGAGAAATTCAATGGAGGTGTCGAAGAAATTATTCAATGCTTCAATTAGCCGATTATCAATTGGGCTTTGCGCAAATTAACTTACCATTGGCACATTTGCACATTGATAATTGGCTAATCAGTTTCTCCACTGCAACGTATTGATCATCCGCAGCATGTCTTTCTTCACATAGTCAATGGCGGGCTGAAGTGAATCGTTTTGAACTTTCGTATTAAAATAAAGAGCTCCTCGCAAAAAATTCTTAGTCGAGTCGGTCATCGTGAATTGAAACTGACTCGGCACTTCGCCATCCAGTTCTGCTATCACTGCCATCTTTCCGCTGGGCGTGCGGGTGAATGTCTCATCAATAGCGTAGGCTTTGATCTGATGTTTGGCGGTGAGCACGTAGGCATCATTCAATAATTCTTTCAATAGTTTTTCCGAATTGTTGAGAGGCTCGTACGTGACGTGGATATTAGCTTTTATTTCAGGGTAATAAATTTCCACCCAATATTTATTCCGTACCCACGAAGTGTCTTTTCTAAGCTGGGCATAAGCTGAATATTCAAAGCGATACGGTAACGTATCCGGCATAGCCTGATACTTCGCCTCGGGCAAATTGAATCGATTGTAGCCTTTTGGTTTGGGCTGGTAGGTTTTTGAACAAGATGTTATCGCTAAAAAAATAACGACAAAGCTTAAGTTCATCCAAATTTTGAACGATGAGATACTTTTACATTCAAAATTCATCGTTCAAAATTCAAAATTACTTAAAAAGGAAGATCGTCTGTCGTTGGCTCCGGGCGATAGTCCTGATTGCTATTGGCGGGCTGCGGAGTAGATGGGCGATACTCAGGATTGCCACCACCACTTGGCTTAGTACTAAGCATGGTCATGTTGTCTCCTATTATTTCAGTCGTGTAGCGGGTTACACCTTCTTTTTCCCACGAGCGGGTGCGCAGTTTGCCCTCAATGTACACCATATCACCTTTGTGTAGATACTTGGCCGCTATTTCAGCCAAACCTCTCCAAAGCACAATGTTATGCCACTCGGTAATTTCTTTTTTATCGCCAGTTGTTTTGTCTTTATAGCTTTCAGAGGTAGCCATGGTGAAATTAGCCACCGTTGCTCCGTTTTCCAGATTACGCACTTCAGGATCCTTTCCCAACCGACCTACTAATATTACTTTATTTACGCCTGACATATACTTTAAGATTTAATGATTGCTTGAATGAGAGAATGTTACACAAAAATATCAAAAAGGAAATGAATT